>JAEZDP010000474.1 GCA_023418055.1 Acidobacteriota bacterium
CCGGTGCTGCGCAGGTAACTCACGCGGACGTTCACCGCGCTCGCGTTCGGGTTGGTGACGAGGATGAACGTGTTGAAGATCGTGCTCGCGCCCTCGGCCAGCACCCATCGCTCCGACGTCGTCGTCACGCCGCTGGCGTTGTGCCCGCCGGTGCGTGTGGCGTCGGGGAAGTACATCGAGCGCTCGACGACGATGTCGGCCGGGGCACCGCCGCTGTCCAACACCGCTGTCACCTCGGCCGAAGCCGCGCCGTTCAGGCCCGGAAACTCCGTGCGCAGGTTGTACGTCTCGCGGCTCAGGGCGGGCAGGACGAACTCGCGGCTCGTCGTGGGCCCAGTGATGGCATCGCCTGCAGGAAGCAGCGTGATGGTGACGCGGACGTTGGCGGCGTTGGGGTTGGCGACCAGGATGTCCTGGTCGAAGGTGGCGTTGCTTGCGCCTTCGGCCAGGAACCACGACGACGCCGACTGTGCGTGAGCGGTGACTGCCCACAGGAGCAGCAGGCAGGCGACGAGCGGAGTCCGGAGGGTCATCGAAGGATCGCGGTAGCGCCCAGCTGGCGTCTGGGCCGGCGCTGGAAACTCGTAGCTTATCGAAAGATCCCCGCCTTCGCCAAGGCTACGGCGCGGCAGGCACCGCCTTCGCCAAGGCTACGGCGCGGCAAGCTACGGGAAGAGCGCCTTGAGCTTGTCGTACATCTCCCGCGCCATGCGGTCGTACCCCTCCTGCGTCGGATGCACATCGTCAGTGCCCAGCTCGACGTTACGGAAGGTGTGGCGCTGGAACCCTTCGGCATCGGCCATCGAAGCGATGGCGCCCGACAGGGTGTTCATCGAGGGCTCGAGGATGCCCATGACGACGGTGGCCCCCGACGCGCCCGCCGTGCGGCCCATGAAACGCAGCGCGTTCACGGCACTGCCGAGGGAGGCGCCGTATCGCTGGCCGTCGTTCAGGTCGTTGAAGCCCTCCATCACGATGACCACGTCCCACGCGCGGCTGTTCACGAGCCCTTCGATGCGGCCGGCGCCAGAGCTTGCGTTGCTGCTGCAGCCCCGCACAGAGGCGCACTCCCCGCCCCGTCCTTCGTTCCAGACGACGACGCCGCTACCGAGGCGCGCGTCGCTCGCCAGCCATCCACGCAGCCCTTCCGGATAGGGCGGCGAGGCAGGCGACGGGAAGTCCTGCGGGGGCGTGATCGTCCTCACCCGCTCGACGAGCAGCCCCTCGGTGAAGCTATCGCCAATGGCCAGCACGCGGAATGACACGCCCATGGCCCCGGCCGCCACCGACTGCCCGCGGCTCTTGACCACCACCGCTCGTGTGCCGGCGCTGCCGAATCCGGTGGCCGTCGTCCGTACCGGCGTGCGCACGCGGATCCGAGAGGCCGACACGAACTGCACCTGGGGCGCCTGCAGACCGCCGACCAACACCTCGACGTCGCCCGGTGCGACGTTTGTGACATCGACGTCGATCCAGTCGCCGCCGCTCAGGCGCCCCGAAGAGCCCGCCGCCACGGTCGCGCTCACCACGTCGTTCGGGGCGGGCGGCGCCACGATGGCGCCGGTCCACGGCGTGCCGATGTTCACGTGGCCGCCGGTGAAGCCTGCGCCCCAGTACACGGCGCGTTCGGCCACGAACACCTCGCCGCCCGTCGTGGCCACGCCGCACGGGCCTGACGCCGTGGACGAGACGCTTTCAGCAAACACGGCGAACTGGCGGTGGCTGAGTGCGGGGAGTGTCGCGGTCCAGATGTTGGCGCGGCCATTGCCGGGCACGCACTGGTCGTACTGGACGCCCGTGCCGTCCTCGCGCACGAACGTGCCTCGCACGACGATGGGCGTGGGGCTGGGGTTCGAGAGGAGCACGAAGGTCTCGTATCGCACCGCTGACGCGTCGCGGAAGTCCTGCAGCCCTTCGGCGAAGGCCCAGCGCGCGGCCTGCACCGGCGAGCCGGCGGTGGCGTGGCCGCCGGTCCAGGGCAGGGTGGGCGTCGCCGGGTCGGAGGCGGACGGCGTGCCCCAGTACATGGCCCGCTCGGCTACGATGGGCACGGTGGACTGCACCGTCATGCCGAACGCGGCGCGCTCGAGCCGCGGGTCCGAATGACGGCCTTCCTGATCGACCCACACGGTGAAGCGCTGTCGTCCGGGCACCGTGTACATCCTCGTGATGGCCTCGCCCGAGTCGAGCTGGTAGGTGACGGTGACCTCCGCGGTCGTCGTGCCCTGGTTGCCGAGCAGCAGGAACGTGTCGAAGGCCACCGCGGTGTTGCCGCCCGTGTAGCCTTCCGCGAAATACCACGTGGTGTGGGGGCTCGAGACACCGAGGGCGTCGTGGCCGCTGCGCGCAAACGTGTCCGGCCCCGGATAGTCGAAGTACATCGCGCGTTCGGCGACGACGTCGTGTCCAGGCGTGAGCGACTCGATGACGGTGGAGAACTCGGCGCTCTGCAGCGCGGCGTGTTCGTTGCGCGGCCAGAACGTGGCGCGGCTGTTGGGCGGGGCCACCTGCTCGGTGACGTACTCCTGGCCGGTAGCCGTGAGGTAGGTGGCGCGCACATGCGTGTCGCCGGCGTTCGGGTTGGCCACGAGCACGAAGGTGTCGAAGATGGTGGTGGCGCCTTCGGCCAGCACCCACGTCGAGGCGGTCTCGGTCACGCCGCTGGCATTGTGCCCGCCGCTTGCCGTCCCCCCCGTGAAGTACATCGACCGCTCGACGACGATGTCGGCGGGTGTGCTGGAGCCGGCCACCACGGCCGTCACTTCGGCGGACGCGCTGCCGTTCAGGCCGAAGTCGGCGCCGAGGCGTATGGTGCGGCGCGATGTCGGCTTCAGCTCGAACGTCCTGATGAGTTCGGCGAGTGGGGCCGCATCGGGCTGCGGCAGTAGTCGGATGGTCACCTCGAGCGTCTGGCTGCTCGGGTTCCCCACGAGGATCTCGCCGGCGAAGATCGCGTTGTTGGCGCCCTCGGCGAGGAACCAGCGCGAAAGCGACTGCGCGGCCAGCGATGACGGTGAGGCGACGAGGACGAGGGCCAGCAGCGCCGCAAGCGAGCGGCAGAGGTACATGGCAGAGGTTCGGGAGGGCGTCACGACAGTCCAGAGTAACAAAGGGCGGGACCGGCCCGCACCCGCCTACGAGCGCACCACGTCGCGCCGCGGCGCCACGCGAATCCTGAGCAGCGTGCGCATGGCGACGACGCCGTCGCGCCAGCCGATCTTCTTGCCGTCGGCGTGCGTGCGCGGTTCGTACGCGATAGGTACTTCGCGGATGTCGTGGCCGCTGCGCAGGATCTTCGAGGTGATCTCGGGCTCGATCTCGAAGCGGTCGCCCGTGAGCACCAGCCGGCGGAAGACCTCCGTGCGCATCATCTTGTGCGAGGTCTCCATGTCGGTGAGCGTGCCGCGGAAGAGCACGTTGGTCATGCCCGTCAGGAAGCGGTTGGCGAGGTAGCCCACCTGCCAGCGCCAGGGGCGCCCGAGGAAGCGCGAGCCGTACACGACATCCGCGCCGTCCTGGAGCATCGGGACGAGCATCTGCACGTACTCGCCCGGGTCCACCTCGAGGTCGGCGTCCTGGATGACGAGGATCGTGCCGCGGGCCAACGTCGCGCCGTGGCGGATGGCGGCACCTTTCCCGCCGTTGCGCTCCATCTGCACCACGCGGATGAACGGGAACTGGTCGGCCTCGGCCTGCGCCACCCGCAGCGTGTGATCGGTGGACCCATCGTCCACCACGATGACCTCGCGGTCGATGGGCAGGTCGAGTTCGGCGATGCGACGCAGCACCTGTCCGATGGTGCGGTGTTCGTTGTAGGCCGGGACGATGATCGAGAGCAGCTCGTGGGGCATGGACACTCAGCGCGCCGGTGACGCCACGTAGAGGCGGTTGAGGCCGAACTGGAACGGCACTTCGCGGTCCACGCGGAAGCCGCCCTCGGCCAGGCAGGCGCGCACCTGTGGCGGTGGCATGCCGTCGAGTTCGCCCTCGACCATGCCCCCGCGGGCGTCCTCGTCGTGCCGGAACAAGAGGTGGGCCAGCTTGCCGGTGCCCGGGCCGATCATCGTGACGAGGAGCCGGCCGTCCTGCCGGACCACCCGCCGCACCTCGCGCAGCGCGTCCACGCGGTTGGGAATGTGGTTGAGCGCGGCCACGATGCTGACCGTGTCGAAGGCCCCCGCCACGAACGGCAACTTGGCGGCGTCGCCGATGTGCACGTCGATGCCTGTCCAGGGAAAGACGTCCACGCCCACACCCGACCCATGCGCACGCACGAGGTTGTTGTAGCCGCAGGCGATGTCGAGCAGGCGCCCACGCAGGAAGGGCTTCACGATGCGGGCTCGCCAGGCTTCGAGCAGGTCCATCCGAGGCACGGCGAAGAAGTATAGCGGAGGGGAAGGCGGGCTCAGGCGTCATGCCTCATGCCTCATGCCTCATGCCAGCCGCCACCCGCCAGCCGCCACCCGCCAGCCGCCTAGCGCCTAATGTCGTCGAGGACCTCACGTTTGGTGAAGATGACCACTTCGGGCGAGGCGAACTCCGGCTTCGGCGCGAGCCACCAGCGCGTGGGGTAGGTGAAGCGCTGCACGAGGTGGTAGCCATCGGGCTTGTGGCGGCCGTCGAGCAGGCCGCGGTAGAAGTCAGCGCGTTCCGGCCAGGTGTCGGCCATGTCGAAGTAGCGGCGGTAGTAGAACTCGGCGTCCACCACGACGCTCCAGGTGTGCTGCAGGTAGCCTTCGGCCTCCTCGCGGAAGGCGTCGCCGCGCAGCCCTCGATTGGCGACAAACGGCACGTAGATCACGCGGAAGGCCGGCTGGTCGAACCAGGGCAGGTACGCCTCAGGACCGAAGTACTGCACCGGCGCGTACCCCGGCAAGGTGCGATTGCGCAGCCAGGCGCCGGCCTGATACCTCGTGTCGTGCCGCAACATCTGGTTGGCCTCGACGCAGTAGGCCACGCTGTAGAGACCCGTGGCGGCCAGCAGCGCGACGGCCGCGTGGCGCATCGCACCGCGCGTGGACGACAGCACGCGGTCGGCGCCCACCGCGCCGAGCAGCAGCAGCGAGGGCGCCACCGGCATGGCAAATCGCAGCGCGTTGTGCGGGCTCATCCCGAAAAAGGCGATGAAGGCCACAATCCAGGTGAGGTGGACGGCCAGCGCCGCGCGGCGTGGGTCGCGGGGAGCTCCACTCGAGGCCTCCGGCCGGAACATCTCGCGGACCGCGAGCGCGAACCCGCCCGCCGCCCAGAGGAATAGCGGCACGCCCAGCCCGTTGACGAGCCACAACACGTAGCTGTCCCACGAGCGCCCGGCGGCGGCCAGCGAGCCCTCCGGGGCGCCCGTACGCCAGACGATGTCGAGCGCCGCGCGGAACTCCGGCCAGTTGAGCAGGGCGAACGGCGTCGTGCCGAAGAAGGCGACCTGGGAGGCGACGCCTGCCAGGAGCAGCATTCCCACTCCGCGCAGGTGGGCCGTGCGGCGGCCATACCACCACACGTGGGCCACGAGCAGCGGCGCGCCCAGGACGAACGCCGTGAACTTGGTGGACACGGCGCACCCGAGCAGGAAGCCGGCCAGGGCGTAGTCGCGCCAGTGGCCACGTGTGGCGATCCGCTCGCAGGCGGCCAGCGTGAGCAGGCACATCAGGAACATCACGCTCTCGGGCGTGCCGAAATGCGCGAGGTTGGTCAGGCCCATCGTCACGGCCGCCCCGGCCGCGGCCAGGAGTCCGACGCGCGTGCCGAACGTCCGGCGGCCCATCCAGTAGAGCACCCCGACCAGCGCCACCGACCAGGCCACCGACACGCCGCGCGACAGGCGCGCGGCCAGCATCTGCACCGCGCGGCCCGGATGTGCCGGGTCGCTCAGCGGCAGGATGCGGTGCAGCGAGACGACCAGGTACTGCCCGGGATGCCACCAGTACGCCAGGCGTACCGCCATCCAGACCTGGTAGAGGTGGAAGCTCGGGTTGATGAAGTGGTGCGGGTCGAGCGTCTGGTTGTGAAGCATCAGCCCGACGATGTGCAGCTTCTCGTCGGGATGCCAGAGGTAGGGGAGTCCCCAGTCGAGGCCCTGGAGTCGGAGCGCGACGGCCACCACCAGGATGCCGGCGAGCAGAACGCGGGTAGCCACGCTGGAGTATGCCTGAACCTAGCGCATCGACTGGCGGAACGATCGCAGCAGCTTCAGGCACCGACTGCCGTCGTTGGTGAAGGCCGGGTCGGTGAACGACCGATCGAGAAATCCGCTGACGCCTTCGAGCGCCGCCACCTCGGGGTCGTCCAGGTTGCCGAAGGCCATCGACCAGTCGGCGAAGAGCCTGGTCTCGATGGGCTCCTTGAAGATGGTCATGATCCCGGTATGGCGCGGGTCGCCCGAGATGCGGGCATGCGCCTGCCACACCAGGTCGTCGTCGCCCTCGAGCAGCTGCATGAAGTTGCCGCCGCGATAGAGCAGCAGCCCTGAGATGCCATCGCGTGTGTTGTTGCGACGGCTCACCTTCAGCACGTCGACCAGTTCCTGCTGGTCGAACAGCCGGACGGCTGAGCTGACGTAGACGATTCCAATCATCGGCAGAGGTCCCCTGGCCCGGCCATGGCGTCCTCTCAAGACGGCGCGGGTTTCGCCGATTATGCCGGAGGATGCGACACGTCTCCAGCCGTGCCCTCGTGCGTGGGGCGCTGGCCGGGCTCTGGCTCGGCGCGCTTGCCCTTGGGTTGCTGGCCGTCATGCGTGTCGATTCGACGGCGGGCGCGGCAGGGCCCGTGCCGGCGTCCTGGCCTGAGGCGGCACCGTTGCACCTGGCCTCCGACCGCGCGACGATCGTGGCCGCGCTGCACCCGCACTGCCCCTGTTCCGCGGCATCACTCGAGACACTGGCCGCCATCGTGACACGGGCTCCTGGCCCGTCGCCGCGCGTCTACCTGCTCTTCTTCGCCGACCCTGCCAAACCGGATGACTGGGTGGACTCGGCGCTCTGGCGCCGCGCCGCGGACCTGCCCTTCGTGCGCGTGCGCGATGCGGGCGGACAGCTTGGCGTGCGGTTCGGCGCGTTGACCTCGGGGGCGGTGGTCGTCTACGACCCGGACGGGCGCCGTGGCTATGCCGGCGGTCTCACCCCGGCGCGCGGCACCGGCGTCGCGCCTGACCGCATCGCCGCACTTGCCGCGCGGGTGTTCGCGCCCCCCGCCATCGCCGGGGCCGCGTCCGCTTCGCAGCCAGGCACCGGTGCGGTCTACGGA
>JAEZDP010000016.1 GCA_023418055.1 Acidobacteriota bacterium
CGTGCGGGGCGGTCCCGGTGACGGCGACGCCCACTACGTGCTCGCCGCCGCACTGCAGGAGACGGGCGCTGCCGCCGAGGCGTCGCGCGAGCGCGACCTGGCCAGGCGCCTCTCGTCGAAGTACACCGAATGGGACACGCGGGCCACGGCCGACCGGACCAGCGGCGTGCCGCGGGGGCTCGAGCGGCCGAGCCCGGCGCCCGATGGGCTGCCGCTGCACCTCGACTCGGCGATGGTCAAGGCGACGCAGCAGGAGTACCAGCAACTGGCACGGTTCCACTACGACCGTGGACTTCGCCTGATGGAGCAGCAGGAAGACCGTGAGGCCGCGAGCGAGTTCCGCAAGTCCATCTATCTGTCGCCGTATGCACCCGAGACGCACCTGGCGCTTGGGCGCGTCCTCGTGCGCGGTGGACGCCTGCGTGACGCCGTCGAGAGTCTCACCATCTCGCTCTGGAGCGCCGAGAACGTCGAGGCCAGGCTCTTGCTGGCCGAGGCGTTGCTCGACCTGGGCGAGCCGGCGGCCGCGCTCACCCACGCAGAACGTGCGGTGCAACTCGCGCCAAAGTCCACCGACGCCCGGACGTTGCTCGAGAGGGTGCGGGCTGCGGCGGCCGAAGCGCCCACGTCCCCGGCGCCGCGGAACCCGGGGTAGCTCGGGATCGGAGCGTCGCGGCCCCAGGTCGTGACGCGTGGGGCGGTCGCGGGTGGCGGAGTGCCGGTGTTACACTCGCCGTTGGGCCTTGGCATCGCTCCGGGGCAGCGACACGAGCGAGGCCATCCGGCAAGGTTTCAGCAGACGCCGCAGGGGAACGATGTGCGCCCAGCCCATCGCCCGGCGGACGCAGGTGGTTTCATGGCCCACGAGACGCACGACGACGGCTTTCACGAGATTCAGCTGAGCGGCAAGCAGCTGGTGTTCCTGTTCATGGCGACGACGGTGGTGTCGATCGTCATCTTCCTGTTCGGCGTGCTCGTCGGTCGTGGGACGCCGCTCGGGGCAACCGGAGCCGTGGCCGACAACGAGACCGTGCAGGCCGACGTCGCCTTCGACCCACGCGTGGACGAGACGCCCGCCGCCCCACAGTCCAACACGCCGACCTCGGTGGAGGGGCTGTCGTATCCGGACCGTCTGCAGGGCAACGCGTCGGCACCCGAACCCGTCGCGCCGCCCAAGGCCGAACCCCCGCCACCACCGCCCGCGGACACGCGTCCTGCCGCCGCCGCGCCAGAGGCGCCGACGCCGGTGGCCTCCGAGCCGGTGAAGGCGGCGGCACCCGAGCCCGTCAAGGCCGCCCCGGCCCCTGCACCGGAGACCCGGCCCACGCCGGCCTCGTCCGGCGGCTTCACGGTGCAGGTGACCGCTCTCAAGAGCAAGGCTGACGCCGATGCGATCGCTCAGCGCCTCCAGGGTCGGGGGTACCGCGCCTACGTCGTGGCGCCCGAGGGCGGCGGACAGGTCATCTACAAGGTGCGGGTCGGCATGAACATGGACAGGCCCGAAGCCGAGCAGATCATGGCGCGCCTCAAGTCGGAAGAGAAGTTCCAGCCCTGGATTACGCGCTAGCACTCGCCTCGGGCCTGCTCCTCGCGCTCGCGTTCCCGAAGTTCGGCGCGGCACCGGTCGCCTGGGTGGCGCTGGTGCCGCTGCTGCTGGCGCTCACGCGTCCCGGTCGGGGTGCGCTCGTCGGGCGTCCGCATCCTGCGCTGCTCGGGCTGCTGAGCGGCGGCCTCTGGTTCTTCGGGACGCTCTACTGGACGGCCGATGTCCTGGCCATCTTCGGTGGGGTGAACGCGGCGCTGTCATGGCTGCTCTGTGGGCTCCTGGTGGCCTATCTGGCCATCTATCCCGCGGCCTTCGCGTGGATCACCGCGCGCGTCGTGCAGGCCGCGGGTCTGCCGGCACTCGCGCTGGCCCCCTTCATCTGGGTGAGCACCGAGTGGGTGCGCGGCACGCTCTTCTCGGGGTTTCCCTGGGTGCTGCTCGGCTACAGCCAGTCGGGCGTGCCGGCCGTGATCCAGACGGCGAGCCTGGTGAGCGTCCACGGGGTGTCGGCCCTCATCGTGCTCGCCGGAGTGGCTGTTGTCTGGGTCTGGCGTGAAGGCCGCGCCGCGGTGTGGCGCGCGGGCGTGGCGCTTGCGCTCGTGGTGGCGTGCGTGGCTTGGGGCGCGTATCGGCTCGCCGAGGGCTCGCTCATAACGGCGGGGGAGCCCGTGCGTGTGGGCATCGTGCAGGGCAACATCCCCCAGGACCAGAAGTGGGATCCGGCCTACCGTGACGACATCCTCGGACGCTACCTCCGGCTCACGCAGGAGGTCGTGCAACGAGGGGCGACCCTCGTGTTGTGGCCGGAGTCGTCCACGCCGTTCTTCTTCGGTCGTGACCAGGCGCGGACCGATGCCATCAGGGCCGCCGTCCACGATGCGGGCATCCATCTGGTGGTCGGCAGCGACGACGTCGCGCCGGAAGGTGCGCCCTACTACAACGCCGCCTTCATGATTGGCCCACGCGGCGCGACCGAGGCGGTGTACCACAAGATGCAGCTGGTGCCGTTCGGCGAGTACATCCCGATGCGCCGGCTGCTGTTCTTCGCGCAGCCGCTGGTCGAAGGCGTGGCCGACTTCGCGCCTGGGCGTGAGATGACGGTGCTGCCGGTCGGCGACCGCCGCCTGTCGGTGGCGGTATGCTACGAAGTGGTGTTCCCGTGGCACGGCCTGCTGGCTGCGCGCACGGGCAGCGAGCTACTGACCACCATCACCAACGACGCGTGGTACGGCACCACGTCTGCGCCGTACCAGCACTTCGAGCAGGCGCGGGTGCGTGCCGTCGAGACCGGGCGGTATCTCGTGCGCGCGGCCAACACCGGCATCAGCGCCGTCATCGACCCGTACGGCCGCGTCGTGGAGAAGACTGACCTCTTCGAGACGGGGACCCTCGTGGCGGACGTCCGGTGGCTGACCACCCGGACCGTGTATCTGCGGGTCGGCGACAGCTTCGTCCATGCCTGCCTGGTGCTCACCGGGCTGGCCGTGTTCATCAGCATCAGGTTCCACAGGGGAGTGCAGCGTGACAGCGATTCGAGAAGACGAACTCCGGCGGTATGACGACCTGCAGCAGCGTGCTGCCGAACTGCGGAGGTATCTTTGAGGCCGCTCGCCCCGAACAGGAACTTGCCCGCCTCGAAGCCATAGCCGCCGGCCCGGACTTCTGGAACGATCAGGCCGCCGCCCAGCGCGTGCTGCAGCGCCGCGCACGCGTGGACGAGGAGGTCACGCTGCTGCGCGAGTTGCGGCAACGTGGCGACGATCTCGTGGTGCTGCGCGACTGGCTCGAGCAGGGCGAGGACGTGCTCGACGACCTGCACCGGTCGCTCGATGAGTACGAGACGCGCGTCGAGTCGGGCGAGATCAAGAAGATGCTCGGCGGCGAACACGACGCCAAGAACGCCATCATCACCATCCATCCCGGCGCGGGCGGCACCGAGTCGCAGGACTGGGCCGAGATGCTGCTGCGGATGTACCTCAAGTGGGTGGAACGGCGAGGCTTCAAGCGTGAGGTGCTCGACTACCAGCCCGGCGACGAGGCCGGCATCAAGAGCGTGACGCTCACGGTCGTCGGAGAGTTCGCCTACGGTCTGCTGGCCGCCGAGGCCGGCGTGCACCGCCTGGTGCGCATCTCGCCATTCGATCAGGCCGCGCGCCGTCACACGTCGTTCGCCTCGCTCTACGTCTGGCCTGAACTGCCCGACGATGTGGACATCACGATCGACGAGAAGGACCTGCGCATCGACACGTTCAGGTCGAGCGGCGCGGGCGGCCAGCACGTCAACGTGACCGACTCCGCCGTGCGCCTCACCCACCTGCCCACCGGCATCGTCGTGTCGTGCCAGAACGAGCGGTCGCAGCACAAGAACCGCGACTCGGCGATGAAGGTGCTCAAGGCGCGCCTGTACGACATGCGGTTGAAGGAGCAGCAGGCCGAACTCGACCGGATCGGCGGCGAGAAGAAGGACATCGCCTTCGGGCACCAGATCAGGAGCTACGTGCTGCACCCCTACCAGATGGCCAAGGACCACCGCACGAAGTTCGAGGTGGGCGACGTCACCCGGGTGCTCGACGGCGACCTCGATCCGTTCATCAAGGCGTACCTGATGGCCCGCGCAGCCGGCACACTCGGAACCGCGGCTGACGACGACGCGTAGTAGCCGCACGCCGCGTAAGCCGTACGGCGTAAGGCGTAGGGCGTGAGGCGTGAGCGTGAGCCGCTACCTGAACGCCGCCCCGGGTTCCGTGCCCGCGATGAACGCTTCCTGCTGCCCCGTGTCGGTGGTGGCAAAGACGATGTTGCCGGGGGCCGGGAACTCGGGGGGCGTGGCGGTGTCACCGCTGCGCGCCGCGATCCAGGCGTTCATCACGTCCATCCAGATGGGGAGGGCAGCCACCGCGCCGCTCTGGCCGTTGCCGATGGACCTCTTCTGATCGTGGCCCACCCACACGCCGATGGTGATGTCGGGGTCGAAGCCGATGAACCACGCGTCGGTGAAGTCGTCGGTCGTGCCGGTCTTGCCGCCGAGCGGCCACTTGAGCGCGGCCGCGCGTCGGGCCGTGCCACGCTGCACCACGCCGCGCAGCAGGCTCGTCATCACGTACGCGGTGTCGGCCCGGATGGCCTCGGTGGCCTGCGGGCGATTCTCCTCGAGCACGTTGCCTTCGCGGTCGTTGACGCGGACGATGTCGAAAGGGCGCATCCGGACGCCCTGGTTGGGAAACAGCGAGAACGCACTGGTGATCTCCATCAGCGTCGCCTCGCCCGCGCCGAGCGCACTCGACAGGTAGGGCGGGATGCGCGACGAGATCCCGAGACGTGCCGCGTAGTCGGCCACCTGCGGCGGGCCGAGGGCGTCCATCAGCCGCACGGTCGGCACGTTGCGCGACAGCTCGAGGGCGCGCCGTAGCGTCATCGGGCCCTCGAAGGTCTTGTCGTAGTTCTGAGGGCTGTAGGGCGGCGAGCCGGCACCGCCGGGGAACGTCACCGGCGTGTCCTGCACCGTGGAGGCCGGCGTGTACCCACGGTCGATGGCGGCCGTGAAGACGACCAGCTTGAAGGTCGACCCGAGTTGCCGATGCGCCTGCACCGCGCGGTTGAACTTGCTGCGTTCGAAGTCGTAGCCGCCGACCATCGCCAGGACGTGCCCCGTGCGGTTGTCGAGGGCGAGCACCGCTCCCTGCACGTCCGGCGCCTGTTCGAGCACGGCGGTCGCCTCGGTGCCGGTCAGGGCCTCGATGCGCACGTCGATGAGGTCTCCCGGCCGCACCAGGTCGGCGGCGCTGGTCCTCCGCGTCCAGGCGTAGCCCGCACGCGCGATCGTCACCTGCACGCGCCCAGCACGCGCCTCGATGCCCGTCGTCGAGACGCTCGTGACGACGGCAGGCACGACGTCACCGACGGCGATGCGCCGCTGCCAACGCGGATGCCGATAGGTGTCGAGATCGGTGTCGCTGTCGGTGAGGTTGACCGGCTTGCGGAAGCCGCCGCGCCGGTCGATGCGGCGAAGCCCCTCCTGCAAGGCCGTCGTGGCGGCCTGCTGCAGGCCCATGTCCAACGTCGTCTGCACCGAGAGCCCGTTCTCGTAGAGCTGCTTCGCGCCAAACGACGCCTCGAGTTGCTGCCGGACGTTCTCGACGAAATAGGGTGCCGGCGAGAAGCCCTGCGTCGGCAGCTCTGCCGTCTTCACCTCGGCCGCCTTCGCGCGGTCGGCCTCCTGCTGGGAGATGGCGCCTTCCTCGGCCATCCGCTGCAGGGCATAGTTGCGCCGCCGCCGGGCCGCGTCGGGATAGAGGTAGGGGCTTTGCCGGACGTTGCCCTGGATGATGCCGGCAATGGTGGCGGCCTCTTCGAGCGACAGGTCGCGCGCCGACTTGCCGAAGTAGAGGCGTGACGCCGACTCGACCCCGTAGGCGCCGTGGCCGAAGTAGATCGTGTTGCAGTACATCGTGAAGATCTCGCGCTTCGTGTACCGCTTCTCGATCTGGATGGCGAGAATCGCCTCCTTGATCTTGCGCTCCCAGGTCTTCTCGAAGGTCAGAAACAGGTTACGCGCGAGCTGCTGTGTGATGGTGCTGGCGCCGCCTGCCTTGCGGCGCTCGACGATGTCCTTGCCGAGCGTGACGATGATGCGGGGGATGCTGAGGCCGACATGCGCGTCGAAGTCCTTGTCTTCGGCCGCGATGATGGCCTGGCGCAGCAGCGGGGAGATCTCGTCGTAGCCGATGACCAGCCGCCGCTCGGTGGCAAATTCGCCGATGACCTCGCCATTGGCGGCATACAGCCGCGTGATGGTGCTCGGCGCGTAGTCGTCGAGTGCCGAGATGCGCGGCAGGTCGCCCGCGAAGGCAAACATGACGCCGCTGACGCTGCCGAGGACGGCGGCCAGCAGGAAGAGGACGAGCAGCGTCGCATGGCGGGCCACGCGGACGACGTAGAGAGGCACGTCCTGATTGTACGGTGAGGCAGCAGCCCCGCGACGTGCGGGGCTGCCATCTCGACGGCGGGGTCAGGCCGGCGGACGAGGCACGGCGCGGCGCTCGGTGGCCCGGCCCGGCGCCCGACGCGGCTGGTCGAGGCCGCGAGCAGGCGGCGCCGTACGTTCC
>JAEZDP010000021.1 GCA_023418055.1 Acidobacteriota bacterium
TTCAACAGCCGCGTGGACGATGGCGGACTGGAGTTCAGGGGCAGTGACGCCACGATGAAGATCGACAGGCGCCGACTGGCCGTGTACCGCAACGACGCGCCATGGGTGGCGGGCACGCACCAGCCCGAGCCCGAGATCTACGTGCGGTCGGGGCCGGACGGATCGATTGCCCACCTGCAGAACTGGGTCGACTGCATGCGCAGCCGCAAGACGCCGACCGCCGACATCCGCACGGGGCACATTGCCGCACGTACGTCGCACCTGGCCAACCAGGCGCTGCGCGAGAAGCGGTCGGTGCAGGGTAGGATGCGGCCATGAAATGCATTGCCGCGTCGCTGCTGGTCCTCGTTGTCCTGGCCTCCGGCTGCAACCGCGAACCCCAGACGGCTGCCACCGCATCCACGACGCCCGTCCCGCTCGCGCAACTGCCCGCCATCGATGCGGAACGCCTCCTCGAGCACACGCGCACGTTGTCGTCGGACGCCTTCGAAGGCCGGGCACCAGGCACGGCGGGCGAAGAGCGCACCGTGCAGTATCTGACGGAGCAGTTCAAGGCACTGGGCCTGCAGCCGGGCAACACCGACGGCACCTACGTGCAGGACGTCCGTCTGGTCGGCCTCACGCCATCCGAGAAGCAACCCCTCATCGTGACCAACGGGCGTGAGAAGAGGACGTTCGCCTGGAAGGACGAGGTCGTCGCCTGGAGCAAGCACGTCGCCGACGGCGCCAGTATCGAGACGTCGGACGTCGTGTTCGTGGGCTACGGCGTCGAGGCACCCGAGTTCGACTGGAACGACTTCAAGGAC
Organism: Acidobacteriota bacterium; assembly: GCA_023418055.1. Taxonomy (GTDB): domain Bacteria; phylum Acidobacteriota; class Vicinamibacteria; order Vicinamibacterales; family Vicinamibacteraceae; genus JAEZDP01. Next base: position 807 of record JAEZDP010000021.1, read on the forward strand.
GTCGACGTGAAGGGCAAGACGCTCGTCGTGCTCGTCAACGACCCGCAGGTGCCCAGCGCCTCCGATCCGGCCACGCTGGACGACGCGGTCTTTGGCGGACGGGCGATGACCTACTACGGACGGTGGACCTACAAGTACGAGGAGGCGGCCCGTCGTGGCGCCGCGGGTGTGTTCATCGTGCACGAGACCGAGCCGGCGGGTTATCCCTTCTCGGTGGTGCAGGGCAACCTCGGGGAGCGTCTCGACCTGGTGACCGAGAACGGCAACAGGGACCGCGCAAACATCGAAGGGTGGCTGTCGCTCGACGCGGCGCGCGCGCTGCTCGCCATGGGCGGTCAGGACCTCGACGAGCTGAAGCGCCGGGCGCTGTCACGCGACTTCACGCCGGTGCCGCTCGGCCTGTCGGCCTCGATGGCGGTGGCGAGTGCCCAGCGCACCATGGCGTCCAAGAACGTGCTCGCGCGGCTCGAGGGCAGCGACCCCGAGCTGAAAGACGAACTGGTGATCTACTCCGCGCACTGGGATCACTTCGGCAAGGGCGATCCGGTGGACGGGGACGACATCTACAACGGGGCTCTCGACAATGCGTCGGGCACGGCCACGGTGCTCGAAATCGCACGCGCGTTCACCCAGGTGGAGCCGCAGCCACGTCGCTCCGTCCTGTTCCTGCTGGTGACCGCCGAGGAGCAGGGGCTGCTCGGCTCGGCGTACTACGCCGCGTATCCCGTCTACCCGCTGGAGAAGACGCTTGCGGTCGTCAACATCGACGGCATCAACCAGTGGGGACGCACGCGCGACATCACCGTCATCGGCCTCGGCGCGTCCGATCTCGACGACTACCTGCGAGACGCGGCAGCCGAGCAGGGCAGGACACTCCGCCCCGATCCGGAATCCGAGAAGGGCTTCTACTACCGCTCCGACCACTTCAACTTCGCACGTGAGGGCGTGCCGGCCCTCTACACCGACTCGGGTGTCGAGTATGTGGGACAGGACGCCGACTTCGCGGCGCGCAAGCGCGCGGAGTACACCGAGCGCGACTACCATCGCCCCTCTGACGAGATCAAGGACGACTGGACGCTCGATGGCGCCGTCGATGATGCGCAGGTGCTGATGGCCGTGGGCTATCGCGTCGCCAACGCCAGCCGCTATCCCGAGTGGGCCGAAGGCAACGAGTTCCGGGCCACACGCGAGCGGATGCTCTCGGGACGACAGCCGTGAGCCGAGTATCGGCATGACGATCGGCGTGTTCGGGGCCGGTGCCGTCGGGTGCTACTTCGGCGCACGCCTGGCGCAGCAGGGGACGGCCGTGACGCTCGTGGGGCGTCAGCGTCACGTCGACGCCATCCGACGCGACGGGCTCGTCATCGAGGGACGCGCGGGGACGGAGGTCGTCTCCATCGACGCCTCCACCGACGTCGGCGCGATTGCCGACGCCGACGTCGTGCTCGTCACGGTGAAGAGTGTCGATACCGAGGCCGCGGCCGACCTGCTGGCCGCACACATCTCGTCCGCCACCCTGATCGTGAGCCTGCAGAACGGCGTGGACAACGCCTGGCGCCTCCAGGCGCGACTGCCGCACGCCGTCGTGCCCGGCGTCGTCTATGTCTCCACCGAGATGGCGGCCCCTGGCATCGTCAGGCACAACGGGGGTGGGCGACTCGTGCTGGGGCGCCCCCTCGGGTCGTCCTCACTATCTGAGGCGGCGCAGGTGACCGTCGAGGCCCTGCACCAACTCTTCGTCGCGGCAGGTGTGCCGTGCGACCTCGCCCAGGACGTCCGCCTGGACCTCTGGACGAAACTCGCGACCAACTGCGCCTACAACGCGCTATCGGCCATCACCGGGCTGCGATACGGGGCCGTCGCCGCGCACGAGGAGGCTCGACAGGTGATGGCGATGCTGACCGATGAACTGGTCGCCGTGGCGCACGCGGAAGGCGTCCCTCTCGCACCCGAAGCCGCGCATGCAGCCGTCCGCGGCATCCTCGACGTCATGCCCGGGGCGTTGTCGTCCACGGCGCAGGACCTGCAGGCGGGGCGCCCCACGGAGATCGACGCCCTGAACGGGCATGTCCTCAGGCGGGGCCAGGCGCATGGCGTGCCGACGCCCGTCAACCAGACGCTGGCGACGCTGGTGAAGGTGCTCGAGCGAACACGCCGCGCGTGAGCGTGGCGTCCCCGCTCGACCCGATCCTCGTCACACCTGCCCGGCCTCGACGCACCGCGCTGCTGCGGCCTCTTCAGGCGGGGCGGTGCACTTCGGTGCTGCGGAAGCGGCGTGCGAAGGCCCGCTGGGCCGACTCAACCCACGCCGTCGCGCTCACGTACAGCAGCGGTATCAGGAACAAGGTCACCGCGGTGGAGGCCAGCAGACCGCCGACCACTACGCGTGCCAGCGGCGCCTGCAAGCCGGCACCCTCACCCCAGCCCAGGGCCAGCGGCAGCAGCCCCAGCACGGTGGTGGAGGTCGTCATCAGGATGGGCCGGAGTCGTGTGCGCCCCGCTTCGAGGGCGGCCTCGAGCGGCGTCAGCCCCTGGTCACGCCGCTTGAGGTTGACGTAGTCCACGAGGACGATCGCGTTGTTCACGACGATGCCGATGAGCATCACCATGCCCATCACGCTCTGAACGTTCACGGTGGTGCCGGTGAGCAGCAGCATGGGCACCACGCCGACGAGCGCCACGGGCACGCTGCACATGACGACCAGCGGATCGAGGAACCGCTCGAACTGGCCGGCCATGACCATGTACACGAGGGCCAGGGCCAGCACCACCGCGATGACGAAGTCGCGCTGCGCCTGCTGCTGCTCCCTGTACGCGCCACCGAACACCACCGAGAAGGCGGGGGGCAGCGTGATGTCGCGCAGTTCGGCCCGTATGCGTTCCACCGCGTCGCCGAGTGCCACGCCGCTCTGCAGGTTCGCGGTGAGATAGACGACGCGTTGGCCATCCACGTGGTTGATCTCGGTCGGCCCACGTCCCTCCTCGGGGCGCACCAACGCCGAGACCGGCAACATCTGGCCGTCGGGCGTGCGCACCGAGACGCCCTTGACGTCCTGCGCGGTCACGCGGTCTTCCGGACGCAGGCGGACGACGATGGGAAACTGGTCGCCGCCCTCCCGGAAGTAGCCGGCCCGTCGGCCGCCCACGTTGGTCTGCACGGCTTGCGCCACCTGCTGCACCGAGAGGCCTGCGTCGGAGATCCGCGCGCGCTCGAACCGCAGGTTCTGCTCCGGGCGCCCCTCGCGTTGCGCGACGTTCACCTCGACGACGCCCTCGACCCGCTCCATCCGCTGGCGAATGAGGTTGGCCGTCTCCATCGCCTGGTCGAGGTCGTGCCCGCGCAGCTGCACCTCGATGGCCTCATCGCCTCCGCCGGAGCTGAAGATCCGACGCAGCACCCACAGGCCCGATTGCGCATCCACCCGGATCTCTGCACCAGGGATGCGGCCCGTGGTCGCCTCGCGCAGCCGGTCGGCCAGCAGGGCCGGATCCATCGAGCGACGTCCGGCCTCGACCAGCCTGATCTCCACCTCGGCGTCACCGTCACCTCGCACCTCGGTCGAGAACGACTCGACCTCGCCCTCGGGCAGCAGCGGGCGCACGACGGACTCGAGCTCATTGAGGTACTGCTTGGCGACGGCGATGCTCGTGCCGCGCGCCATCTCGAGTTCGACGTCGATCTCGTTGGTCTCCATCGCCGGTGCCAGTTCCACCGGGATGAGCGGCCAGGCGGCGGCCGATGCGCCGACGAGCACCAGTACGACGGCAAACACCCGGGCGCGATGCCTGAAGGCGGCCTCGAGGCGCTTGGCGTACCAGCCGTCGAGGCGGCCCAGCCACCGCGACGTGGCCGTGGGACGCCTGCGCGTACCGGGGTCGGAAGGACGCACCGTGAGGAAGCGGCTCGCGAGCACGGGCACGAGCGTCAGCGCCACGAACAGCGAACAGGCGAGCGTGAAGACGACGACAAGAGCCAGTGTCTGAAAGAGCTGCCCGCTCGTCGTCCGCATGAAGACCACGGGCAGGAAGATCACGCACGTCGTGAGCGTGGACGCGACCACGGCCCCAGACACCTCGCGGGTGCCGACGCGTGCGGCCTCGAGCGGCGACGCCCCGTGCTGGCGTTGGCGCACGATGTTCTCGATCACGACGATCGCGTTGTCGACGATCATCCCGATGCCGAGCGCGAGGCCACCGAAGGTCATCTGGTTCAGCGTCAGGTTGCCGAAGTACAGCAGACCGAACGCGGCGACGATCGAGATCGGAATGGCCAGCGCGATGATGGCGGTGGTCGACCCGTTGCGCAGGAACAGGTAGAGGATGAGGACGGCCAGCAGGCCTCCCCAGAGGGCCGACGACTGCACGTTGTCGATCGACTGCCGGATGAAGATGCTCTGGTCGCTGTCGATGGTGACGTGCAGGTCGTCACGGTCGTCGTTGATGCGCGCCACTTCCTCGCGCACGCGATCGACGACGGCTACGGTGTTGGCGCCGCTCTGCTTCTGGATGCCCAGGCGGACCACCGGAACGCCGTTGACCTCGGCGAGGTTCTGGACGTCTTCATACCCGTCGACCACTTCGGCGACGTCGCGTACCCTGATGGGCCCATCCGGCGTCGTCGCGACGACCGAGCCGCGAATCTCGTCGAGGGTGCGGTATTCACCCAGGGTGCGCACGTACAGGTCGTTGATGCCGTCCTTGACGTTGCCGCCCGGCAGTTGCACGTTCTCGCGTGCGAGGGCATCGGCCACGTCGGTGCCGGTCAGGCCGGCGGCACGCAGGCGATCACGCAGCAACCGCACCTGGATTTCGCGGTAGATGCCGCCGCGCACGGTGATGGCCCCCACCCCCGAGATCTGTTCGAAGCGCTGCGTGAGTTCGCGCTCCAGCAGCCGTGTGGTCGACGCGAGGTCGCGCGTCGAGGCCACCGACAGCACCACCAC
>JAEZDP010000034.1 GCA_023418055.1 Acidobacteriota bacterium
CGGCGTTGATCGCCCCGGCCGAGGTACCGACGATGACCGGAAAGGGATTGTGCGTGGCATCGGGCAGCAGCTCGGCAATTGCCCTCAGCACGCCGGCCTGATATGCCGCGCGCGCGCCGCCGCCGGACAGCACCAGGCCGGTGACGCCGGTGTCGTAGCTTCCTTCGCGTTCCATCTGAATCCGACCTGTGACTGAATGTTCCGGAGGCGGATTCTATGCACGAACACAAGAGTTATGGCATTACGCCATGGTCGAGCCAGGTGCGACACAAACTGACGCGCCGGCCAGTTAGCCTGCACTCACTGGCCAATCAAGGAATCCTGGATGCCGATCAAACCCACCCCGCTGGCCTTCGACTGCACGATCTGCGGCTGGCGCAAGACCACAGCCCCAAACAGCGATGTGATCGCCTCAGACGATTTCTTCACCTGCTGCTCGGAGTGTGGCAATCGCGACCTAGTCGTTCGCGAAGCCTCGCCGTGGGCCGCCTGGCTGACGCGCCTGCGGAAGAAATGGACCACCCACGTCTGAATTGCCTACCACCCCATCGGAGGGAACAGAAATGCTGAAAAACATCCTCGCCACCATCGGCCTGCTCGTCGTCGCCAAGAAGGGTTACGAGCACTATCAGGAATACAGCGCGCTCAAGCGCGAGAAGCAGGAGCGCAACGGCGACGTTTGAGTCGGCCTTCACGGAGGTATCAACATGCCCATCCCACCCCCTCCGATGACCTTTCGCTGCCCGGCTTGCGGCTGGAAGCAAACCACTCACCCACGCAGCGATGCACTGGCAATAGGCATCGACTGCTTCGACCGCTGCCCCCGGTGTGGCCATGAGGACATCGAATGTGAATATGGCGACAAGACAGTAACGGTACTGCAACGGCTGATACGCTTGCTGAGCAGGTAAATCATAGTGGCAATGAGACATTGCCGACGATAAGCTCCCTAACAGTGTGTTAGCGGCGCCAGCGACGGCAAAACGGAGACAAGGAGTACCATGTCCGCCACCGATACCCTTTCCAGGCGCCTGGCCCTGCTGGCGTTGCTGCCCCGCTATCCCGGCGAGATCACTGCCGCCGAGCTGCATAAACGACTCGACAGGGAGGGCTTCGAGGTCGATCTACGCACCGTGCAGCGCGACCTCAACCAGCTTGCCCTCGGCCAGCAACTCACCTGCGATGAAAGCCGGCTGCCCTACCGCTGGAGCCTGACGGCCCAGGCGCCGCTCAATCTGGCCAACCTCGATACTCCCACCGCATTGGCTTTGAATCTGGCCGAGCGGCATCTGGAAACGCTGCTGCCGCACAGCGTGCTGCAGCAACTGCGCCCCCATTTCGCCAATGCCCGCAGACACCTGGACGGCCTGCAACAGAACGGCCTCGCCCACTGGGCACGCCGCGTGCGCGCACTGCCCAACGGCAAGACACTGCTACCGGCGGAGGTCGATCCCAACGTCTGGCAGCGGGTCTCCACCGCCCTGATGGAGCGCCGCCAGCTACAGGTGGAGTACCTGAGCCGCAGCAAGGCTGAGATCAAGACCCTGCGCCTGCACCCGGCCGGCATCGTCTCGCGTCACTCCATTACCTACCTGATCGGCACCGCCAACGACTACGACGACCTGCGACAGTTCGCCCTGCACCGCATCCAGTGCGCCGAACTACTGGAAGAGCAGGCGCATGAACATCCGGATTTCGACATCGACGACTACATCGCCGGAGGCGCCTTCGGCGGAGGCCGATCAGAAGGCGAAGTGGAACTGGTGGCGGATGTTTCGCCGCAGATTGCGTGGCTGTTGAAGGAGACGCCCATCAGCACGCGGCAACGGCTTGAACCGCTGCCCGATACCGATTGGCAGCGACTGCATGCCTGGGTGCCGATGGATCAGGAGACGTTGTGGTGGGTGTTTGGGTTGGGGGAGAACGTGCAGGTGAGGGAGCCGACGAGCTGGAAGACCAACATCCGGAAACGAGCCATACAACTGCTGGAACTCGACGAATAACAACGCACTGGGACTGCCCCAGCGCCAAATTGAGGTGTCGGGAGAAGGATTTCGCTTCCATCCACACGACGGCGACACAGACTGCCGCGACAGCTGATTAATCGTAATAGACTCGGTAAGAGGGGAAACCTCCATTCTTAAAAACATTCTCGCTGCGAGCTACCAGATCGTAATCGCCAAGAAAAACTACAAACCCTACCTAGAAATTCACCGCGTTGAAGCGTGAAGAGGAGCGTAACGGCGGCGCCTGAGTCGCGATCCTGGTACAGACCATGCCAATCCAGCCGGACATCGTGATACAGCAATCGAGGCATTTGCTGAGTCACTGACGAGCAATGGCATTAAGATATTGACTGCAGACAAGATAGATATCACCATGCCATCACCCAAAATGATTGCCAAGCCGGAGACCTACCACAGAAAGTCTACTGTTCCGCCAGGAGCACTTATACCCGGACCAGTTAATCGAAAGCCCGGCTAACCATCACTCTTCAAAAAACGAATAAAAATCTGGCAGCACTATATGACGTTTCCTTGCACCCAATGTGGACTCTGCTGTAAGCACGTCGACAAAAGTCTACTCACGTCTTCACTAGACAGAGGAGATGGAGTCTGCAGGCATTACAACTTCCAAAATAGGAAATGCAGTATTTACGAAGCAAGACCGGAAATTTGCAGGATTGATAAATCATACATTCATTTCTCCAAATTCCTGACCTTGAATGAGTATTACAAAGCCAACGCCGAAGCTTGCAACTCTTTGCAACTTCAAAGCAACCTAAACACTTCATTCAGAATAGCAATTCAGGAGTAAGAAATGCCTATTCCATTCATCATTGGCGGAGCCGCGCTTGCGGCTGGTGTATTCGGAGCTAAGAAAGGCATCGACGCTAAGAAAAACTATTCCGCAGCAAAGGATATGGTCCGGAGCGCTACAGAAGATTTTGAGAGCGCGAAGGAGCATCTCGAAGCCCAGAAAAACGATCTTTCCAACTATCTGGAAGAGCTTGGCCGCCTGCGCCTCCAAGTAGAAAGCGACTCGATGAGCCGTTTTGTGGACTTGTGCAAAAAGATCAACAACGTAGCGTACAAAAATATCACCCTGGACAGTCGAAAGGTCGAAGCCGCTCCTCCAGACCTGAACGAAATCCAAGTGGGCGCTTACCGGGCTGCCGACTTACTCAAGGATGGAGCGACTGCCATCTCTTCAGGTGTTCTCACGGGCATCGGTGCGGGGGGCCTGGCCACCTCAATCGGAGTCGCCTCGACCGGTACGGCGATCAGCTCTTTGAGCGGTGCAGCCGCCACCAACGCCACACTGGCCTGGCTGGGCGGTGGCTCGCTCGCTTCTGGAGGGTTCGGCATGGCGGGAGGCACCATGGTGCTGGGCGGCGCCATTGCTGGCCCGATGATCGCTGCGCTCGGTTACGCTGCGGCCAAAAAGTCCGAACGCGCGCTCACCGAAGCCACAATGCATGAAGCCGAAATTCGCGAGGCCATTGAACAAATCGAGAGCGGAATTGTGGTTCTTGGCTCGATTGAACAACGCGTACTCGAGGTGGGCTCGGTCACCCACGAATTGAATATACGGCTGCAGAAAGCCATCGACTCCATCGAGGAAATCATCAATTTCCACTACCAAAACATCGGAATTTTCAAGCGAATCTGGATGAAGATCACTCGAAAGAAGCAACACTTCATTGACTTCAACCTTTTTTCGGATACCGAAAAAAATACGTACTCGATTTTTACCCTGCTTGGCTACGGGCTGTACGGTCTGCTGAAGGTTAAGATCATCGACGACAGCGGCCTTGTTAGTGAAGAGAGCGAGAAACTGGTGCAAGACGCCTACCAGATCATCGAGGCAACCGCATGAAAGAGCTATTCATGAGCGCAGGAAAATTCTTCGCAGCCGCGGGATCCAAGAAGTCCGGAAAGGGGGCTCCCACCAGCTCGTCCGCCACAGATCTGGCGAAGGCAATGAGCGGCCTCCCGGTTCATGTAGTGAGCGGAGTGACTGATCTGGTAGGCCAGGTTACGGACTATTTGAAAATCGCCGAGCAAGAGCAGACGCGCCGCACCGATATCATTGCAAAGCGGGACGTGGCGCTCGCTGCCATGCAGCATCAGCGGGAGATCATGTCCGAGATGATACGGTTTACATTCCAGGAACGCGCCGCCGTACTGCAGAAGCAGTTTCAGGCCCTGGATCAGGCATTAGCAGAAAATCGTCCAGAGCTGGTAAACGCCGCCTTGAACTCCATGGTGAATGTTATTCAAAGTTCACCTTTCAAAAGCGTCCAGGAAATGCAGCAGGCGCTAGGTACCAAGGATTTCGTTATCCGGCTTGAATAGCCAGCGGCAGAAGATCAACGCGGTACTTACCGGACCGTTTGCTTTGGCGACGGTCCGGTAAAGAACCTCCAGCAGGGTCTTCAGCGACTAGGTTCTGTACGAAAAGTACCGCCGTAGACACCGCAGCGTGCAAGCCAATGTGACCATGGCGGCGAAACTTCTTGCCAGTTTGTCGTAGCGGGTGCCGATCCTGCGGCTTTCCTTCAGCCAGCCGAACATCCGCTCGATGATGTTGCGTTGTCGATACTTGGGCCGATCGAACAGCCGGGGCAATCCCGGCCTGGCCTTGCGCTTCATGCTCCGCAGCGGAATCACAGGCTGCATCCGATAACGGTCGCGGTATTGGCGCAGGTGTTCGGCATCGTAGCCTTTGTCCGCCAGCAACCAGCGGCAGCGCTTACGAGGCCGCCCCGGTTTGCCGGGGATGCGTACCTGATCCAGTACCGCCTGAGCATTCGAGATGTCGCTGGCCTGCCCCGGGGACAACAAAAAGCGCAGTGGAATGCCGTTGGCATCGCAGACCATGTGGATCTTGGTGGTCAGGCCACACCGGCTGCGTCCCAAGGCATGGTCTACCGGTTCTTCAGGCCCCCTTTTTTCCCGGCGCCAGACGCGGCTCGGGTTGCTTTCACCGCTGTCGAATCGATCATCCAGGTATCCAGATCAATCAGACCCTCCTGGTTCAAGCGAACATGTAACCGCTCAAGAACCTGCTCGAATGTGCCGTCATCGCGCCAGTCACGAAACCGTTGATACACCGTCGACCAAGGGCCAAAGCGCTCTAGCAGGTCTCGCCAGGCTGCGCCCGAGCACAGGACCCAGAAGATGCCGTTGAGCATCAAGCGATCATCGCTGCGGGGGCGTCCCATTTTCTGCGCGGGGGAAACCAGATCCGCGATCAGCTCCCAAGCAGCATCGGGAAGTTCGTAACGCTTTGCCATGCGGGTCTCCAGCCTTCATGGCATCGATTCTACCCGTTCGGACTTTTCGTACAGAACCTAGGTCAACCTGGTACCAATGCTCCTGGACATCAGCATTCCGTCCTGACGCTTGATGAATTCGCCGGCGTTGATCGGGTGACTGAAGAATGGGATCAGGAAGCTATTGCGGAAGTCGAGACCGCGTGCCGAATAGTTTACTCCAGACGGATAGGACCCTTGGCATCGAGGATCATGTTGGTCAGATCGCCTTTGCTGCTCGCGGTTGCTGGGCCGCTTATATCAGCAATCTCGGAACTGCTGGCCAAGCCAACCCTTACACACAGCAAACCGATGCCTCACCCCTGCCACAATGCCGCACCTCGACCAAAGATAACGGCTAACTGCCATTAGAGCGCGCTAGTGTTCCCGCCCGGCTTGGATTGCCGGCCTCCCGCAGCCAGACAAGAGGAAACGTCGATGTTGGCAGCATTCTTCCGTGTTACCCGTTCATGCCGGTTGCGCGTGCGCAGCCCGGCGATCCTGGCCGTTTCTCTTCTGATCCAGTTGCAGGTCGCGCCCGCCCACGCCTCCCCGGCTCTGGTGGTCGCCAACTGGAACGACTATATCCATCCCGATCTGGTCGCCCAGTTCACCGCGGAAACCGGCATCCCGGTCGACTACCGCACCTTCGAAACCGATGAAGACGCCGATG
>JAEZDP010000046.1 GCA_023418055.1 Acidobacteriota bacterium
CCGCACTGCCGCATCAGTTCGGCCAGCGCGGGGGCCGACAGCGGTGTCCGCGATGCGGGCTTGAGGACCACCGGGTTGCCGGCGGCGAAGGCCGGCGCCAGCTTGTGCGCGACGAGGTTGAGCGGGAAGTTGAACGGCGAGATGGCAGCGATCGGGCCGATCGGCACACGCCGCGTCAGCGCGAACCGGCCCTCGCCATGTGCGGCCAGGTCCATGGGCAGCACTTCGCCGCCGCCTGCGAGCTGGCGCGCCTCCTCGGCGGCCACCTGAAAGGTCATGGCGGCGCGGTCCACCTCGGTACGGGCGTCGCGGATGGGCTTTCCTGCCTCGGCCGTGATGCGGCGGGCGAACGACTCGCGCGCCGCGAGCAGCCCGGCAGACACGCGCTGCAGGATGGCCGCCCGGGTGTGGACCGGCACGGCGGCCACCATCGGCGCGCTGCTGACGGCCGCGGCCACCGCGGCGTCGTACGTGTCGGCATCGGCCTGCCACGTGTGTCCGACGGTCTCGCCGTCGAAGGGGTTGGTGACGTCGAGTGGCGTCCCTGTGGACACGGGACGGCCTGCCAGGAACAGGGGCGTGGTGGGTGATGTCATCGGGCTCGTCGTGTTGCCGCCGTCGGAGCGGCGCCGGTATACTGGAGAACGGAACTTTTCGGGAGATACGCGTTCATGATCAATGTCACAAGCACGGCTGCCGAGAAGATTGCCGAGTTGCTGGTCGAAGAGGGCAAGCCCGAGGCGGGACTGCGCGTGTTCGTCCAGGGCGGCGGCTGCTCGGGGTTCCAGTATGGCCTGATGATCGAAGAAGGCGAAGGCCCGGCCGACGTCGACAAGGTCGTCGAGTCCAACGGCGTGAAGCTGTTTGTAGACCCCATCAGCGTGCGGTACCTGAAGGGTGCCGAGGTCGACTTCGTGGACAACCTGTCGGGCGGGGGTTTCACCATCAAGAATCCCAATGCGAAATCGACCTGCGGGTGCGGGTCGTCGTTTGCCGTCTGACCGTTGTCTGTTTCCGACCGCCTCCCCGGTCAGCGGGGCGGTGCGTCTGGTGCTGAGAGATGCAGTCGCCCGCAGCCTACATCGACAGCCTGCGACCGGCGGGCAGCAAGCGCTCCACCAAGCGCGATCTCATCGTCAATGTGTTTCTTCGGCAGGAGGGGCACCTCACCGCCGATGACCTCGTCGACCTGATCCGCAAGGAAGACCAGCGGATCAGCCGGGCGACGATCTACCGCACGCTCGCCTGGATGGAGCAGGCGGGGATAGCCCGTAAGGTCGATTTCGGCGAAGGCCGCTTCCGCTTCGAACACAGCTACCGGCACCCGCGGCACTTTCACCTCATCTGCAAGTCGTGCAGCAACTCGATGGAGTTTCTCAGCTCCGACATCGAGCAGCTCATCGACGACGTCGCCGAGACGCGGAACTTCACGCTGCGTCAGGCGGTGGTGCAGCTGTATGGCACCTGCGAGGAGTGCAGTACCGGCCGCAAGGCACCCGCGCGGAAGGTGACGACAGAGCTGCTCTTTGCGCGCGACGCGCTGCGCATCGCCGTGGCCACCGAGCGATCGGGCCGCGAGTTCTACACGCGTGCGGCGCTCATCACCCGCGATGCGCGGGCCCGTCGCGTGTTCAAGCGCCTGTCCGGCGAAGAGGACGACCACCTTGCGCGGCTCGAAGCGCGCTATCGGGAACTCGTGCAGCAGGATCCCGAACTCGAGAGCCACCCCCCATTCCTGTTCTTCAAGGGCGCGGCCAACGGCCTGTTCTCGGCCGGCGTCGAGGAGTTGTCGCGCGTGTCGAGCGACAGGGACGCGCTGATGATCGGCATCAAGTGTGAGCGGGGCTCTCACCGGTTCTTCAAGCGCTACGGCGAGAAGTTCGAAGACTCGGAAGGCAAGCGCATCTTCCTCGAGTTTGCCGACGAGGAACGCGACCACCTCGAACTGCTCATCCGCGAGTACCGCATCCTGACCCGCAAGGGGCGCAAGTCGGAACGGGATGCGGGGACGCGGAGCCGATGACCGACAGCGGCCCGCTCATCAGGTTCGATGCCGTCGTGAAGCACTACAGGGGCCTGCGGCCGTTCCGCCTGCGCCACCTGGTGGTCGACCGGGGCGAACGCGTGGTCATCAGCGGCTTCGACGTGATCACGGCCGAGCTGTTCACCAATCTCATCAACGGCGCGACGCTGCCAGACGAAGGGACGCTCGAGGTGTTCGGCACTCCTACATCAGCCGTCACGTCTGAAGACGAATGGCTCACCTCCCTCGACCGCTTCGGCATCGTCACCGCCCGGGCCGTGCTGCTCGACGGGTTGACCGTGCGGCAGAACCTGGCGCTGCCCCTGTCGATCGAGATCGACCCGATGGACGATGACCTTGCGCGTCGCGCGGATGCGCTTGGCGCGGAGGCTGGTATCGACCAGGAGTGGTTCCCGCGACCGGTGCATGGCGCCGACGCGGTCCAGCGGATGCGCATCCAGTTGGCTCGCGCGCTGGCGCTCGATCCGCCCCTGGTGCTGTTCGAGCACCCCACCGCGTCACTGCAGCC
>JAEZDP010000111.1 GCA_023418055.1 Acidobacteriota bacterium
TGACGCGGGCCGCCTCTAACCGAGGCGGCCCTGAAACTGGGGGAGGTCGCCCCCGCCTCGCCGAGGCGGGGGCGCGTGAAGGAGAGATCGCCACGCCTCGGCGAGGCGTGGGAGCTGAGGAGGCCACGCCTCGGCGAGACGTGGCCTACCAGGACATCAGAAGAACAGTCGGAACCCGATCTGCAGGTTCTGCGGCAGGTTGTTCTGGCTCGTGACCACGCCGAAGTTCGCGTTGCGCGGGTCGAGGTTCGGGTTGTTGAAGAACACCTGGTTGAGCGCGTTGTACACCTCGAGGTGCAGCTGCGCCCGCACGGTGTTGGTGATGTCGAAGCGCTTCACGATCGACAGGTCCATGTAGTTCAGCTCCTGCGCACGCAGGTTGAGCGGGCGGCTCGGCAGCGTCCGGTAGTTCGAGGCCAGCTGGATGCGCGGGTCGTTGCGGCGCTGCGCCTCGGGGATGTCGTTGAAGTAGAAGCCGCTCGTGTCGAACACCGGCGCCTCGGGGTTGCTGGTCGAGTAGCTGGTCGTGAGCTGGTTGATGTCACCGTTGTAGTAGACGTTGCCAATCGTCAGCGGACGACCGCTCTGCCACTGGTAGATGCCCGAGATGCTCCAACCGCCGGCCACGAGATCCAGCGCCTTGTTCCAGTTGGTGCCGAAGCGACGACCGCGGCCGAAGGGCAGTTCCCAGATGCCGTTGACGACGATGCGGTGCGGCACGTCGACGTCGGAGCGCCGCGTCTCGTAGATGCCGGCCGGTCCGTCCTGCGCGTTGAGCGCGAAGTTACGCTCTTCGAAGCGCGACAGCGTGTAGGTGGTCAGAAACGAGAAGCCGCGGTCGAACCGCTTCTCGAGCCGGAACTGCGCCGACTGGTAGCTGCTCGAGCCGTCGTAGTTGCGGCTCAGCACCTGCGTGAACTGCGGGTACGGCCGCAGCAACTGCTGGCGCGAGATGTTGGCCGTGTTGAGGTTGGTGCCCGGCAGCAGCCCCGCGAAGGGGTTGGCCACCGGCTGGCCGAGGCTCGAGATCACGGCGTTGTCGCGGACGTCGCTCGTCGAGAGGAACTCCACGGGAATCTGGTTGATGTCGGTCTCCACGGTGAGGTCGTAGCCGCGGTTGCCCGTGTAGCCGGCCTCCACCACCCAGCGCCCGGGCAGCTCACGCTGCACGCTGACGGCCCAGCGCATGGCCTGCGGGTTCTTGAAGTCGAGGTTGGTCGTGTAGCGGTTCAGGTTCTGCCCGACGAACGTGTTGACGCCCTGCGAGTTGCCGGCCGGCTGGATGGCGCCCCCAGGGAACGGGCGGCTGAGGCTCGCCTGGTAGGTGAGCCCGCTGTCGTTGGTCACCACGATCGGCGTGACCTGCGCATACCCCGGCTGGAAGATCGCGTAGTCGAACAGCGCCGGCACCGTGTAGATGGCCCACCCGCCGCGCAGCACCGTCTTGTCGTTCATCGAGTAGGCGAAGCTGAGACGTGGCTGGATGTTGTTGCGGTCGGCGTTCCAGAAGCCCGGGTTGGCGTCGCTCGCAAACATCACGCCGCCCACCGGGTTGAACTGCGAGGCCGGGAGCTGCGCGATGGGGTTGGCCGCATAGGCCGCCCGCGCCGCGCCGGTGACGGCCAGTTCGGCGTTCGGGTCGAACCCGCGCACGTTGGCGTTGTTGACGTCGGTCGGCGCGCCCTCGTACTCGTAGCGCAGCCCGAGGTTGACCGTGAGCTTGCGCGTGACCTGCCAGTCGTCCTGCACGAAGAAGCCCTGGTAGACGCTGCGGTTGATGCGGCTCGGCGAGATCTCGATCTGGCTGTTGCTGGCCGGCAGCCCCAGCATCATGGCCGCAAGATCCTGCCCGATGGGCGCCGTCGGCAGCCCGGTGCCGCCATTGGTGAAGCTCGAGTTGAAGCGGTAGGCCCCCGCCACGTGGTAGCTCGGGTTGCTGTTCTCTTCGTAGAAGCGTAGGTCGTAGCCCGCCCGCACCGAGTGGTTGCCGAAGAACTTCGTGATGGTCGGCTGGAAGGTGCGGATGGACGAGACCGTGCCACCGGCAAACGAGTCGCCGAGCGGGCTGAACGCACCCGGCTCGACGCGCGGGAAGTACTGCGCCCCGCCGAACAGGCTGGCCGTGTCCGACGAGAAGCCGAGGCTCGACGGGTCGAACAGGCCCTGGTTCTGGCGAAGGCTCGGCTCCTGGAACTCGGACCAGCTGCCGCGCACGTTCAGCACCGTGGACGGGTTCATCGTCCACACGTGGTCGCCGGTGAGCGCGTTGTTGATGCGGAAGAGGAAGTTGCCGGTGGGGATGATCCCGTTCTGCTCGCCGGTCCAGTTGCCGCGATACTCGGTGCGGTTGTTGCGCGAGAAGCGGACGAACGTCTTGAGGTCGTTGTTGAACTGGTGGTCGGCCCGGACGTTGACCGAATAGAAGTCGTCACCGCGCTCGTTGGTGCTGAGGAAGTTGTTCTGCCCCTGCGCGTTCCCTGCCTGGTTGGGCAGCGGGTAGTAGTTGAGGATGTTGCGCGCCACCGGGTCGATGCGGTTGGCCGGGATGATGTTGCCCGGGAACGGGTCGCGGCGCACCTGGCCGTTGACGAGCCGCGCCGTGGCCGGGTCGTAGATCTGGATGCCGAGCGGCAGCAGCGCCGAGAAGTCGCCATTGCGCTGGGCCTCGGTGGGCACCGTGAACTGACCGGGCTCGGGGAAGACGTCGTAGAGCCACTCGACGGCCGTGAAGAAGAACGTCCTGTTGCGCCCGTCGTAGAAGCCGAGGTTCACCGGCCCGCCCATCGTGAAGCCGTAGCGCTTGTAGTCGAGTTCGGCCTTGGGCTCGCCCGCGCGCTCGAGGAAGAAGTCGTTCTTGCTGAACTTCTCGTCGCGGATGTGGTAGTACGCGTCGCCGCGGTACTGGTTGGTGCCGCTCTTCATCGTGACGTTGACCGTCGCGCCCGCGGTGTGGCCCTGCTGCGCGTCGAACGTCGCGGTCTCGACCTTGAACTCCTGCACGGCGCCGGCCGGCGGCACGAACGCCGCGCGTCGGCCGTGGGCCATGTTCGGCGAGCCGTCGAGCGTGAACTCGTTACCGCCCGCTGCGCCGTTGGCCGTGACGGCCGAGGTGCCGGCGTTGTCGAACGGCCGCGAGAACTTGAGGTCGCCGGTGTAGACGGTGCCGGCGGCGAGTCGGGTCAGCGTGAACGGGTTGCCGTCGGAGAGCGGCATGAGTTGGATGCGCTTCTCGTCGATGACCTGCCCGGCCGAGCCGCTCCTGGTCTCGAGCAGCGGCGTGCCGCCCACGACCGAGACGGTCTCTTCCATCCCGCCGACTTCCAGGGTGAAGTTCAACTCGATGCGGTCCGCGGTGCGGGCATCGACGCCGCGCTGTTCGATGCGCTTGAAGCCGCTCAACTCCACGACGACGTCGTAGGTGCCCGGCGCGACGAAGGGAAAGCCGTAGAGACCGTTCTCGTTGCTGACGGCGGTGTTGACGGTGCCCGTGGCGGTGTTGGTGATGGTGACGGTGGTCCCTGGGACGGCGCCACCCGACGAGTCGACGACGCGGCCCTGGATGGCGGCGCGCGGGTCCTGCGCCGCGGCAGGGACGGCCATCAGCACAGCGAGGGCACACAGACCGGTGACGCGCGCCAGCGTCCCGGCGGCGCGTTGAACCAGCGGCAGGCATTGCATACAGATCCTCCTCATTCCTCGTCGAACACGCG
The DNA here is from genome assembly GCA_023418055.1 of Acidobacteriota bacterium. Lineage (GTDB taxonomy): Bacteria > Acidobacteriota > Vicinamibacteria > Vicinamibacterales > Vicinamibacteraceae > JAEZDP01. The sequence continues at coordinate 3,711 of JAEZDP010000111.1, forward strand.
GAGTCAGTGGTCTTACCAATGCGGCGCCCTTCACGGCCGGCAGAACGGCGTCGCACGAAGGGAACTGCGACAGGGGTTGATTGAGCGAGGGGAGTATACCCCCACGGCGAACGCCACTTGCAAGCGAAATCGATCAGCTGCGCGCCAGTTGGTAGGACCAGTGGAGGAACGAAGGAGTTAAGGAACGAAGGAGGGAAGGAACGAAGGAAGTAAGGAACGAAGGAACCAAGGGAGGGAACGAAGGAAGGGGGGGAAGGGAGGAACGAAGGAGGCGAGTCCACGTCACTGCCTCCCCCCGGCCAGAGCTGCCCACGCCATCCCGGAAGGACTCCCTTCGCTCCTCCAATCCTTCGTTCCTTGGCTCCTTCGTTCCTTTGCTCCATGGCTCCTTCGTTCCTTTGCTCCTTGGCTCCTTCGTTCCTTCGCTCCTCAGAACGCGTACTTCAACGCGACGCGAATGATGCGCTGGTTGGACGCGCCGCTGATGCGGCCGAACTGTGGGCTGGCGAGACTCGTGTTCGGGTTGTTCCAGTTCGGCGTGTTGGTCAGGTTGAATGCGTCGGTACGGAACTCGAAGAACCGGTGGCTCTGGGCCACCCTGAAGCGCTTGACGAGCGAGAAGTCGAGCGCGGTGAATCCGGGACCGCGCATGCCGCTGCCGTTGCGGTTGATGTTGCCGAACGTCGCAGGGGCTGGCTGGGCGAACGCAGACGGGTCGAAGTACAGCACGTTCGGACCCTTGTCGCCGAACACCTCGGGTTCGCCCACGCGGTCGGCGTAGAGCGTGTTGCCCGGCGCCCGCAGCAACGCGCCATCGGCCGTGACGTTCAGCGGGGTGCCGCTCATCAGCGTCAGCAGGCCCGAGGTCTGCCAGCCACCCAGCGCATGCCGCAAGATGGGGTTCTCCGACTCGCGGAAGAATGGCAGGTCCACGACGAAGCTCGTGACCCAGGTGTGGCGGCGGTCGAAGCCCGCGAGGCCGTAGCTGCGCTCGCGGTCCGCTGGCGTCGCGATGCCGCCGTTGTCGTCGGCGAAATTGCGGGCGCGGCCGAGCGTGTAGCTGTTGGTGACCAGGATGCCGTTCTGGAACCGGCGATCGAGCTTGGCCTGCATCGAGTGGTAGTCGCTGCGGCCGGGCACGCGCGTCGGGACGTCAGCCGTCCGCCCGAACGGCTCGAACAGCGGCCGACCCGCCTGGTCCTGCCCGAGCACCATCGCGGCGTTCAGATTGAACGAGTAGAGGATGTCCACGCCGCGGTTGCCCACATACGCCACTTCCGCCGTGAACCCGCCCGGCAACTGGCGCTGGTAGGCGAGGTTCCACGAGTGCAGGATGCCGCCGAAGATGTTCTGCGGCAGCGAGAACAGCCCAGAGTTCCGCAGGAACGGCTGGTCCACCGGCACCAGGCCGTCGGCGGGGATGTCCACCGATCCCTGCGCCGGGAAGCCCGTGGCGAGTGACCCGCCCTGGGTGAAGGTATTGGTGGCCTGCTGCAGCACGTTGCCCTTGGTCGGGTAATTGAACGCATACGAGTTGTCGGGATACGGGCTCGTGCTCGCCCCGTAGCCGGCGCGCAGCACGTCCTGCTCGGTGATGCGCCACGAGATGCCCGTCCGCGGGTTGAAGTTCCAGACGCGCGTCTCGACCCCGAGGTTGGTCGGGACGTTGCCATATCCGGCGACACGCAACGTGTTGTTGGTCGGGTCGTACGACGACAACCCGCCCTGCTCCTGGAGGCCGACAAACGGCGTGTAGTACTCGTAGCGCACGCCGAGGTCCACGGTGACGTTCGGCCGCATCTGCCACTTGTCGTGGACGAAGAAGAAGTACTGCTGGTGCCGTGTGCCCGGCTCGTCCACGAACGGCACGTCGCGGCGCACGTCGTTTGCGTAGTCGAGCATGAACGACGCCAGCGAGTTGGCCACGTTGTTGCGCATGGCCACCGGATCGCTCGGCGACGATGTGCCCGACCCGTTGTAGCTGAAGGTGCCGCGCGGGCCGCCGAAGTCCTGCGTCTGCAGCAGGTAGTCGCGGTCGCGCCGCAGGTCGGCGCCGAACTTGATCTGGTGGTTGCCGGCCAGCTTGGTGAGCGTCGTGGCAAACGTCCAGGTCGTCTCACCGCGGTCCCACGGCATCGAGTTGGCGAAACCCACCACCGGGTTGCTGTAGTTCTGCAGGTTCACCGACATGATGCCGCTCGTGTAGTCGCTGATGTTCACGCCGGGCACCCCGAGCTGCCGGGCCGTGTCGAGCCCCTGGCCTTCCGAGGCGGCCACGTTGTGGTACCAGGTGAAGCCGCCGCGCGCCTCCATCACGAGCGTGTTGGTCCACGACCGTGTCCAGTTCAGGCCGGTGACGATGGTGTCGTTGGTGCCGGTGCCGGCAAAGCCGCCATTGGCCGGACCGCCGATGTTGCCGCTGTAGGGCGAGGGGTCGATGACCACGGGCCGCATGAAGCTGAAACGCGGTGCCAGCTGGTCGCGGTCGCTCACCTGCCAGTTCACCTTGATGTCGAACTGGTCCGTCTTCCGCTGCCGCACCGTCGTCGCCTCGTAGTTCGGCTGGCCGATGGGCTGGCCGGCGAGGTTGGGCATCGGCACGAGGCTCAGAATCTCTCGGGCGATGGGGCTGATGCGGTTGGCCGGGATGACGTTGTTGGCGAACGCGTCGCGTCCGTTGCCGAGGTCGTCCCCGGTCAGCGGGTCGCGGATGATGGTGTTGGTGGCGCTGCTGAAGTCGCCGCCGCGCCACTCGGCCGGAGGCACGAAGAAGCGCCAGACCTTGCCGAGGTCGTCGTTGGTGCGCTGGTAATCGCCGAAGTAGAACAGCCGGTTCCGGCGAATCGGGCCGCCGACGACGAACCCGAACTGGTTGTAGGTGGTCTCGGGCTTGGTCTGGGCGAAGTAGGGCTTGGCGTTCAGGCCCTCGTTGCCGTGGAACCAGAAGGCGCTGCCCCGCAGGTCGTTGGTGCCCGACTTGAGCGTGACGTTGGTCACGGCGCCGCCAGCGCGTCCGAACTCGGCGTCGAAGTTGCTGGTGCTCACGGCCACGGTCTCGAGCGCTTCGGCCGAGGGGATGAGCACGGTCAGCAGGCCGGTGCGATGGTTGTTGTCGATGCCCTCCATCTGCACGTTGTTGCCGAGGCGGCTCTGCCCGTTCATCTTGCTCTCGAGTGAGTCCTGCGAGTTGAAGAACTCGGAGTGCGGGCGGGTCGGCCTGGTCGCGCCGGGCACGGTGGCCCACATCCCCTGGAAATTGCGGCCGAAGCCGAGCGGCATGGCCTGAATGGCCTGGCCCTGGATGATGCGGCCGGTGTCGGCGCGGTCGGTCTGGAGGGCGGGCGCCTCGCTCGAGACCGTGATCGACTCGCTGAGATCGCCGATCTCGAGCCTGAAGTCTGCGCGGACGGTGGTGTTGACGTCCACCTGCACGTTCTCGCGGACAGCCTTCTTGAAGCCCGACAGCTCGGCCTCGACGCGATAGACGCCGTCGCGGACGTTGGGGAAGCTGTAGTTGCCGCTTTCGTTGGTGACCGCGGTCTGGCTGAGGTTGGTCCGGGTCTCGGTGATGGTGATGGTGACCCCTGGAACGGCCCCGCCGGTGTTGTCGCTGACGTTGCCGAGCAGGCCGCCGCGCGCCGCCTGCGCCTGGGCCTCGACCGAGAAGCTACATCCGAGCAGGACGGCCAGCAGCGCCGAACCCAGCCATTGCAGAGGGGATCGTGATGTCATCGAGTCGCGACTCCTGCCGCGAGGGCTGGGAGAACCCCTGCCTGCGGCATTGCCCGTGTGCCGACGACCTGCGCAGCCCGAAGCCGGCCCGCAAGGCGCTCCCGGGTGGTGTGACCAATGCTGTTACGGAAGAGTTGTGACGGCCCGCGCCGTCGACGGGGAGGCTAAAGCAAGACTTGCTTCGTTGTCAAACCACTCATCTCGGTCTACAGTCCACGATCCACGGTCTACGGCCAAGACGGTCCACGGTCTAAGGCCAAGACGGTCCACGGTCTACGGTCCGGTCTACAGGGAGGCCAGGCTACAGGCGACAGCTAACGGCGGGCGTTAGGCGTCAGGCGTCAGGCATCAGGCATCCGCGCACCGACTGAGGGGACATGAGCTTGGCGCGGCACGCAGGTATCCAGCGCCGAGCCCAGAGCCCCGAGCCGCGAGCCCCGAGCCGCGAGCCCCGAGCCGCGAGCGCCGAGCCGCGAGCGCCGAGCCCCGAGCGCCGAGCCCCGTAGACCGTGGACCGAAGACCGTAGACTGCTCGACCGTGATGTACGATGACCCCATCGTGACGTACGTCGTGACAGGCGC
>JAEZDP010000129.1 GCA_023418055.1 Acidobacteriota bacterium
CGCACGCTCGAGGGCACTCCCGCGAGGGCGGACGCGCGAACCGCGCTGCTCGCCGCGCTCACGCGGCTCACGTCCGACCGGCGCGACACGTCGCGCGACCCGAGGCTCGCACTCGTGGATCGCCTCGCCGAGGTGAGCGGTAGCGAGGAACTCGACGCGCTTCGGCAGTGGCTGCACGACGCAGACCCCGTGGTGGCAGCCCGTGTGGCGGAGGTTCTCCCGTCGCGCACCGGTGAGCCTGCGGTGCCAGCCCCAGCAGCGTCCGCGCCGCGACAGTCGGTGCCGACGGAAGACGACATCACGCAACTCGACGGGCAGACGGTGACCCTGACGATGCACGATGAGGGCGAGGTGGTGATACGCCTCGCCGCACGCGAGGCCCCGCTGAACGTGGCCCGGTTCGTCCGACAGGTCGACGCCGGCGACTGGGACGGGCTGACCTTTCACCGCGTGGAGCCGGGTTTCGTGGTGCAGGGCGGAAGTCCGGGCGCCAACGAATACGTGGGGGCTGCCCGTTACACCCGCGACGAGCGCAGCCATCTGTCGCATGTCAGGGGCACCGTGGGCATCTCCACGCGCGGCCGTGACACGGGCGATGGCCAAATCTTCGTGAACCTCGTGGACAACCCCAGGCTCGACCACGCGTACACCGTCATCGGTACCGTGGTGTCTGGCATGGACGTCGTGGATGGCCTGCTCGAAGGTGCGGTCATCGTGCGCGCGCGAGTGACGGGGCGGTGACGGCATGAGCAGCGGCCAATGGCCCGCCCGCCAGGTGATGGGCGCCGTCAGGCGACAGCCGCCCGATGGCAGCGCGGCGTACCAGGCGGCGGTCGGGTTCGTCCTCCGGCTCGGGCAGGCCCTGCACAGCTACGGCGTGGCGGCCCACGCGTTGGAGGACGCCCTCATCGGAGCCTCCGACCGACTGGGCCTGGAGGCGCAGTTCTTCACGACGCCGACATCCATTTTCGCGGCGTTCGGACGCCCGGAAACCCAGGTGACGCATCTCATCCGGGTGTTTCCCGGCGACGTCAATCTCGGCAAGCTCGCCCAACTCGATCTGGTGACGCGGCAGGTGCACCTCGGCGTGTTGACGCCGACGGAGGGCTCTGCACGCATCGACGAGATCATCGCGTCGCCGTCCACTTACGGACGCGTGATGCGCGTGGCCGCCTGCGGCCTCGCGTCGGCGACGGTGTGCCGGGTGCTGGCCGGAGGGGCGGCGGAGGTGGTCGTCGCCGGGCTGGCGGGGCTGGGTGTGGGCGTGCTCGCCCTGGCTTCCCGGCGGCTGCCGCACGCCTCGCACGTGTACGAGCTGGTGGCCTCGATTGCAGTGGCGGCCTTCGTCTCGCTCGTCGCCACCGTCGGAGGAGTCGCCGTGTCGGTGTCCACGGCGCCGCTGGCGGGCGTCATCGTCCTGCTGCCCGGCCTCACGCTCACCGTGGCGATGACCGAACTGGCGAGCCGGCATCTGGCCTCGGGCACGGCCAGGTTCAGCGGCGCGTTCATCGTCTTCATCGCCATGGCGTTCGGTGTCGCCGTCGGCAACCGGATGGCGACGGCGATCGCAGGCATGGCGCCGTCCGTGAGCCCGCTGCCGCTGGCAGGCTGGACCCTCGTGGCGGCGCTCGTGGTGGCGCCACTGGCCTTCGGCGTGTACCTGCGCGCCCGGCCGCGCGACCTCGGCTGGGTGCTGCTCGCCAGCCTCATCGGCTACAGTTCGGTCCGCATGGGCGCCCTGGCGATGGGGCCGGCGCTCGGCGCCTCCATCGGATCGCTGGTGGTCGGCATGATGGCCAACGTCTACGAGCGGCGAGGCTTCGGACCCGCGAGCGTGCCCCTGGTGCCCGGGGTGCTCCTGCTGGTGCCTGGCAGTATCGGGTACCGGTCGCTCACCAGCCTGCTCGATCAGAACGTGGTCACGGGCATCGCGACGGCGTTCACGATGTTGCTCACGGCCGTGGCGCTGGCCGCCGGGCTGCTGATGGCCAACGTGCTGGTGCCGCCGAAGCCCTTCGCCGACGAGTGAACACCGCCGGCATGGTGGCCCTGCCGGCTCTCGCGGCGCGCCAGTTGGCCGATATGGAAGATGTGCGGTGTCCTGGGTGTGACGCGTCGATGTCGGCTCTTCGGCTTGCCGCCCACTACGGGCGGGAGACCGAAGTGGACCACTGTGCCACCTGCGGCGGACTCTGGTTCGACGCGCTCGAAAGCCAGCAGCTCACGGCCGGTGCCGTGCTCGCCGTCCTCGACGCCATCGCCACCGTCACGTCACCCGCGGCATTGCGCCGCCGCCTGGCGTGCCTGCGCTGCGGCGCGACGCTGCGAGCGGTCACCGACGTCCAGCGGGGCACCAGGTTCACCTACCACGCCTGTCCGGCACGACACGGCCGCTTCATCACCGCGTACCAGTTCCTGCGCGAGAAGCACCTCGTGCGCGAGTTGTCGCCGGAAGAGCGCCTGCACCTGCGCGCCTCCATCCAGCAGGTCAACTGCGTCAACTGCGGCGGTCCGGTGGCACTGGCCGGTGCCTCGACGTGCCCGCACTGCCGGACGCCCGTGTCCACGGTCGACCCTGGGCAGCTGCGCCGCGAACTCGAGGTGCTGCGGCAACGGGACGCGACGGCCGGCCGCGTGGATCCCACGTGGCCGATCAGTGTGGCGCACGAACGTGCGCGGGCCGAGCGTGCGTGGTCGGGCACCGATGACGGCTCGGGCTGGCTGCTGGATGTGATGAGGGAAGGCCGGGCCGGCGGCCTGCTGGCCTCGGCCCTGCGCCTGCTCACGACGAAGATTCGCTGATCCGCCGCCCCTCTGAAGCACGTCGCGACGCCGTCAGGCGCCCGCCAGCAGGCGCTCCAGCTCTTCAGGGTGGCCCGCGCGTGTGCGGGCGGCGTCCGCATCGACGTGGCCGGCTCGGACGAGCGCGGCCAACGACTCCTCGAAGGTCACCGACCCGAACCTGCGGGTCATCGTGATCTCCTGATGCAGGTGGTGCAGCTGGTTCTTGCGGATGTGCTGTCGTGCGCCGTATTGCACCATCAGCAGTTCCACGGCGGGCACCAGCCCTCCGCCCTTGCGCGGCAGCAGCGCCTGCACCAGCACCGCGCTCAGCGCCATGGCGATCTCCTGGCGGATGGTGGGCTGGCGTTCCGGCGGGAAGGCGTCGGCGATGCGGGCCACCGTGGAGGTGACGTCGGTCGTGTGCAGCGTCGAGATGACGAGGTGTCCTGTCTCGGCGGCCGTCACGGCCAGGTGCATCGACTCCGGATCGCGCATCTCGCCGACGATGAGGACGTCGGGCATCTGCCGCAGCGCCGCCCGGAGGGCCGTGGGGTAGTCGGGCGCATCCACGCCGATCTCCACCTGCTCCACGAGTGCCTGCCGATGCTGGTGGGCATATTCAATCGGATCCTCGATCGTGATGATGTGCCGGGCCTCGGTGCCGTTGATGGCATCGACCAGCGCCGCAAGTGTCGTCGTCTTGCCGGAGCCGGTGGCCCCTCCGACGAGGACCAGTCCGCGCGTCAGTGTCGAGAGCTGCTGCACCTGCGGTGGCAGCCCCAGCGAGGCGAGCGCGGGGACGCGGTTCGGCAGCACGCGAATGGTGGCGGCGGCACGGCCGCGCTCGCGGTGCAGGTTCACGCGGAAGCGTCCGAGCCCCGGCAGTGCGAACGACGCGTCGGCGATGCCGTCTGCCTGGTAGAGCTTGCGCGCGTGAGGAGGCAGCACGGCGAGCACCGCACGCTCGATGGCCGGGCCGTCGAGGGCACGCTCGGCGATGGGCGCGACGCGCTTGTCCACGCGGGCCGAAGCCGGCGCGTCGGCCACCAGCAGCAGGTCGCTGCCGCGGCGCCTGACCACCTCGCGGCACCATGCGTGAAGCTGCGTCTCGGCACCTGCGTCGAATGCCGCCGGCAGGTCCGCCGGGTCGACCGCCTCGTTGGGGGTGGGCGTCGCGAGCGCGTCCTCGTCCGTCGGTGGTTCGAGTTCGTGCAACTCGCGAATCAGGCGGTCGATGTCCGATTCGGGCATGGCATCTCCTGGTGCTGAAACTCCCGCGCTATGACGGTCGTCTTTGTACGACACGGCAACACGGCTCGCTATACTTTCCGGCGGGCCGCGCTCGAAGGCAACTTGCAAGCGCTGCTGGCCTTCTCATCTCACCTACAGGAGCTGTCGTCCATGATGTCGTACCCGAGGCCGCTCACGCGGCGTCATCGATTGAGTCGTATCGCGCTCGTGCTGGGCATGCTGCTGGGAGTGGGGCTCGTGCCGGCCGCGGCGCAGTCGACGGCGGCCAACGGTGCCGTCGAAGGCACGGTGGTGGACGACTCTGGTGCGGTGCTGCCCGGTGTCACCGTGACGGTGACCAGCATCGATACCGGTGTCGAGCGGACGGTCGTGACCAACGAGACCGGCCTGTATCGCGTGCCGCTGTTGCCGCTTGGGGCGTACCAGGTGGTGGCCGAGTTGCAGGGGTTCAAGAAGTACGAGCGCACCGGCGTGCAACTGGCTGCGGGGCAGACGGCCGTCATCGACGTCACCCTTGAAGTGGGCGACCTGAGCGAGACCATCTCGGTCACCGCCGATGCTCCCGTGGTGGACACGGCCAAGGTGGACGCGGGGCGCAACCTGGGTGAGAACGAGGTCAAGAACCTGCCGCTCGTCTCGCGCAATCCCTACAACTTCGCGCTGCTGCAGCCAGGCGTCACGGGGTTCGAGAACTCCGAGTTCGGCGTGCCGCGCTTTGCCGCCAACGGCACGCTGCTGCGCGTGAACTACCAGATCGATGGCAACACCAATACCCAGAAGGACCGCGCCGGCCTGCGCCTGCTGCCCGTGTCGGAGGTGATGGTGCGTGAAGTGAAGGTCGTGACGAGCGGGTACGCGCCCGAGTTCGGCCAGACCACCGGGCTCGTGTACAACGCCATCACCCCGTCGGGTACCAACCAGATCCGCGGGGCGGCGGCCTACCGCTTCCGCCGCAAGGCGTTCAGCGCCTATCCGTTCTTCTTCCAGGGCGCGCGCACCGGCGACAACCGACCCGACACGCAGGTCGATACCTACACCGCCGAAGTGGGCGGCCCCATCGTCAAGGACCGGCTGCACTACTTCGCGGGCTACGAGAACACCTACCGTGACCTGTCGTCGCAGAGCGTCATCACGATCGACCCGGCAAACGCCGAGCGCCTGGGCATCGGCCCGCAGCCGGCGGTGATTCCTCGCGAGCAGACGGCCAAGTTCTTCATCGGCAAGGCCGACTACACGATCAACGCCAACCACCGGCTCACGGGCCGCAGCATCATCTTCCGCAACGACTCGCCCAACAACATCGGTGGCGGTCTCACGTCGATTCAGCGCACCAACGACTTCCTCGACGCGATGGAGAGCAGCTCGGGGCAGCTCGTGTCGTCGTTCGGCGCCAACAAGCTGAACGAGCTGCGCGTGCAGTTTGCGCGCCGCGTCCAGAGCCGTGAGACCAACGAGTTGTCGGGCAGCGGCCCGGCCATCAACATCCCGGGCGTCGCCAACTTCGGCGGCTCTAACGCGGGGGCGGCCGACGCCGGGTTCGGCTTCACCCAGGGCATCTGGCAGGTGATCGACAACTTCACCTACCTGCGTGGCAGCCACTCGTTCAAGGCCGGCTTCGACCTCCAGTTCGTGAAGGACACGCGCACGGCCACCCTGTTCCAGCTCTACACCTTCCCCTCGATCGACGCCTACCTGTCGGCACGCGACGGCATCAACCCGCGCAGCTATACGAACTTCCAGCAGCTCATCGGCGATCCGAACTTCGAGATGGAGTCGAAGGGCTACAGCTTCTTCCTGCAGGACGACTGGCGCGTCACCAACACCCTGAAGGTGCTCTACGGCGTGCGCTACGACTTCTACGACTACCCGGACGGGCAGCCCGACGCGCCGTTCTCGTACTCGCGGCAGTTCAACAACGACGCCAACAACTTCGGTCCGCGGGTCGGCCTCGCCTGGTCGGTGGGGCCCAACCGACGCGCCGTCGTGCGCGCCAACACCGGCATCATGTACGACCAGATGCTGCTCGGCGCCTACGAGAGCGCCATCCAGCAGAACGGCCTGCCGGCCCGCGTGACCGCCAACGTCACGCCGACCACGGCCAACGCTCCGGCGTTCCCGCAGTCGCTCTCGGCGCTCCCCCCTGGCTTCACGCTGCCGCGGCAGAGCATCTTCACCGTGGACCCCGACTTCCAGGTGGCGCGCACCTGGCAGAACAACGTGCAGTTCGAGAGCGCGCTGGGCGACCAGTACTACTACTCGATCGGCTACACGTTCGTGAAGGGCGACCTGCTGCCCGTGGTCACCAACATCAACCCGATCAACCCGGTGAGCACGTTGGGCGACGGACGTCCGGTGTACAGCTCGGCCATCAACGCCGACACGCGCCTCGACCCGCAGTTCAACCAGATCAACACCGTGCAGTCCGTTGGCGACTCCACGTACAACGCGCTCACGACACAGTTCGGCAAGCGCCTGGCCAACGGCATCCAGTTCGACCTCACCTACACCCTCGGCAAGGGCACCGACAACGCCCCGCTGACGACGGCCCTGTCGGTGCAGGGTGACGACGGCCGCAGCGACCCGAGCGATCTCGATCGCGACCGCGGCCCCAACCTGCTCGACACGCGCCACTCGTTTGCAGGCAGCATCGTCGCCATGCCAACGGTTGCCGTGGACAACCGCGTGCTCTCGGCTATCCTCAACGGCAATCAGCTCGGCCTGATGATGCAGTTCAACTCGGGGCTCCCCGTGAACCTGCGGAGCAACCTCGACCTCAACGGCGACGGCATCCTCGCCGACCGTCCGCTCGGGATCGGGCGAAACTCGATCTACCTGCCCGCCCGCTACAACGTGGATGCCCGGTTCTCACGCTTCATCCCCATCCGCGGGTCGGTGCGCGCGGAGATTGCCGCCGAGTTCAAGAACCTGTTCAACACCGTGCAGACCTCGGCGGTGAACCGCATCATCACGACCAACGCGCTCGGCGAGGCGCTGAGCGCGGTGCCCGCGAGCAGCAGCCAGCTCCAGCCCACCGGCGGATACGAGCAGCGG
>JAEZDP010000142.1 GCA_023418055.1 Acidobacteriota bacterium
CGCAGGCTGTTGACCAACCAGACGGCGTCGGCGCGCGCCAGGTCGTCACGCGTGAGCACGCGCTCGGCGATGACACCGGCCTCGAGCAGGGCCCCACGCAGCGTGCCCGGCAGCAGCCCACAGGACACGGGCGGAGTCCACAGGCGGCCGTCGAGGTCGAGCACCACGTTGGCCACGCAGCTTTCGGTAAGCTCTCCCTTCCCGTTCCACAGCAGCACGTCGTCTGCCTCCGGGTGTGCGGCCAGGGCCGCGTCGTAGAGCGACCGGTCGACGGTCTTGAGGAACCGTCGGCGGTCGGACGGCGGCAGAGGACCGGCGGCCAACGCCAGGCGCCGAGGGGCGGGCCACGGCACGAACGGCGCCACGTCGCACGTCACCGCGCCCTCGGCCGAGAGCGTCAGACGTACGCGCCAACGGCCACGCGGCCTTGTGCTGGCCGCGTGGTCGAGCGCCGCGGCCAACGCCTGCGTGTCATGCGCGATGCCACACAACTGGGCTGACGCCGTCAGCCGCCGCAGGTGCCGCGCGCGCAGCCGGAGGTGTCCCTCCTCGAGGCGCAGCGTCTCGAAGAGCCCCGGCACCTCGTCGCCGCGTGCCCGGTCGGCGAAGGCGGCCTTCAGCAGGCACTCGGCATATTCGTCGGCCGCCACCGAGTCGGCCGTGATGCCCGCGCCGACGCCGAGCGTGGCGACTGCCGTGGCCCGCTCGACCACCACCGTCCGGATGGGTACCGACATCACCATGTCGCCGCCAGGGCGCAGCAGCCCGATCGCGCCGGTGTACACCCCGCGCGGCGCCACCTCGGTGGCGGCAATCAGGTCCATCGTCCGCACCTTCGGCGCGCCGGTGATCGACCCGCAGGGGAACACCGCACGCAACACGTCTGCCAGACCACGCGTGGGCGCGACGTCGGCCTCGATGGTCGAGGTCATCTGCCAGACGGTCGGATAGGCTTCCACGGCGCACAGGTCCGTCACTCGCACGCTGCCGAGCCGGGCGATGCGCCCGAGGTCGTTCCGCAAGAGGTCCACGATCATCACGTTTTCGGCGCGGGCCTTCTCGCTGGTGCGAAGGCCCTCGCGGAGGGCGACGTCCTCGTCGGGCCAGCGGCCGCGCGCCGCCGTGCCTTTCATGGGCCGGGCCACGAGCCGCGTGCCCTGCCGCGACAGGAACAGTTCCGGAGACAGGCTCAGCACCACGTGCGATCCCATGTCGATGCAGGCCGCATAGGGTGCCTGCGCGCGACGACACGCCTGCACGTACCACGCCCACGCGCGCTCGAGCGGCAGCCTCGTCGTCAGCGGGAACGTGAAGTTCACCTGGTAGGTGTCGCCGGCGGCGATATGCGCCTGCAGCGTCCCCAGGCGGGCGGCGAAGGTGGGCGCGTCGAGCGACACGTCCCACGGGGCGAGCCGCACGGCCTCGTCCACGCGTGGCGCCGACCCGACCCCAAGCGCCTGCACGCCACCCTGCGCGGAGTCGACAGGCCCATCGTCGTACACCGCAGCCCAGGCGAGAGGCACATCCGCGGTCGCCGACTCGCGCACCTTCACTGCGGCATCGAACGCGGGGGCGGCTTCGTAGGCCAGGACCAGCACCGCCCAGGCGCCCTGTCGCGCTGCCGCGTCAGCAGCCTCGACGAGCGGCACCACGTCCTCGAGCCGCCGCGCCTGCAGAAGGGTTCGGGGCGACGAGAAGCGTCCGCGCCAAGCCCAGGGCACGTCCGGCGTGCCTTGGGGGGAGACGCCGGGCGGACCGAAGACGGCGAACCCTTCGATCATCGGATCGCCCGCTGGGAAGTGCGTCGCCATCGGCGTCCACGATACCAGCGCGTCGCCGTGGGCAGAGCGTCACGGCGACGGGTGCACGAAGCGTACATATCCTGATGCCATCTCACGCATGATTGAACTTTGTTTAACAATGTGTGATCACGCAATTGACGCAAATGCAAGTCGGCCGCTACACTTCCCGCCGTTGTCCTTCCTCCGTGAGGTGCCATGAACGTCCGGACCCTGCCCTTTCTCGTGCTCGCCGCCGTCGCGGCCGTCGCCCTGATCCCTCGTGCGACCCCCTCGATTCCCACCGGTGACCCCATCGTCGGCGCCGACGTGGCGTGGATGCTTTGCGCCACAGGCCTCGTCCTGCTCATGACCCCGGGCCTCTCCTTCTTCTACGGCGGCATGGTGCGCTTCAAGAACGTCGTCTCCACCATGCTGCAGAGCTTCGTCGCCCTCGGGGTGATCAGCCTGCTCTGGGTGGTCGTCGGCTTCAGCCTCGCCTTCGGCGACAGCCTGGGCGGCGTCATCGGCAACCCTCTCACGTTCTTCATGTTCGACGGCGTCGGCGCCGCCACGCATCCCGATCTGGCGCCCACCTTTCCGCTGCTGCTGTTTGCGCTCTTCCAGATGAAGTTCGCCATCATCACCCCGGCCCTCATCACCGGCGCCTTCGCCGAGCGCGTCCGCTTCTCGAGCTACCTGCTGTTCATGATGCTGTTCAGCATCGTCATCTACGCGCCGCTCGCGCACATGACGTGGCACCCCGGGGGCCTGCTGCGCACCTGGGGCGTGCTCGACTTTGCCGGCGGCACCGTCGTGCACATGTCGGCCGGACTCGCCGCGCTCGCCGGGGCGATGGTGCTCGGACGCCGTCAGAGCCATGTGGCCAACGAGGCACACGAACCGGCCAACGTCCCCTTCGTGCTGCTCGGCACCGGCATGCTCTGGTTCGGCTGGTTCGGTTTCAACGCCGGGTCGGCGCTCGCCGCCAACGAGACGGCCGTCTCGGCGTTTGCCACCACCAACACCGCGTCGGCCGCCGCGATGCTGGGCTGGGTCTTCTTCGACATGCTGCGGGGCCGCAAGCCCTCGGCCCTCGGCGCCTGTATCGGCGCTGTCGTCGGGCTCGTCGCCATCACGCCCGCGGCAGGCTTCGTCAGCGTGCGTCACAGCATCACCATCGGGCTCGTGGCCGCCATCGTCAGCAACCTCGCGGTGCACTGGCGCACCAGCCGCAGTTCCCTCGACGACACGCTCGACGTGTTCCCCTGCCACGGCGTCGGCGGCATGGTCGGCATGGTGCTGACCGGGGTCTTCGCGCAGGAGTCGGGTCTCGTCACGGGACAGTGGCAGACCTTCGGCATCCACCTCGCGGCGTTGGTGCTCGTCAGCGTCTATGCCTTCGCGGGCTCGTGGCTGCTCTACCGGGTGGTCGATACGTTGTGGCCCATGCGCGTCAGCCGCGACGCCGAGACCCTGGGGCTCGACCAGAGCCAGCACGGCGAAGTCGCCGCCACCTTCGACCCCGTGCGCGGCGTGCCCGCCAGAGGCCTCGACCAGGTGGCCTGACGCGCATCCCCCTGTTCGGCTGTGGACGCGCCGCCTCGCGGCGTGACCTGCGGCTTGTCCGCCTCCGACCTCGGGCACCGGGTCGGAGGCGCTTTTTCGTCGATGGCGGATAATTGAGCGTGGCCGTCTTCGACCGCTGGCATCGTCCCCTCGGGCATCTGCGCATCTCGGTGACCGACCGCTGCAACCTGCGGTGCGCGTACTGCATGCCCGAGGACGACTACGTCTGGCTGCCCCGCCCCGACCTGCTCACCTTCGAGGAGATTGCACGGGTCACGCGCGTGTTCACCGATCTCGGCGTCACGCACGTCCGGCTGACCGGGGGTGAGCCGCTGCTTCGCAAGTCGCTGCCCTCCCTGGTGGCGCAACTGGCGGCGGTGCCAGGCATCCGCGACCTCGCCATGACCACCAATGGCGTGCTGCTCGACGCGCACGTGGACGCGCTGAAGTCCGCCGGACTCTCGCGCCTCACGGTGAGCCTCGACACCCTCGACCCCGCCCGCTTCCAGTCGCTCACGCGCCGTGACGAACTGCCCCGCGTGCTGAGCGGCATCGCCAGCGCCTCGCGCACCTACGGGGCGCTGAAGCTCGACACCGTCGTCATGCGCGACGTCAACGACGATGAACTCGACGCGCTGGTAGGCTTTGCGCGCGAGCAGCACGCCGAGGTCCGCTTCATCGAGTACATGGACGTGGGGGGCGCCACCCGATGGTCGCCAGGGCGCGTGGTGTCGAAGGCCGAGATGCTGACCCGGCTGACGGAACGCTTCGGCGCGATCGAGACGCTGCCGCCCGACGGACCGGCACCCGCCGGCCGCTTCAGGCTGCCGCACGGCCAGGTCTTCGGCATCATCGCGTCAACGACGGAGCCGTTCTGCGCGACCTGCGACCGCATCCGCCTCACGGCTGACGGCCAGCTGTTCTTCTGCCTGTACGGCACCCGGGGGATGGACCTGCGTGCGCCGCTGCGCAGCGGCGCCACCGATCAGGACCTCGCGGCGCTCATCGCAGAGGCGTGGCAGCACCGCACCGACCGTGGAGCCGAACAACGGCGCCTGCTCGATGACCGCGGCGCCTTCGTCCCGGCCGACTCGTTGCGGCGCCAGCCCCACCTCGAGATGCACACCCGCGGGGGGTGATCACGCCCTCGCCGCTCGTCCGACTCACTCCGCCGCTGGGACATGCAGCGTGATCGCTCGAAGCGCCGCGACCGTGCGGTAGCTTGCCAGCCCGAGCGGGCGGCACAACTCCATCTCGGGACGGACGTCGAACTGACGGCCGCGCGGGTCGAGGTCCACCAGCACCTCGTCGTCGAGGCGCGCACGTACGAGCGTCGGCGACACGTCCACCGCCATCCGGTACCAGCGGCCGTTCTCGAGGCGACGCACCTGCGCCGTCTCGTTCTCCGACGCGTCGAGTCCTTCGAGGCTCGAGAGCCCGATGAGCGTGCCGCCCCATCCACCCACCACGAACGTGCAGTGACTGCCGGCGACCGGGAACGTGAGGGCGCAGAAGAAGTCGGTGCCCTCCACCCGCATTGCCTCGAGTTGTACCGTGAACGTCTCTGGCAGCGGCGCGCCCGCCCACACGACGCCCGTCAGGTCGTTGCCCCGGCCGAGGACGATCTGCGGCGGCTCGACCCGCACTTCGCCTTCGCCGCCGAAGACGACCGGCTGCCAGTCGCCGAGCGTCTTGCCATCGAAGAGCGCGACCGCCGTCGTCTCCCTGGGCGCCTGCGGCTCGGTGGCCGCCAGCGCCCGCGACGTGCCCCACAGCGCCACCCCGCCGAGCAGCCCTCGCAGCAGCGCCCGTCGTGAGGCACGCAGCGCACTGTTCAGACCATCGTGCTCAGCCGTTGTGTCAGACAGTACACTCATCGCAACTCAGCCTACAGGAGGATGCACTTCGTGAAGAAATTCGTCATTGGATGCGGGCTCACCCTGGTCATTTTCGGCATCGCGGCAGCCATCGCCGGTTACTACTTCGTCGTGCGCCCGGCACGCGCGTTCATGGCGTCGATGACGGAACTGAGCGAAGTCGCCGACCTCGAGACGGCCCTCACCAACACGTCCTCCTACACGCCACCGGCGGATGCCACCCTCACGCCCGCGCAGGTGCAGCGATTCATGGCCGCGCAGGACGCCGTGCAGACCCGCATGGGCAGCAGGTTCACCGAACTCAAGACCAAGTACGAACAGCTCGACGGCGAGGTGCGCGACGGACAGCGCAGCGTCCGCCTCACCGAAGCGGTTGGCGCCTATCGCGATCTCTTCGGCCTCATCGCCGAGGCACGCCGCACCCAGGTCGACGCGCTCAACGCCCAGAACTTCTCCGAAGAGGAGTACCGCTGGGTGCGCCTCCGCGTGTTCGAAGCGGCTGGCGTGAGCGTCACCGGCGTGGACCTGAACGAACTGGTGGAACAGGTGAAGCAGGGCCAGCTCGAACTGCCCTCGGGCGCCGACGCCACGCTCGACACGCCAGACCGCGGCGTGCCCGCCCAGAACAAGGCACTCGTGCAGCCGCACATCGAAGCGCTCAAGCGCTGGATGCCGTACGCGATGTTCGGATTGTAGGAAGGAAGGAAGGAGCGAAGGAGCGAAGGAACCAAGGAACGAAGGAACCAAGGAATCAAGGAACGAAGGAGCCAGGGGCAGGGGGAGGGTGTCACGTCACGTCGATGCCCAACTTCCCCACCAACCGGGTGACCTCGTCGCGCAGGAACGGGAACGACGGAATGACGAACAGCTTCGACTGCATCCGCGAAGGGTCGTAGTCGGTCGCGACGACCTCGTCGGTCACGAACCGGCGGCGCTCCACGTCGTCGGACAGCGCAAACGGCATCTCGCCGGTGGACGACAGCAGGCCCGCGCCGAACACGCGCGTCTCGTCGCCCTCTTCGATGAGCCCGAACTCGATGCTGAACCAGCTGACGCGTTTGAGCGCGAGCACGTGCTCGCCGCGGGTGGCACGCGCGGCGGCGCGGCCGATCGTGGTGAGCAACTCGGCGTAGTCGGCATCCATCAGCGGCGGTACGTGCCCGAGACAGTCGTGGATCATGTCGGGCTCGGGCGTGAACTCCGGATGTGACCCGTGACGGATGAACTGCGTCACCGGGAAGCCACGGGCAGCGATGTAGCTGTAGAAGGTCCGATAGGCAATCGGCCCTTCGGCAGGCACCAGGTGCATCCGGGTGGCGTCGGTGAGCCGGGCCGACAGGTCGCGCAACTGCGGGATATCGTGCCCGTCGATGCCGAGCGCCCGCTTGGCCCGCAGGTAGATGCGGCTGGCATGCCGCTGGTGCAACTGATCGAGCGTCGGGTACACCTCACGCCAGATGCGCTGCTCCTCCTCGGTGTACTCGATGAGGGGCGGCCCGAGGTCTTCGAGTCGGTGCCGCCGGCAGAGGTCGAAGAGCATCCGCCGCCGCTCGACATACGCCGCGTCGTGTTCCCCGGGATGTCCGGCCTCGAGTTCCAGCGTCTCCGGATCGTCGGGCGTGATCATCGCCGCAGCGTCCACCGCAACGCCGTACTCGACCAGCGTCTGCTTATCATCCATGCTGCGCCTCTCAGGTTCGGCCGAACCATCAATCCTGCTGATGATTCCAGAAGTATAAACATACTTCCGCCGGCGCTGTCGACGCGTTGGATGTGACCTAGCCGGGGCCCGACCCCGCCTGTCCGCGCCGCTCCCAGCCCTCTCGGAAGAGGTTGAAGTGGGTGGCCTGATAAGGATGCGCCGCGATGACGTCGAGGTTCAGGTCCACGCCGAGACCGGGCGCCGTCGGCAACGCGAAGTACCCATCGACGACGGGCGGGACACCCGGTGCCGCCTCCTGCACCCAGGGGTCCGCGAAGTCGTTGAAGTACTCCTGGATGCGGAAGTTCGGGGTGCATGCCGCCAGGTGCAGGTTGGCCGCCGTCGAGATCTGGCCTCCGACGTTGTGCGGCGCGATGGTCACGTAGTGGATGTCGGCATGCGCCGCGAGCTTCTTTGCCTCGAGCAACCCGCCGAGGTGCGTGATGTCGAACTGCACGACGTCGGCCGCCTGGAGTTCGAACAGCTCACGGAACTCGTGCCGCGCATGGATGCGTTCTCCGGTGGCGATGGTGACGCCCGGCAGATCCGCCCGCACGCGCGCCAGCGCCGCGAGATTCTCGGGCGGCACGGGCTCCTCGGCCCAGCCGAGGCCGAACGGCTCGAGCAGCTTGACGATCTTCACGGCCTGCACGGGCGAGAACCGTCCGTGCATCTCGAGCAGGATCTCCACGTCAGGACCGATCGCGTCCCGCACCGCTTCGACCAGGGCGACGACACGGCGCTGCTCAGCCCAGTCGATCTCGTAGTAGCCGGGGCCGAACGGGTCGAACTTCAGCGCGCGGTAGCCCCGCGCCACGACGGCCTTGGCCGCTTGATGGAACTGCTCCGGCGTCCGCTCCACGCGGTACCAGCCGTTGGCGTAGGCCTTGATGCGGTCGCGCACCGCACCTCCGAGCAGGCGATACACCGGTTGCTGCAGCGCCTTCCCCACGATGTCCCAGCAGGCCATTTCGAGCATGGCCATGCCCGAACTCATGATCTCGCCCGGGCGCGAGTAGTCGTCGCGGCGCATCCGCAGCAGCAGCGCCTCGGTCTCGAAGGGGTCGTGCCCCACCAGGTGCCGCCGCGCCGCCACCTCGAGGTAGCCGACCAGCGCCTGCGCGTGGTTCGGGATGCGCGACTCGCCGAGGCCCGTCAGGCCCTCGTCGGTATGCACGCGGCAGATCGTCAGGTTGCGCCAGTCGGTGCCGACGACGAAGGTCTCGATGTGTGTGACTTTCATGGGTCTCGTCGAGCGATTGTACGGGAATCGCTGCGGTACCATGACCGGATGTTCCGGGACTCTCGGCGACACGCGGCGTCGCTCGGCCTCGCCCTGCTCTTTCTCGTCTGCGGAGCCGCTCCACCCGTGGGGGCGCAGACGCCGCCGACACGCACGCCTGCCGCGCTCCCGACGCGGATGCTGCCGCTCGACATGCCGCCGGGCAGCGGGCAGCCGCGGCTGTCGGCCACCGCCGATGGCGGACTGGTGATCAGCTGGGTCGAGCCGGATGCGTCAGCAGACACCGACGCATTCAGACTGCGCGTGGCCACGCTGCCGTCTTCCGCTGATGCGTGGAGCGGGCCGCGGACGGTTGCGAGCGGACGCGGGTGGTTCGTCAACTGGGCGGATGTCCCCGGCGTCGTCCCCGTCTCGTCGTCCACGTGGGCGGCGCATTGGCTCGAGCGCTCGGCCCCATCGTCTCCGTATGCCTACGATGTCCGCGTGTCGGTGTCGCAGGATGCGGGACGGACGTGGGCGCCGCCGATCACGCCGCACACCGATGGCACGCGGACGGAGCACGGCTTCGTCTCGGTGTTTCCGTGGCCCTCCGCCGGACGGACGGGGGCGCACGGGCTGCCGTCGGATGCCGACGTCGGGTTGGTGTGGCTCGACGGGCGCGAGATGGCTGCCGCGGCGGGCGGGCACGGCGAGGGTCACGGCAACATGACGCTGCGGGCCGCACGCCTCGGCGCCGACGGAACGCTGCACGACGAGGCCGTACTCGACGCGCGAGTCTGTGAGTGCTGCCCCACAGCGGCCATCGCAACGGCCGAGGGCGTCGTGGCCGCCTACCGCAACCGGGCCGACGACGAGACGCGCGACATCCACGTGGTGCGCCTCGAAGGCGGCGTGTGGCAACGCGACGAGGTGGCCATCGCGGACGGATGGACGATCGCCGCCTGCCCGGTCAACGGTCCGGCACTGGCCGCCGAGGGCCGCGCCGTCGCGCTTGCGTGGTTCACCGCCGAAGGGGACCGTCCCCGCGTGCAGGTGGCCGTGTCCAACGATGCCGGGCGCACCTGGCGCCGTGTCGCTGTGGTGGACGATGGCCAGGCGCTCGGGCGCGTGGCGGTGGCACGCCATCCGGCCGGAGGGGTGGCCGTGAGCTGGGTCGAGGCCGAGGACACGGGCGCCACGGTGCGTCTGCGCCACGTGTCCGACAACGGAACGACCGGACCGTCAGCGGTGGTTGCGCGCGTGGCCCAGTCGCGGTCCAGCGGGTACCCACGGCTTGCGCCGGTCGGCAACGGCTGGGTGGTGGCCTGGATCGAAGGCGACCGGGCGACGGCGCGTGTCCGTACCGCCTACGTCGCGGCCGACGCCCTGTCGGCCGCGCTCCCCGGCGGTCGCTGACCGCAACGGCCCGTCATCGGCGCGCCGTCAGCGGCAGGGCCGCCTCGTACAGGCGTTCGCCCGCGTGGATGGCCACCGGCAGCACGTTCTCGTCGAGCGGCGTCGGGCACGTCGTGTGCGGGTTGTACGCGCACGGGGGGTTGTACGCGCGGTTGAAGTCGAGCCGGTACCGATCGCCGCCGAGGGGCTCGGCATACAGGAAGCGCGTGCCGTAGGTGTCGTGGCCCGCCGACGCGTCGCGGAAGATCAGCCACAACCTGCCGCCCTGCGCCGCAAACGGCACCATCTCGAGGGCACGGCCATCGAGTGTGAATCGCAGCACGCCCGGTGAGGTGTACGTCTCGATGTCGCCGAGCACGTTGTGCACGGGCACCTGCCGGTCCCCCGCCGAGCGGTCGAGCGTGCCGACCACCTCGAAGGCTGTGTCCGGCGTGAACCATCGTGTGCCCGTGAACCCGGTGCGCAACGGTGACTTCGGGTCGCGGATGCGGATGCCGGTGCGCTCGCCGCTGCGGTGCAGATGGAACTCCACATCACCCACGCGCACGCGCGGCGCTGGCTGGCCGTCCACCGGGTCGAGCGCCACCACTCGTGGCGCCGGCGCATCGCCCACGGTGGCCTGCACGCCGGGCCTCAGGTGAAGGGTCGCCTTGCCCTTACGAAAGATCACGCGCCCCACCTCGAGCGGCGTCTGCCCTGCGGGCAGGCGGATGTCGCTGCCCTGCACGCTGCCCACGCTGTTGACCCCTGGCGCGAGGAAGGTGAGCCCGGCGACGCTCAGCCACCCGTAGTCGGCGCGCAGGCGCGCATCATAGGCGGCACGCCACTCCGCGAGCGGCGGCGGCCCGTCCTGCGCCAGGGCTGGCGCGGCGGTGGCCGCAAGCATGAGGGCGGTCGAGAGAACCGTGAGTATGCGCATCACTGCTCCTGCAGGACGTCGATCGACCATCCACCGTGCGGGTGGACAGCGACGGGGAAACCTCCGCGGGGCGGACGGCTTCAACCAACTATGAGATAGGGAAAGGGACGTCGGGCGGGACTAACAGCAACAACAACAGCAGGCGCGCCGGGCGGCACGGCTGGGCACGTTCGACAACGGTCGCTCGAGATGGGCGGACGCGGCTGACAGAACCATGACCCTTCGAGGGTACCGCCCCGCGTGGCGACTGGCAAGCGCTATGACGGACTTGCCGCGGCGGCCGGGGACGCGCCGCAGCCGGTATACTCGGTAGGTTGTGAGCACCCCCGCCGATGCCGCCATCGCGGCCGAGATTGCGCGTGAAGTCGCCCGCCGCCGGACGTTTGCCATCATCTCGCACCCCGACGCCGGCAAGACGACGCTGACCGAGAAGACCCTGCTGTATGCGGGCGCCATCGAACTCGCCGGTGCGGTGCGCGGGCGCAAGTCGCAGCGCGCCGTGGTCTCCGACTGGATGGAGATCGAACGTGAGCGCGGCATCTCCATCACGTCGGCCGCCCTCGAGTTCGACCTGTGGGACAAACGCGTCGTGCTGCTCGACACGCCAGGCCACAAGGACTTCAGCGAAGACACGTATCGCACGCTGCTGGCGGTCGACTCGGTCGTGATGGTGCTCGACGCCGCCAAGGGCATCGAGACGCAGACGCGCAAGCTGTTCGAGGTGTGCCGCCGGCAGCACCTGCCCATCCTGACCTTCATCAACAAGTGCGACCTGCCCGGGCAGGACCCGCTCGACCTGCTCGACGAGATCGAGCGGGAACTCGGCCTCTCAGCCGTGCCGATGAACTGGCCCATCGGCACCGGCCAGGAGTTCCGCGGTATCTACGACCTGGCACAGCGAGAGGTGCTGCTCTACGAGCGTGTCGTGCGCGGCGAGCGCCGCGCCCACGTCGAGGTGGCCTCGCCCTCCGACCCTGCCCTGCGCGATCTCATCGGCGAACGGCAGCAATCCGAGTTGCTCGACGCCATCGAGTTGCTGACCGGCGCTGGCGTGCACTTCGAGCGCGACGAGTACCTCGCCGCCCGCCAGACCCCGGTGTACTTCGGCAGCGCGCTCGCCAACTTCGGCCTCGAACCGTTTCTCAAGGCGCTGGTCGCCATGGCACCGCCGCCGCAGCCGCGTCCGGCCGAGCCGCACGTGGTGGACCCGGCGGCCACCGACTTCAGCGGCTTCGTCTTCAAGATCCAGGCGAACATGAACCCGCGGCACCGCGATCGGATCGCGTTCCTGCGCGTCTGCTCGGGGGTCCTCACGCGCGACATGACCGTCAAGCACGCGCGCCTGCCGGGGACGGTTCGCCTCTCGAGCCCGCAGCGGTTCTTCGGCCGCGAACGCGAGACCGTGGACGTCGCCTACCCCGGTGACGTCGTTGGCCTCGTCAATCCTGGACGGTTTCGCATCGGCGACACGGTCTACACGGGCGAGCGGGTCGAGTTCCCTGCGATTCCGCACTTCCCCGCGGAGCATTTCGCGACGCTGCGCCTGCGCGACGTCCGCTACAAGCAGTTCGACGATGGCCTGCGGCAACTCGAGGAGGAAGGGCTGATGCAGGTGTTCTTCCCGGAACACGGGCCGCGTGAGCCCATCCTTGGCGTGGTCGGCGAGTTGCAGTTCGACGTCATCGCCACGCGCCTGAAGAACGAATACAACGTCTCGTGCGAGGCGCACCGGCTCAATTACGTCGCCGCGCGCTGGGTGCTGGCCGACGAGCAGGTCGTCGCTGCCATGAACATCCCACTGCAAGGTGTGCAGCGTGCGACCGACCGCCACGGGACGCCGGTGCTGCTCTTTGCGTCGGAGTGGGACCTCGACTACACACAGAAGCAGAACGAGCAGGTGACGTTGTCGCCGACCGCGGCGTGAAGCATCAGGCACCAGGCATTAGGCATCAAGCATCAGACATCAGGCATTACTTCGGCTTCACCTGCTCCTCCACCTCCACGCCATACCGCTTGAACGCGCTGTACTCCGCGAGCGCCTCGATGTAGGCGCGGCGAAACGCGCGGCCGCCGTTCACCGCCGGATCGCGAATCTCGCCAGCGGCCTGGTACCACTCCCACATCCGCACCGGCACGCGCAGCGGCAGGCCGGGCACGCGCTCGTACCAGACCTCGATCCGCGACGTCACGCCGACGGGATGCGGGTCGAGGCGCGCGTGAATGAACTCGCCCGTCGCATCGTCCACCAGCAGTCGGCCACTGAGCGGTACGTTGCGCCCTTCGGTGGATCGGACCAGCGTCGGGCGCTGCCGCTCGGTGAAGCTCAACTCGCGCACGGTGACGCCGTCGGACTCGCGCACGCCGCGGGTGCGCAGCCGGAAGCGCTGGCGGTGCTCGGGATGCACGACGATGAGCGGGAAGGTCGGAATGTTGAGCGTGCGGGTGATGTTGCCGAGGTTGTAGCGCGCGCTCTCCATCGTCATGCGGCCGAGACGCTCGCGCGCGGTCAGCCCCGGCTCGAGGAACAGCGCCTGCAGGCGGGCGTCGCGGTCGCCGACAGGGGTGCCGTCCACGCGACGGACGTCGCGGTGCAGGTGCCAGGGGCCGTCGGCGTCGAAGACGAGCAGCAGGTCGGAGGCGAGCGTGCGCCGTGCCAGCGCGTCGTGATGGCTCACCCCCGCCGAGGTCGGAGGGGTCCCCGTCCACGGGCGAATCACCTGCACGTAGCGCTCGGTGGCAACGACGCCCTGGAACTCGCGGCCGAAACGGACAGCGTAGGCCGTCACCCGGTCACTGGCAGAGTCGAGGGTGCCCGTGGCGGGTGAGACGGCGGCGAGAGTCCAGGCGAGGCACAGGGCCACGAGCGGCGTGCGCACGTGCGGCAGACCTGACCCCGCACCAGCACGGCGCAGACCTGACCCCGCAAGAGCGCACCGCAGGTCTGACCCCGTGATGACACGCCGCAGGTCTGACCCCGAGACAGCGCGCCGCAGGTCTGACCCCATTCAGGCGCCCCGCTGGCGCACCCGGACGTACTCCACTTCCAGCACGTACGGCAGCGACAACTCGTCCACGCCCTGCTGGCCGCCCCAGTTCCCTCCCACGGCGACGTTGAGCACCAGGTGGAAGGGGCCGTCGAACGGCCACACGTCCTGGCCACCCGGCTCCTTGTCGAAGCGGAAGTACTCGCGGCCGTCGACCAGCCAGGTGATGTGCGTGGGGCTCCACTCGATGACGTAGTCGTGGAACGCCTCGGCTGCGTCGGGCACGTCGATGCGGCCCGTCTTCTGGGTGCCAACCGAATGGTGGTAGCGCCTGGTGTGCACCGACCCGTGCACCACGCCGTGGTCGAAGCCGACGTGTTCCATGATGTCGATCTCGCCGTCGTCAGGCCACCGCATGGGCGCGTCGGTGGTGGGCAACATCCAGATGGCCGGCCACGACCCGCGTCCCCGCGGCAACCTCGCGCGGACCTCGACCCGGCCGTACGTCCAGTCGCCCTTGCCTTTCGTGACCAGCCGCGCCGACGTATACGAGCGGCCTTCCCACGCTTCGCGTCGGGCCTCGATGCGGAGGCGGCCGCCCTCGACGCGGGCATTCTCCAGCCGGCGCTGCGTGTAGAACTGCAGCTCGTTGTTCCCCCAGCCGTGCCCGCCGACGTCGTAGCCCCACTTCTCCGGGTCGGGATGGCCATCCTGCTCGAACTCGTCGGCCCACACCAGCGCCCACGCCCCCGCCGCGGGCGGCGATGTCTGCTCCGCTGGAGGCTGCGCCGGAGCAAGCGACCACGCCAGCATCGAGCTCATCAGCACCCCACCCACCACGACCCGCATCTCTGGCCTCATCCGCCCACTGTGCCGCCGACCCGGCCCGGGTTGCAACTGCCACACCTTGCGCTCGCGCAAAGACGCGGACGTCGCCACCCGGTACGCTCGCCACATCATGCACATCGCCCACATGCACACGCTCGACCCCGGCCAGCTCGTGGCCGACATCGCTCACGACCAGCCGGCGACCATCGTCGTCTTCCAGCGGCACAAGATCGAGTTCTGCTGCGGAGGCAAGATTCCGCTGCGCGAGGCCTGCGCGCGCCTCGGGCTCGACGAGACGGCCATACTCGACCAGTTGCAGCAGGCCATGCACCCGGCGGCCGACGACCGGAACTGGCGAGAGGCCAGCCTCGAGTCGCTCGCCACCTACATCCTGAGGCACCAGCACGACCCGCTGTCTGCCGAGATGCCCCGCCTGCACGCCATGCTGCAGCGTGTGGTCTCGCGGCACGCCGAGCGTGCGGGCCACCGTGTCGAGCAGTTGCTTGGCGTGTACGAGACGCTGCAGCACGAGTGGTTCGTCCACGCCAGGCACGCCGAGGACGGTCTGTTCGCGGTGCTCACGCAGGCGAATGATGATGACAATCAGCGGCGCGAGCTCGCCAGCAGCCTGCCTGGCGTGGTGGGCCTGATGCGCGCAGAACATGCGGCCTTCGTGCCGCTGCTGGCCGATGTGCGGCGCCTTACCGACGACTTCACCCCGCCCGACTGGGCCTGCCCGACGTTCCGCGGCCTCTATCACGGCCTCGGCCAGCTTCAGGCGGACCTCACCGCACACATGACGCTCGAACACGAGGTGCTGTTTCCGAGGCTCATGACCAGCCTTCGCTGACCGTGCGCGGGCGCGACGGCGATCCCGCCACTGGATGTCGAGCCGTCTCCGGGCGATACTCTCCCGGTGACCGACGACACCAGGCGCGACACCCCTCCGGCGCTGCTGCGCTCGCGGATGCTCGAGAAGTTGAGCGACGGGCAGCGCCGCTCCATTCTGGCCGCCGGCCTCCCGCGCACGCTGGCGCGTCGCGAGGTGCTGGAACATCAGGGCGATCCCGCACGCACCTTCTACCTCGTGGCCTCCGGCTACCTGAAGCTCACGCAGCTGACGGCGGGCGGCGACGAGGTCGTCGTGCGGTTTGTCGGCCCCGGCGAGCCGTACGGCGGGGTCGTCGTGCTCGAGCAGGACACCTATCCCGTGTCGGCCCTGGCGGTCGAGCAGGTGAGCGTGGTGGGCTGGCCGCGCGACGTCCTCCGCCGGCTGACCGACGACATCCCTCAGCTCCGCATGAACATCGTCACGGAGATCGCGCAGCACATGCGTGATGCCCTGACGCGCGTGCAGCAGTTGCAGACCACGCGGGTCGGGCAACGGTTGGCCGCGACGCTGCTGCATCTGGCACGCCCGTTCGAGGGCACCCTGCAGATCGCCCACCCCATCACACGGCAGGAGTTGGCGGAGATGACCGGGGCCACCCTGTTCACGGTGAGCCGGACGCTGTCCGAGTGGGAAGCCCGCGGGCTGATTGCGACGGCGCAGGCGCACATCCGCCTGCTCGAACCTGCTCACATCGAGCGATTGGTGGACGAGTAGTCCACACCCTCACCCACCGCGCGACCGAGAGGTCAGGCGTCGATCCGCCTCTGCGCGCCGGCCAGTCCCACGGCAAAGGCCGCCGTCGTCCATGCCACGAGCAGCGCGGTGAGCCACGCGGGTCCATGGGCCAACCACCACGCGGCCAGGCCGCCGGCCGCGGCATCGGCCGATGCGGTGCCTTCGAGGGTGAAGATCACCGTGACCCGCAGCGCGTCGAGCGGGTTGAGCATCAGCGGGGCAATCCACAAGGCCGGCGCGGCATGCACGGCCGGCGACCCGGCTAGAGCCAGCAGCACCAGGTCGGTGCCAAACAACAGCACGAACCACAGGCCCAGCGTGGCGAGCAGGCCGCGGACAGGGTCGCGCACCCAGAACCCCAGCGCGAGGCCACACGTGGCCAGGGCCAGGCTCACGCCAGCGGTGGCCACGGCAATGAGCCCCAGCGCCGCGGAGGCCCCCCCAAGCAGCACGGTGGGAGCCACGAGCAGCAGCGCGGCCGGTCCAACGACGAGCGCCAGGCCGGCGACCTTACCCGACAGCCAGGCCCAGCGGGGGGCCGGCTGCGCAAACAGCAGCGGAAACTCGTCGGTCTCGCCGTGTGCGGAACTCAGGCCGAGCAGCAACGACGAGAGCGACAGGCAATAGAGGACGGCCTGCAGCACCCACCACGGGGCCGCGGCGCCGGCATCACCGGGTGTGAACAGCGGCAACAGGCCAGCCACTGCCGCAAGGCCGAAATGCACGTGCAGGAAGCGGTTCAGGCGCAACGCCGCCAGTTCGCGGCGAAACGCCGCATGCCACGCGGCACGTCCAGGCTGGTGACTCACGAGATGGCCTCCCGTAGGACGGACGACGACAGGCCGTCGCGAGGACCGGCAAAGGGAAACGCTTGCCGCAGACGGTCGGCTGGCAGCTCACGGGAGATGCGTCCCCGTTCGAGCACCAGGCAGCGGTCGGCGCGTCCCTCCCATTCGCCGAGCAGGTGCGTGGCGACGAGCACCGTCCGTCCATCGCGCGCCGCCTCGTGCAGGAACGTCTGCAGGCTGCGCCGCCAGTCGGGGTCGAGGCTCAGGCCAGGTTCGTCGAGCACCAGCACCGGGACGTCGGGCAGCGAGAACACCGCCAGCCCGAGCCGCTGGCGCATTCCGCCCGACAACTGTCGCGTGGGCGTGCCGAGCCGGTCGGCAAGCCCCCACTGCTCGGCCACGTGCCGCACCCGTGCGGGCTCCATGCCCCGGAGCCGCGCGTAGAACGTAAGGATCTGCTGCACGTCGAGATGTGGGTGGAAGCGCGGCGCCTGAGGCAGGTACGAGAGCTGGCCGAGCGCAGCGGCGGGCGTGCGCGCGACGTCGTGGCCGCCCACGATGACTCGCCCTCCCGACGCCTCGGACATCCCCGCACCGATCCGAAGCGTGGTGGACTTGCCGCTGCCGTTGGCTCCGACGAGCAGGGTGACTTCACCGGCGCGAATCTCGCACGTCACGCCCTGCAGAATCTTCTTCCCCCCGAACGACTTCTCGAGACGGTCGATGAGTATCATGAGCGCGGCGCCTCGACGAGTGGCGCGGGGTCGGTCACGCCGGTCAGCCCTGGCAGGCGCAGCCGTGCGTGGACGAAGCGCAGCAGTCGCTCCGCCGGGCTGCCGGACAGCAGCGCCACGGCGGGGAACGGTCCCCGCAACTCGCCAAACAGATCAAGTTCGTTGTGCGGCAGGTCGCCGATGCCATCGGCGTTCAGGTCGAGCCGCAGGGCGGCATCCCAGTAGTTGCCGCGGCCCTCGTGCGCCCAGCGGTTGGAGCGGTGGTCACCCGACGCTTCCACCGTGTGGACGTTGCCGACAAACGCGTTGCCGGCAAACGTTCCGCCGTCGCTGCTGGCGCTGAGGCGGATGCCGACGTGATTGCCCGCGATCCGGTTGTCGACGACGCGGTTGCCATGCCCGCCTTCGACAAAGAGTCCGACGGTGTTCCCCGAGACGCGGTTGCCGCGCGCTTCACTGAGCTCGACGGTGTGCCAGAGCATGCCGTAGGCCCGGTGGCTGCGGTTGGCCTGGAAGTCGTTGTCGGTCAGTTCGATGCCCTGCGAGAACATCAGCGCCGCGCCGGCCGCGTTGTCCGAGAACTGGTTCCGGGTGAACCGGTTGTCGTCCGAGTACATGTAGTGCAGACCGTAGCGCGTGTGCGCGATGTCGTTGTGCGCGACCTCGGCGCCATCGACGAACGAGAAGTAGATGCCGTCGCGCGTGCGCCGGATCACGTTCCGCTGAATCACGACCCCGGTCGAGTTCCAGGCATGGATGCCATTGCCGCGCTGGCCCTGCGCGAGCGCGACGTCGCACAGCTCGCCGCCTTCGGGCGTGGGCCGCAACGTCACCGGATCGACGAGCTCGCGGACCGTGTCGCGCCCGGTGATCTCGTTGTCCTCGATGCGCACATCGTCGGCCTGCCGGACGTAGATGCCGTGGAGACTCTCGAGCACGCGGACGTTCCGGACGGTGGCTCGGGGAGCCGACACATGAATCGCGGCGTGATCCTTCCCGAGATCCATGCCCGATCCGCGGACGGTCACGCCCTCGACGACGACGTCGGGCGCGCGGACGGCGATGACGTGGTCGGCACCGTTGCCCTCGAGGACGGCGTCGCGGGTGCCACGCAGGTGGAGGCGCCGGTCGATGACGAACGGCCCTTCGTGGCGTCCCGCCGGGACGTCCACGATACCGCCTGTGGGGGCGGCGGCGATGGCCTGTTGCAGCCACGTCCCATGGTCAGGAACGGGAGCCGCGGTGGCTCCGGCACGGACGAGCGACACGACAACGGCCGCCAGGACGAGGGCACCGAGCAGCCGTGGGGCATCAGGCCGCATCACGTCGCTCCCGCGAGAACCACATCGCGCCGAGCAGCGCCACGAGGTACAGCCCCATGCAGAAGGTGCCGGAACGCGGCAGGCTGGTCTGCACGAAGTTGGCAATCTGCTGGCTGCCAATCAGCACGGGCATGAAGGGTTCGATGGTCATCGGGGCCGTCGGGTCGAGCCGGTGCCCGTAGGTGTAGAGGCGGTAGGCGAACGACGCAAGCGAGAAGAGGCCGAAGTACCCGAAGAGCGCCGTCAGATCGACGACGCTGCCCACGCGGCCGATGGCCGCCGCCCGCAGGGTGAGCAGGGCGAAGACGCCGACCGCGAAGGGAATCCAGGTCATCTCCACGAAGTCGGCCTCCTTGATCGTCTGCATGCCGATGTAGTGGTTGAGCGTGTTGATCTCGTGGAGGTCCTGTCCGTCGTGGCCGGCGGCGATCTTGTACGTGTACATGTCGAGCGAGAGGCCCTCGGCATACTGCGGCGCGACCAACTCGATACGCCACAGGGGCAGGAGGGCGCCCGCCAGCAACACGACCAGACCGAGCAGCAGCAGCAGCCGGGACACGCCCGAGAGCGGGCGATCGAGGAACCGGTGCATCGCGGTAAGTCGTGTCATGGCGGGTCACTCTCCTTGAAGCGCGTCAACGATGACGAGCGTGTCTAGCGTGGCCGGACGGCCAGGTAGCCCTGCATCTCCTGGTGGAGGGCCGAGCAGAAGTTGGTGCAGTAGAACGGGAACACCCCCGACTTGCCCGCAGTGAACCTGATGGTCTTGGTCTCGCCCGGGTCGACAATCACGTTCATGTCGTGCTCCGAGATGCCGAGCCCGTGAATCATGTCCGTGCTCTGCTCGGTGTTGGTCAGGTGAATGGTGACCTCGTCGCCCTGTTGCACCTCGATCTGATCGGGCAGGAAGCGGCTGCGAATCGCGACCATCTTGATCTCGACCTTGTTGCCCGTGCGGGCGACGCTGGTTTCTTCCGGCGTCCAGACCGCGTGCGGATGCGAGTTCTCGGCCTTGGGGTAGACCTCGATGGGTTTGATGGCATCCGCCTTCAGGATCTGCGCGAAGTGCGGCTCGGGCTCGGTGAAGGCCTCGTAAATCATCTCCATCTTCTCGCCGGAGATGTCGATGAGCTGGCTCGATTCAGGCTGCGACGGGCCAACCGACAGGTGGCGTCCCTTCGAGAGCTTGTTCATCGCCACGAGGTACTTGCCGTACGGCTCCCTGGTGTCACTGCCGCCCACGACCAGGTGACCGATGTTGAAATGCACCGGGATCTTGTCGAGCACGACCGTGTTCAGGTCGGCACGCTGTTCGTCGTTCCACGGGGGCAAGGACCACTTCGTCACGACCGATTCGATGAACATCGACGTGTAGGCATTGCCTTTCCCGTCGTACTGCGTGTGCAGCGGGCCGAGGCCCACGGGCACTTCGCCCTCGAGAATCGCCTCGTAGCGGATGACCGGCACGCCCCTGACCTCACCCGAGAAGTCCTTGGCCGCGATCGCGGCCTTCACCTTCTCGAAGTCGAACACACTGGCCGTTGGCGCCAGTTTGCCCGACGCGACGATCCAGCGGCCGGAGGGATCGGTGTCGATGCCGTGCGGCGACTTGGGCACGGGCACGAAGTACAGCACGCCGGGCGCCTTGGCCGGGTCGATCATCGGCACGCCATCCATCATGATGGTGTTGCCGTTCTTCACCGCCTCTTCGGCGGCGCGCCAGTCCACGAACGCGGCGTAGTCGCGGTCGAGCTGCGTGGAGGTGGCCTCCAGGGTCGAGTGCGCCATCTCGGAGTTGTAGGACGTCCAGAACGCCCAGCCCGAGCTCGGGCCCTTCCCGGTGGAGCCGAGGTCCCAGTTGAAGGGCGGGGTCAACACCTGCCAGCCGACCGAGATCGTGCCGTCGTTCGGGTCGATCCGGAGCCCGCTGACCATGCCGTTGAACTCCGACTCGTAATCGGCCGGTGACGCGAAGCGACCCTTCGGCAGCGGCGTGGAGAAGCGGGTCGCGACGAGCACGTACTCGGAGTTCTCGGTGAGGAACGACGAGCCGTGCGTGCCGACCGAGTTGGGAATCGGTCCGAAGATCTGCTTGGTCTTGAAGTCACGGAGGTCGATGCGCGCGACGCGGCTGTTGGCGTTGTCGTTCACAAACAGCCAGCGGCCGTCATAGAGCCCGTTGGTCTGCGAGAGCCCGGGGTGGTGGACGTCGCCCCAGCTGAACTCCCCCAGCATCTCCTTCGACTCTTCGTCGAAGCCGTACCCCGTGGCGGGATAGGGCGCGAAGACGGGAATCGTCGCGATGTGCCGCATCGACGGCAGGCCGGCGACGTAGACCTGGCCCGAATGGCCGCCCGAATAGAACAGGTAGAACTCGTCGAGTTCGCCGGGGGCCACGAAGGATCGGGACGCGAGGGATCCGTCGGTCGCAGGGGTGCCGTTGCCCGGAGGATTACAGGCGACCGATCCCAGCATCCCGGCGAGCGCGACGCATCCGGCAAGTGAACGTACGTCAGAGGTCATACGGAACTCCCATGTGAGTGAGGCGTGTTCATTCCACAATCAGCACGCCGCGCATGCCGACCTGGTAGTGCCCCGGGAAGGAACAGATGAACTCGTAGCGCCCCGGGGTCGTCGGCGCAGCAAAGGTCACGGTGTCGCGTTCGTTCGGCCCGAGCAGCTTGGTCGTCGCGAGCATCGCGTCGCTCATCGAGGCGGGCACGTAGTCGGTCGTCGGCGACTCGGCCGCGGCGACGAGGAACTTCTCGATGTCCACGTCCTGCGCCAGCAACACCCAGTTGTGGCCCATCGAGAACTTGGGCATGCTGCCGACGTTGACCAGGGTCACGCTCAGGCGTTCGCCGGGCGTGGCGCGTATCTCGGTCACGCTGAACTTGATCTCGTCGTTGCCGGTGATCTCGATCGCACGTCCGTCGTGCGTGGCCGGTGAGGCCGAACTCGAGGCTGGCGCCTTGGCAGCCGGGGACTTGGCCGGCTCGGCGGTGTCTGGCGATCCGCAGGCCGCGCCGGCCAACGCCGCGGCAAGCAGGGGAATGAGCGCAACATGTCGCATGGTCATGGTCTGATGTGTGAGTTCGAGCCTCACTGGTGCCTCCTGACACGCAGTCTGGATCGTCCAGCACGCGCTGTCCTTGCGCCAGCGCAAGGCTGCGCCAGGGAAGGTTGCGGTCGGACAATGTGTGGTCCGGCGGATTTTGCCACAATCGAAGCATGAAGACGACCACGATCGCCGCCATCGCCGTCGGCACCGCGCTTGCTGTGCTGGCCCTGCTCAGGTGGAACGGTGTCGGTCCGCCCAGGGACAACGACCCCAGGTATCCGGTCACCGGTGTGGTGGTAGCCGCGCCCGTAGGCCCGGCCATAGAGGTCGCACACGATGACATCCCCGGGTTCATGCCGGCGATGACCATGCCGTTTGCCCTCCGGAATCCCGAGGACGCGGCAAAGGTCACGCCGGGTGATCGCGTGCGGTTCGTCCTGCGGGTGGGCCAGCAGGCATCGTGGGCCGAGGATCTCGAGGTGGTGGGCCATGACGCGGACGCCGCGCGCCGGTTGGCGGCGCCGCGGCAGAGCTCGAGTGCCCGCTTACGCGGTGGCGACGCGGTGCAGCCGTTTCAGCTCATCGACCAGCACGGCACACCCGTCACCGAGGCCGACCTCCAGGGGCACGCCACGGTCGTGACGTTCATCTTCACGCGGTGTCCCCTGCCGGAGTTCTGTCCGTTGATGGTCAAGCGCTTTCGGGAGTTGCAGGAGGCCGTCGCGGCCGACCCCGCCCTTGCCCCACGGGTGCGCCTGCTCAGCGTGACGCTCGACCCTGCATACGACACGCCCGACGTGCTCGAGGCTTACGGGCGCGCGATGCAGGCCGACTTCACGCGTTGGCGCTTCGCGACCGGCAGCGACCAGGCGGTCACCGCCTTCGCGAAGGCCTTTGCCGTCTACAGCGAACGGAATGGCGCCAGCCTCGACCACACGCTCGCCACCGCGCTCATCGGACCCGACGGGCGGGTCGTCGAGGTGTGGCGCGGCAGCGGCTGGACGAGCGACGAG
>JAEZDP010000169.1 GCA_023418055.1 Acidobacteriota bacterium
CGGTCATCGTCGTGGGCCCCGAGCTGAAGCTGCACCAGTGCGGGCTGCCGAAGAAGATGGCGCTCGAGCTGTTCAAGCCCTTCATCTACAACAAGCTCGAAGAGCGCGGGCTCGTGGCCACCATCAAGCAGGCCAAGGAGATGGTGGAGGAGCAGCGCTCCGAGGTGTGGGACGTGCTCGAGGACGTGATCCGCGAGCACCCGGTGCTGCTCAACCGCGCGCCGACGCTGCACCGCCTGGGCATCCAGGCGTTCGAGCCGGTGCTGGTCGAAGGCAAGGCCATCCGCATCCACCCGCTGGTGTGCACGGCGTTCAACGCCGACTTCGACGGCGACCAGATGGCGGTGCACATCCCGTTGTCGCCCGAGGCGCAGATCGAAGCCTCGGTGCTGATGCTCTCGAGCAACAACGTGCTGTCGCCGGCCAACGGCGCGCCGATTGCCGTGCCGTCGCAGGACATCGTCCTCGGCTGCTACTACCTGACCAAGGGCAAGCCCGGGGCGATTGGCGAGGGCCGGCTGTTTGCCAACCTCGACGACGTGATCGTGGCGCTCGAGATGGGCGAGCTCGAGACGCTCACGCCCATCCGGCTGCGCTACTCGGGCCAGCTCATCGACCTCACGCTCGCGCGTGACGACCAGTCGGTGCTGCACACGCCGCTGCAGGACGTGGAGCGGCGCATCATCAACACGACGGTCGGTCGCGTCATCTTCAGCAGCTCGTTGCCCGAGGGCATGCCCTTCATCAACGGCATGCTGAAAAAGAAGGGGCTGCAGCAGGCGGTGCAGTATTGCCATCTGCACCTCGGCATCGAGAAGACGGTGCAGATGCTCGACAGCCTCAAGACGCTGGGCTTCACCTATGCCACGCGGTCGGGCATGTCGATTGGCATCAACGACCTCATCATCCCGCGCGTGAAGCATGACCTGGTCGAGCACGCGCGCAGCGAGGTGATCAAGGTCGAGCAGCAGTACCAGGAAGGGGCCATCACCAACGGCGAGCGCTACAACAAGGTGATTGCGCTCTGGTCGGAGGCCACCGAGAAGATCGCCGACAAGATGTTCAGCGAGATGGAGGAACTGGACCGCTCGGGCCAGTCGTTCAATCCGGTGTACATCATGGCCGACTCCGGCGCGCGGGGCAGCAAGCAGCAGATTCGCCAGCTGGCGGGCATGCGCGGGCTGATGGCCAAGCCGTCGGGCGAGATCATCGAGACGCCGATCACGTCGAACTTCCGTGAAGGCCTGACGGTGCTGCAGTACTTCATCTCGACGCACGGCGCGCGCAAGGGCCTGGCCGACACGGCGCTCAAGACCGCCGACTCGGGCTACCTGACGCGGCGTCTCGTCGACGTGGCGCAGGATGTCATCATCCACGAGGACGACTGCGGCACGATGGACGGCATCGAGGCGCGTCCCATCGTCGAAGCCGGCGAGACGATCGAGCCGTTGCGCGACCGCATCATCGGCCGCGTGGCGCTCGAGCCCGTCGTCGACCCGGTCACGCGAGACGTGCTGGTGCAGGCCAACGCGGAGATCACCGAGGAACTGGCCACCGACGTGCAGGAAGCCGGCATCGAGATGGTGAAGATCCGCTCGGTGCTGACCTGCGGCAGCCGCCGCGGGGTGTGCGCCAAGTGCTACGGGCGTGACCTGGCCACCGGGCGCATGGTCGAGAAGGGCATGGCCGTTGGCGTCATCGCGGCGCAGTCCATCGGCGAGCCCGGCACGCAGCTGACGATGCGGACGTTCCACATCGGCGGCACGGCGTCGCGGATTTCCGAGCAGTCCACGCAGGAGTCGCGTCACGCCGGCACGGTGCGCTTCGAGGCGCTGTCACACGTCGAGGCCACCACGGCCGCGGGTGTGCAGGAACTCGTGGTGATGAACCGCAACGGCTCGGTGGTCGTGCAGGATGCCAAGGGGCGTGACGTCGAGCGCTACCAGGTCATCTACGGCGCCAGGCTGCGCGTGCGCGACGGGCAGAAGGTGGAGCCCGGCCAGGTGCTGCTCGAGTGGGATCCGTACACGTTCTCGATCCTCACGGAAGAGGCCGGCACGGTGAAGTTCAAGGACATCATCGACGGCGTCACGGTCCACGAGGAAGTGGACGAGGTGACGGGGTTGTCGCGGCGGATTGTCATCGAGACGACCGACGAGAAGAAGCAGCCGCTCGTCGAGATTCGCGATGCCGACGGCAAGGTGCTGCGCAAGTACCACATCCCCTCGCACGCCCACCTGATGGTGGACGAAGGCGAAGAGGTGACCCCTGGCGCGGTGCTCGCGAAGATTCCGCGCGAGACCACCAAGACCAAGGACATCACGGGCGGCCTGCCCCGCGTCGTCGAGCTGTTCGAGGCGCGCAAGCCGCGTGAGGCGGCGGCGGTCATCAGCGAGATCGACGGCATCGTCAAGATCGGCGGCGTGGTCAAGGGCCAGCGCAAGATCATGATCGTGCCCGAGGACGAGGGCGAGCCGAGAGAGTACAGCCTGCCGCGCGGCGTGCACGTCAACGTGCAGGACGGCGACCGCGTGCGCGCGGGTGAGCAGTTGATGGACGGGCCGAGCAACCCGCACGACATCCTCTCGGTGCTGGGCGAGAAGGAACTGCAGCGGTACATGGTCAACGAGATCCAGGAGGTCTACCGGCTGCAGGGCGTGAACATCAACGACAAGCACATCGAGGTGATCACGCGGCAGATGATGCGGTGGGTCAAGATCGAGGACGTCGGCGACACCGAGTTCCTCATCGACGACATCGTCGATCGCTTCCGCTTCCTCGAAGAGAACGAACGCGTGCTCGCCGACGGCGGCGCGCCGGCCAAGGGCCGCCCGATGCTGCTCGGCATTACCAAGGCGTCGCTCTCGACCGACTCGTTCATCTCGGCGGCCTCGTTCCAGGAGACGACGCGGGTGCTCACCGAGGCGTCCATCTCGGGCAAGGTCGACCACCTGCGCGGGCTGAAGGAGAACGTGACCATGGGCCGGCTGATTCCAGCCGGTACCGGGTTCGACATCTACCAGCACATCCGCATCCCGGCCGACGCGCCGCCGCCGGCGCCACCCTCGGCGTCCGACGACGTCGATCTCGAGCGGGATCTGGATTACCTGGCCGATGCCGACGAACTGCTCGACCGCGAGCGCGGCGAGATCGTCGAGTAGCGGGCGACCCGCAGGATGTCTGTACGGCGGCCCGTCCTCCCTTCCGGGGGGGCGGGCCGTTTTTCGTAGACGGTCTGGCCGGCCCGCGGCGGCGTTTGCACGTCGGTACACAGAAGCGGGCCGATCGACGGCATAATGGGCCGTTCCAACCGAGGAGAGTGGTGATGCGCAGTGCTGGGTGGCGACTGGGGCGGCTGGCCCTGGGGTGTGTCGTGGGGCTGCTGTGGAGCGGGCCGCTGCAGGCCCAGGACCTGGCGTCGTTCGAGAAGCGCCTGACGGTGCACACGCTCGACAACGGCTACACGTTCCTGATTCTCGAGCGCGACGGGGCGCCGACCTTCTCGTTTGCGACGCGTGTGGACGTGGGCTCGGCCCAGGAGGTGCCAGGCATCACCGGCCTGGCCCACATGTTCGAGCACATGGCGTTCAAGGGCACGCCGCACCTTGGCACCACCAACTACGAGGCCGAACAGCAGGCAATCGACGCGATGGAGGCGGCCTACCAGGCCTACGAGCGAGCGCGTGCCGCCAAGGAGCCGGATGCCGCCGAGGTCGAGCGGCTGCGGGCGGAGTTCACGCGGAAGCAGGAGGCCGCGCAGGCCTTCGTCGTGCCCAATGCCTTCGACGAGGCCGTGTCGAAAGAGGGCGGGGTGGGGCTGAACGCGAGCACGAGCGCCGAGGCGACCACCTACTACTACTCACTGCCGAGCAACAAGTTCGAACTGTTTGCCTACCTCGAGTCGGAGCGGTTCTTCCATCCCGTGTTCCGTGAGTTCTACAAGGAGCGGGACGTCGTGATGGAAGAACGGCGGCAGCGCACCGAGAGCCAGCCCATCGGGCGACTGGTCGAGCGACTGCTCGGGGCGGCGTTCCTGGCGCACCCCTACAAGCAGCCGACGGTCGGGTACATGAGCGACCTCCAGCGCTTCACCATCACCGACGCGAAGGCGTTCTACGACGTCTGGTACGCCCCGGCCAACATGGTCACGGCCATCGTTGGCAACGTGAAGGCGCAGGAAATCATCCCGGTGATCGACAAGTACTTCGGCCGGCTGCCGGCGCGGCCGAAGCCGGAACCGCTGCGGACCATCGAGCCGCCCCAGCAGGTGGAAACCGTGGTGACGATGCGCGACCGGGCGCAGCCGTTCTACATCGAGGCCTACCACAAGCCGGCGGCGACTCACCCCGACGAGCCCATCTACGACGCGGTGGCGGAAATTCTGGGTCGCGGGCGCACGTCGCGTCTCTACCGCAGTCTGGTGGAGGAGCAGAAGCTCGCGGTCCAGGCCCAGGTGGGCGGGGGCCTGCCGGGCGTGAAGTACCCGCACCTGTTCCTGGCGCTGGCGGTGCCCGCGCGCGGAGTGAGCAACGACCAGGTACGCGACGCCCTGCGGGCCGAGCTGCAGAAGATGGTGGACGAGGACGTCACCGACGCGGAACTCGAGCGGTTCAAGACACGCGCGAAGGCCGACCTCCTGCGATCACTGACTGGCGACTCGGGCCTGGCGTCGCAGCTGGTGACCTACCACACGCTCACCGGCGACTGGCGTGAGCTCTTCACCTATGTCGAGCGGATGGCCGCCGTCACCAAGGCCGACATCCGTCGGGTGGCTGGTGAGGTCTTCCGTGCGGACAACCGCACCGTGGCCCGACTCGAAAACGAGGCCGCTGCTGCCCCGGGAGGTACGAAGTGATGCGCCACGTCGCGGCGAAGGCCGTCGCCTGTGTGCTGCTGACGCTGCTGGTCGCGCCCTCTGCGGCGCGCGGCCAGGCCACGCGCGTGGACCAGCTGACCTATCCCCCGTTGCCGGAGTTCTCGCTGCCCACCCCGTCGCGCACGGTGTTGCCCAACGGCCTGGTGGTGCTGGTGATGGAGAACCACGAGCTGCCGCTCGTCAGCGTGACGGCGCGGATCCGCACAGGGTCGCTGCTCGAACCGGAGGACAAGACGGGCCTCGCCTCGCTGACCGGCAGCGTGCTGCGGGCCGGCGGCACCGAGTCGATGACGCCCGACCAGCTGGATCTGTTTCTCGAGGACCGGGCCGCCTCGATCGAGGCCGGCATCGGCGACGACTCGGGATCGGCCAGCATGAGCGTCCTGAAGGAGGACTTCGCCGAGGTGCTCGCGGTCTTTGCCGACGTCCTGCGTCGTCCTCGCTTCGATGAGGCACGGCTGCAGGTGGCCAAGCGCGGCATCGAGGCGGGCATCGCGCGGCAGAACGACGATGCGGGCGGGATCTCGAGCCGCGAGTTCCGCAAGTTGATCTACGGGGAGACCTCCCCCTTCGCCCGTGCCGTCACCTACGATTCACTCGCCGCGATCTCGCGTGACGATCTGCGCGCCTGGCACGCTCGCTACTTCCATCCCAACCGGATGATCCTCGCGGTGCACGGCGACATCGATGGGGCCGAGGCCCTGGCCGCCATCACGCGCGCGTTTGGTGACTGGCCGGCCGGCGACGCGGCCCCGGTCGTCTTTCCCGAGCCCGCGCCTTCCTCCCCGGCCGGGGTGTACGAGGCGGTGAAGGCCGACGTCGCGCAGTCGTCCATCCGCATCGGCCACCAGGGCACGCTGCTCAGCACGCACCCTGACTACTACCCGGTGCAGATTCTCAACGAGGTGTTGAGCGGCAGCTTCACCTCGCGCCTCTTCTCGACGGTGCGCACCGAGAAGGGCCTGGCCTACTCGGTGGGCGGCAGCGTCGGCAGTCAGTTCACCCGCGTGTCGCCGTTCGGCATGGTCACGAGCACCAAGACGTCCAAGACCATGGAGGCCATCGAGACGCTGATCGCCGAGGCACGGCGCATCATTGCCGAGCCTCCGACCGAAGCGGAGATCGCGCGGGCGAAGCAGGCGATCCTGAACTCGTTCATCTTCAACTCGGCCACGACGCAGCAGGTGCTGGGGCAGCAGCTGACCTACGAGTACTACGACGTGCCACGTGACTGGCTGGCACGCTACCGTGCCGGCATCGAGAAGGTGACGGTGGCCGAGGTGGCGGCCGTGGCGAAGCGGTACATCCACCCCGATCAGTTCGCCATTCTCGTGGTGGGGCCAGAGGAAGGTCGAGACAAGCCCCTGTCCTCGCTTGGTGAGGTGACGCGGCTCGACATCGCCATCCCCGAGCCCTCTGCGTCCGCGCCGTCGGCGGCCGCGACCGCTGCGCCGCCGAGCGGTGAGGCGCTCGCCGCCGGGAAGACGCTCGTCGGCCGCGCCGTGGCGGCAATGGGCGGTGAGGCCGCCATCGACGGCGTCAAGTCCTACCGCGAGCAGGCGACGCTCTCGGTGGCCGGGCCGCAGGGCGAGATGTCCTTCGAGGCGACGGCCACTTACGCCCTGCCCGACCGCGTCCGGCAGGAGATGACCACGCCGGTGGGGGTTGTGCGCATGGTCGTGGCAGGCGAGTCGGCCCGCGCGGTGATGCCCGCCGGCTCCGCGCGTCCGCTGCCCGCCGCGCAGCGCGACCAGATCCGGCAGCAACTGCGCCAGTCGCCCGTCGTCCTGCTGCAGCAGCGGACGGCGGCCGACTTCACGGCCGTCCCGCAGGGAGAGGCGCAGGTGGGTGACGTCCCCGTGCAGCTCGTGGCCGTGTCGGTGGCAGGGACGTCGGTGACGCTCGGCATCTCTCCTGACTCCGGACATATCCGCCGCCTCAGCTATCGCGGCCCGGGCCCTTCAGGCGCGCCAGCCGACATCGTGACGGATTTCGACGACTTCCGTCCCGTGGACGGCCTCACGCTGCCGCATCGGCGGACGACCAGCGTCGATGGGCAGGTGTTCCAGCAGACGACCATCAGCGGGATCGAGATCAACCCGACGCTTGCCGACGACGTGTTTGCGCTTCCCGCCGGGGAGCGCTGAAACGGTCGAGACGTGTGTGATACACTGTGCGTTCGGTCTGCGCCCCGCGCGGCCGTGAGAGCAGACCGGCACTTGCACCCTGTCGCGGGGTCGTGCTAGAGTCGCAAGGTTCTGTCGTAGTCAGGACACCCTATCTGACTGCGAATGCCACACGAAGTGCGGCCCGGATCCTCTGACGCCGCCCCATGCGGGCCAGGCGGGGATTGGCGGGCACATCCGAGCGGCGGGCTCCAGGCTCCCGCGAGCGACAGCTTCGAGACGTAGGGTAACCAGGTTCGGGTGCCAGGTCGTGTCAGCGACTTTCAGGCCCGGGCCGCCACGGTGCGCCGAGAGGCGTCTCGTGGACTGTTTGTCGGGGCCGCCCTGTGCGGCCCCCAGAGGCGTGTCGGCGGCGGATGCTGTCGGCGCGTGCAGGTGGAGACACTGTGCCGACGATCAGCCAGCTCGTACGGAAGGGCCGGGAGCAGGTCGCCTTCAAGACCAAGAGCCCCGCGCTGCAGGAAAGCCCGCAGAAGCGCGGCGTGTGCGTGCGCGTCTTCACGCAGACGCCCAAGAAGCCGAACTCGGCGCTCCGCAAGGTGGCCCGTGTGCGGCTGACCAACCAGATCGAGGTCACCACCTACATTCCCGGTGTGGGGCACAACCTGCAGGAGCACTCGCTCGTGCTGGTGCGCGGCGGGCGTGTGAAGGACCTGCCGGGTGTGCGCTACCACGTGGTGCGCGGCACGCTCGACGCCACCGGTGTGGCCAATCGCCGCCAGGGCCGTTCGAAGTACGGCGCGAAGCGGCCGAAGTCGTAGACCCCAGACCATCGAACGACGAGTTGAGATATGCCCCGCAGACGAGTAGTTGCGAAGCGTGAAGTCGTACCGGACCCGCTCTACAACAGCGCCCTGGTGACCAAGTTCATCGGCTCGGTGATGAGTGACGGCAAGCGCAGCACCGCCGAACACATCCTCTACAAGAGCTTCGAGATGATCCAGGAGAAGACCGGCGAGGAACCGCTCAAGGTCTTCAAGAAGGCGATTGACAACGCCAAGCCCGCGCTCGAGGTCAAGTCGCGGCGCGTCGGCGGCTCGAACTATCAGGTGCCGATCGAAGTGGGCCAGAACCGTCGGCTCTCGCTCGCCATCCGGTGGCTGGTCAGCTATGCGCGGTCGCGCGGTGACGGCAAGACCATGGAAGAGCGGCTGGCCAACGAACTGCTCGATGCGTCGAACATGCGCGGCGGCGCGGTGAAGAAGCGCGAAGACACGCACCGCATGGCCGAGGCCAACAAGGCCTTCGCCCATTACCGCTGGTAGATCTCGGCACCTCAGGGACCAAGGAAAGCATTCGCATCATGGCTCGTCAGGTATCACTCGGCCGCACGCGCAATATCGGCATCATGGCGCACA
This sequence comes from Acidobacteriota bacterium, assembly GCA_023418055.1. Classification (GTDB taxonomy): domain Bacteria; phylum Acidobacteriota; class Vicinamibacteria; order Vicinamibacterales; family Vicinamibacteraceae; genus JAEZDP01. Next base: position 8,421 of record JAEZDP010000169.1, read on the forward strand.
TCGACGCCGGCAAGACGACGACGACCGAGCGCATCCTCTTCTACACCGGCAACACCTACAAGATCGGCGAAGTGCACGAAGGCACGGCGACGATGGACTGGATGGAGCAGGAGCAGGAGCGGGGCATCACCATCACCTCGGCCGCGACGACGTGCTTCTGGCGCGAGCACCGCATCAACATCATCGACACGCCGGGTCACGTGGACTTCACGGCGGAGGTCGAGCGGTCGCTGCGCGTGCTGGACGGCGCCGTGGCGGTGTTCGACTCGGTGGCCGGTGTCGAGCCGCAGTCCGAGACGGTGTGGCGGCAGGCCGACAAGTACCGCGTGCCGCGCATCTGCTTCGTGAACAAGATGGACCGCATCGGGGCGAACTTCGAGCGCACCGTGGACCAGATCAAGACGCGCCTGCAGGGCAACCCCTGCGTGCTGCAGCTGCCGATCGGCACCGAGGACAAGTTCCTCGGCGTCGTCGACCTGATCCGCATGAAGGCGCTGGTCTATCGCAACGACGCCATGGGCGCCGACTACACGATCGAGGACATCCCGGCGGATCTGCTCGACAAGGCGCAGCACTATCGCGAGCAGCTGCTCGAGAAGGTCAGCGAAGCCGACGACACGCTGCTCGAGAAGTACCTGGGCGGCGAGGAGATCAGCGAGGCCGAGATTCGCAAGGCCCTGCGCGCACGCACCAACAGCTCGGTGCACTCGAAGGACGGCCACGCCGAGGCGCCGTTCGTTCCCGTGCTGTGCGGGTCGGCCTTCAAGAACAAGGGCGTGCAGCCGCTGCTCGACGCGGTCGTCGACTTCCTGCCCTCGCCGGTGGACGTGCCCGCGATCAAGGGGATCGACCCGAACAACGAGGGTGTCGAACTCGAGCGTCCCTCGGACGACACCGCGCCGTTCAGCGCCCTGGCGTTCAAGATCATGACCGACCCGTTCGTCGGGCAGCTGACCTTCATCCGCGTGTACTCGGGCGTCATGACGTCGGGTTCGTCGGTGTTCAACTCGACCAAGGGCAAGACCGAGCGCATCGGCCGTCTCCTGAAGATGCACGCGAACAAGCGTGAGGAAATCAAGGAGGTGTACGCCGGTGACATCGCCGCGGCCGTCGGGCTGAAAAGCGTGATGACGGGCGACACCATCTGCGACGACAAGAACGCCGTCGTCCTCGAGTCGATGGACTTCCCGGAGCCGGTGATCTCGCTGGCCATCGCGCCGAAGTCGAAGAGCGACCAGGAGAAGCTGGGCCAGGGCCTGGCCAAGCTGATGGCCGAGGATCCGACGTTCCGCGTGAACTCGGACCAGCAGACCGGGCAGACGATCATCCGCGGGATGGGCGAACTCCACCTCGAGATCATCGTCGACCGCCTGAAGCGCGAGTTCAACGTCGAGGCCAACGTCGGCCGCCCGCAGGTGGCCTACAAGGAAACGTTGACGATGGCCGCCGAGGGCGAAGGTCGCTACGTGCGCCAGACGGGTGGGCGCGGTCAGTACGGCCACGCCAAGATCCGTCTCGTGCCGCGGCAGCCGGGCGAAGGCTACCTGTTCGAGAACAAGATCGTCGGCGGCGTGATTCCGAAGGAATTCATCAAGCCGATCGACGAGGGCATCAAGGAAGCCCTGACGACGGGCGTGCTGGCCGGCTTCCCGATCGACGATGTGGGCATCGAGCTGTACGACGGTTCGTACCACGACGTCGACTCGAACGAGATGGCGTTCAAGATCGCCGGGTCGATGGCGTTCAAGGATGCCGCCAAGAAGGCGCGCCCGGTGTTGCTCGAGCCGGTGATGCGTGTCGAGGTGGTGGTGCCCAAGGAGTACATGGGCGACATCATGGGCGACATCGCGAGCCGTCGCGGGCACATCCAGTCGCAGGAAGACCTGGGGGGCACGCAGATTGTGAGCTCGCGGGTGCCGCTGTCGGAGATGTTCGGGTATGCCACGGACCTGCGGTCACGCACCCAGGGTCGTGCCACCTATTCCATGCACTTCGATCGCTACGAACAGGCACCGGGGCACGTGTCTGACGAGGTGATCGCGAAGATGCAGGGCACCAACAAGTAACACGGCGACAGCCGTCAGGTGATACCGGAGAAGAAGCGCCATGGCAAAAGAGAAGTTTGATCGGTCGAAACCGCACGTCAACATCGGGACGATTGGGCACATTGACCACGGGAAGACGACGACGACCGCGGCGATCACGAAGGTGCTGAGCAAGCACAACCCGAAGG
>JAEZDP010000173.1 GCA_023418055.1 Acidobacteriota bacterium
CGGGCATGAACCGGCTGGGATTCCGCCACGACAACCTGCGCCAGACGATGCCCGACGTATTGCGTGCGGCGTCGTTACGCGTCACCGGGGTGTACACGCACTTTGCGACCGCAGACGACCCGGAGCACCCCGCCTTCGTGCAGCAGCAGGAGAACTTCGCCACGGCGCGCCGGCACCTCGTCGACCTCGGGCTGCGTGAGGCCTCGTGGCACGCGGCCAACAGCGCGTCGCTGCTGCGGGACGAACGCACCTGGTTCGACGTCGTGCGTCCCGGACTGCTGCTCTACGGCATTGTCCCCCCGCCGCTGATGACGACACTGTCCCTGGAACCCGTGCTCTCGCTGCGCAGCCGGGTGGTGGCGGTGAAGGGCATTCGGCGCGGGGAAGGACTTGGTTACGGGTTGACGGCGCCCGCCGAAGCGCCCAGGACGGTGGCCGTCGTGCCGGCCGGCTACGCCGACGGCCTCGATTGGCGGCTGGGCAACCGCGGCGTGGCGCTCGTGCGCGGCAGGCGCGTGCCCATCGTCGGCCGCGTCTCGATGGACAGCCTGACGGTGGATGTGACCGGACTCGACGTGTCGCCCGGCGACGAGGTGGTGTTCATCGGCCGTCAGGACGAGGCACGCATCGACGTGCGTGAGGTGGCGGCCACGATTGGGGCGATTCCCTGGGAAGTGCTCTGCCGCCTCGGGGCCCGCATCGAGCGCACCTGCGCCCCGCCCCACGAGAGTCGCCGGCCGCCGGCCCCTGGGCAGTCCTGAGCCGCACGGCCGCGCCCGCCGCGAGAGACGAGACACCCATGAAGCAGCCCAGGTCCGTGTTTGCGTGCACCGAATGTGGCGCCCAGTCGCCCAAGTGGCTCGGGCGCTGCCCCGATTGCCTGGCCTGGAACTCGCTGGTCGAAGAAGCCGTATCGGCAGTGCCGGCCACGGCGACCGTGCGGCACGGCAGCCTGTCGAGTGCCGGCTCGAAGGCGCGCCTCTACGCGGACGTGGACATGGTGCAGGCCGAGCGCCTCTCGACCGGCATCGGCGAGTTCGACCGCGTGCTCGGGGGCGGGCTCGTGCCGGGCTCGCTCGTGCTGCTCGGCGGGGAGCCCGGTATCGGCAAGAGCACGCTGCTGCTGCAGGCGGCGGCGCTCTTCGCGCAGACCACCGGCCCGGTGCTCTACTGCTCCGGGGAAGAGTCTGAACACCAGGTGAAGGGGCGCGGTGAGCGCCTGGGCGTCGGCCGCGCGCCACTCTACCTGCTGGCAGAAACCTGCACCGAACGCATTCTCGAGGAAGTGGCGCGGCTGAAGCCGGCCCTGCTCATCGTCGACTCGATACAGACCGTGTTCTCGCTGAAGCTGCAGTCGGCGCCCGGCAGCGTCGGGCAGATCAGGGAGACGGCCACGCAGTTGCTGTTTCTCGCCAAGGCGCAGAACCTGCCCACCATCCTGGTCGGGCACGTGACGAAAGACGGCGGGCTGGCGGGGCCGAAGGTGCTCGAACACGTCGTGGACACGGTGCTGTACTTCGAAGGCGAACGCCATCACACCCACAGGGTCGTGCGTGCCGTGAAGAACCGCTTCGGCGCGGTGAGCGAACTCGGGGTGTTCGAGATGACCGGCACGGGCCTGCAGGCCGTGCCCAACCCGTCGGCGTTGTTCCTGGCCGAACGGCAGGTCGGGGCGCCGGGATCGGCCGTCCTCTGCTGTATCGAGGGCTCGCGACCGATACTGGTGGAAGTGCAGGCGCTGGTGTCGTCGAGCGCCTACGGCAGTGCGCGGCGCATGACCAACGGTGTCGATCAGCAGCGGCTGGCGTTGCTGCTGGCGGTGCTCGAGAAGCGTGCCGGCATGAACCTCGCCGGCGAGGATGTCTTCGTGAACGTGGCAGGGGGGTTCACCGTGGACGAGCGCGCGGCGGACCTCGGCATCATGACCGCCGTGGTCTCGAGCGTGCGCAACCGCCCCGTGCGCGCCGGGACGGCGGTCTTCGGTGAGGTCGGGCTGGCCGGAGAGGTCAGGGCGACCGGACAGGCCCTGCTGCGCATCCGCGAAGCGGCGCAGATGGCCTTCACCCGGTGTATCGTGCCGTCGGGCAACGCCGGTCCGGACACGAGCGACCTCGGCTGCGAGGTCGTCGGCGTCAAGACCGTCGGCGACGCGCTCGACGAGATCATCGGCTGGGATTGAAGGGTATGATACGGCTGAGACGTCCTCCCCACGCCCTCCGGGGCGAGCGGGAACGACGGCGAGGCTCGCCAGACTCCAGACTTTCCTTCTTCGGAGTAGTGCATGACGTGGTTCGTCTTCGCCCGCGTGCTGTTTGTGGCCGCGGTGGCCTACTCGGCATTCCTCCTCCGGCCCGTCCATGACGTGGCCGTCGTCAACGTCCTGTTCGGCCTCGCCCTGGCAGGGCTGCTGGTCGTCTTCGAAACCCAGCTGCGTGACACCGCCGTCTCGTCGATGATAGGCGCCGTGCTCGGCGGCACCATCGGCCTCGCCATCGCCAAGACCATCGCGACGACGCTGTTCTGGGCCGATACGGCGGACCGCCGCGTCGCCTTTCTGCATACCGCCACCCTGCTGACCCTGCCCTACCTCGGGCTCGTCATCGGCGGCCGCAAGGGGGAGTGGCTCGAGCCGGCGCGACTCATCAGCGTCTTCCGTGCCACCGCGCCCAAGAAGCACTACAAGATTCTCGACACGAGCGTCATCATCGACGGCCGCATCGCCGACATCTGCGAGACGGGCTTCGTCGACGGCACGCTGGTCATTCCGCAGTTCGTCCTCAAGGAACTGCAGTTCGTGGCCGACTCGTCCGACGCGCTCAAGCGCAACCGCGGCCGGCGCGGCCTCGACATCCTCCAGAAGATCCAGAAGATGACCCACCTCGACGTGGTCATCTCCGACCTCGACTTCCCCGACGTCAAGGAAGTGGACCTCAAGCTCATCGAGCTGGCGCGCTCCCTCGAAGGCAAGATCGTCACCAACGACTTCAACCTCAACAAGGTGGCGGAGTTGCGGGGCGTCAGCGTCCTCAACATCAACGAGCTGGCAAACTCGCTCAAGCCGGTGGTGCTGCCGGGCGAGCTGATGAAGGTGTTCATCATCAAGGAGGGCCGCGAGTACAACCAGGGCGTGGCTTACCTCGACGACGGCACCATGGTGGTGGTGGACAACGGCCGCCGGATGATCAGCAAGAACATCGACGTCGTCGTCACCAGCGTGCTGCAGACCACGGCGGGCAAGATGATCTTCGGACGCTACATCGACCCCTCCGGCGAGAAGAGCGACACGGCCACGCCGTCACCCGAGCGGGCCGAGACCGGCACCTTCCGCCGGCCCCGTGCGGTGTCGCAGACCTGACCCTTCCACGTGAATCTCCCTCCGTTCCACTGGTGGCGTACGGTCTTCTTCCTGATTCCCGCCATCAGCGTCTACACCATCGTCCTCGGCACGTTGTCCCTGGGGTCCGCGCTGGTCGATCGCCGCGGCCTGTTCGCCCACAGATGTGCGCGCGCGTGGGCCTGGCTCATTCTCGAGACCACAGGCGTGTCGGTGGACATCGAGGGACAGGAGGGCCTGGACGCCTCGCGCTCGTACCTGTTCCTGTCGAATCACCAGAGCATCTACGACATCCCGGTGCTCTTCTGGCACCTGCCGCTGCAGTTGCGGATCATCGCCAAGGACTCGCTGGGGTCGTTCCCGTTTCTCGGCTGGCACCTGCGACGGACGGGGCACGTGCTCGTGGACCGCAAGAGCCCGGGCAAGTCGACGCTCAACCAGGTCGCGCGCCTGATGCGGAACCGCTTGTCGCTGCTCGTCTTTCCTGAAGGCACGCGCAGTGTGGATGGCCGCCTGCAGCGGTTCAAGGCCGGCACCATCCTGCTGGCCATCGACTCGCAGATTCCCATCGTGCCCGTCGCCGTCGAGGGCACGCGGCACGTGATGCGCAAGGGACGGCTGATGACGTGCCCGGGGCATGTTCGCGTGCGCGTCCATCCCGCCATTGAGACGGCAGGCCTCGACCGCTCGCACGCCCGCGACGTCGCCGCGCGCGTGGAAACCGCCATCAGGACCGACGTCGACCGCTGGCAATCGGAGCCCGTGTCGTGACGGTGGCCGTCGACGCGTCGGTGTCCGACATCACGGCGCCGGCGGTCGTGACACTGGAGGGGCTGGCCGTCCGTCCGCGCGATGCCGACCTCGATGCGGCGCTCCTGGCCGCGGAAGCCGCATTGCGCCTGCCGGACGCACGCCGCGAGGCGGCCACGGCGCTCACCCGCGCGATGTACAGGCGCTTCGGCGTGGACCCCACCCGCACCCGCCCGTCGTCCGAAGCGTTGCTCCGCCGCGTCAGGAAGGGAGAGCGCCTCCCCGCCATCAGCACGCTGGTGGACATCGTCAACTGGTGTTCCGTCGAGTCGCAGGTCCCCTTCGGGTTGTACGACCGGCAGGCGATTGGCCCGGAGGTCGTCGTCCGGCTTGGCCATGACGACGAGGCCTACGAGGGCATCCGCAAGGACCGCGTCAACGTCGCCGGGCGGCTCGTGGTGGCCGACGACCGCGGCGCCTTCGGCAATCCGACGTCGGATTCCGCGCGGGCCATGGTCACGCCAGTCACGAGTGACATCCTCGTCGTGCTGTTCTTTCCGTCCCCCACCAGGGCAGCGGACGCCGACGTCGTGACCGCGCAGACGCGTGAGCGATTGCTGACGTACGGGCGGCTCGTTCAGTAGCCGAAGTGGAAGCCCAGCACCACGCTGCGCCAGACGGCGAGGCTGGCAACGCCGAGGGCGAGCAGGGCGAGGGCCAGTGCCAGACGCAACGCGTGCTGGAGACGTCCCCGAAGCGTGCGGTCGAGGTGTTGCACCCCGAGGGCCGTCACCACGAGCAGCGGCACCGTCAGCGGCAGCAGATGACGCGGCGTCCAGTGCACGATGACGTCGGCACGTGGCACGATGTTGATCCAGCCCCACAGGGCAAGTCCCGTCACGACGCCGGCCACGCTGGCCAGGCCGATCCATCCGCGGAGGTCGTCTGGGTGTCGCCACACACGCCTCCAGGCGACCAGCGCGCCCCAGGCCAGTGCGGCCAGCAGTCCGCTCGTGATCACGCCGTAGAGCCACCAGAGACGGGTGCCCGGCAGCGGCCCTGCGCCAAGCGAGCCGAAGCGCGCCCAGAAAGGCTCGAACACCATCGTCTGCATCTGGTGGAGGAAGGCGGCACTCAGCAGCGGCGGCCCCTCCGTGACGTGAAAGCCGCCCTGCGTCAGCACGTCCCGCTTGAACTGTCGTGCGAGCGGATCGCCGAAAACGACCAGCGCCCGGAGCGGCACCCAGGCTGCACCCATCAACGCGAGCGCGGCAAACCAGGCCGCGTGGCGTATCGCCGCGTGTCGGTGGCGCAGGTACAGGCCTGACAGCACGACGAGCGCCACGGGCAGCAGGAAGACGGAGGTGACCTTGGTGGCGTAGGCCAGGCCTGTCGTCAGTCCCGCGGCCGCTGACCATCGCCATTGCGCGGGCGCTTGCACGGCCCGCGCGAGAAGCGCCATGGCCAGGGCGGCTGCACAGGTAGCCGGCGGGTCCGTCGATACGCTCCCCATTACCGCTCCCCACTGCGGCACGAGACCGACTGCGGCCGTAGCGACCATGGCGAGCGCCACGCTGCCGGTCGCCACGGTAAGGACCGTGAACGCGCAGTACAGCGTGATGCCGACGAACAGCAGCGACAGCGCCCGCAGCCACCGGAAGTCCCGCAGGGCTGCAGCGGGCGAGGTGACATCGGGGTGGCGATAGAGGTTGACGTCAGGCCCCCCGACCAGCCGTGACTGCGGATGAACGGCAGGGGCAGGGGCGGCCGACGGCGTGCCGACCGTCCGCAGCAGTGCCGCGCCGGCCAGATAGTAGAGCGGCTGCTGCACCCATTCGTAGGCGGACGCTTGCCATTCGCTGGCCTCGGGCGGCACGGCTGAGGGCAGGGTGCCGGTCGTCGCGACGTAGCGGACGTACTGCACGTGCGCCAGTTCGTCCGGCGATTCAAATGGCGGCACGAGGAACTGGGCAATGAGCGCGCCCTGCAGGCCGATGGCGACGGCCGATGCCGCGGCGGCACGCGGACGACGGGCGAGGGCGGCGGGGAGTTGCGATCCGGCGAGTGTGCCACCGGCGAGCCAGCCTACGCCGGCGAGACCGAAGGCCGTCACCGCCAGCCAGCCCACGAGCGCCTGATCGTTCTCGTCGACGACGCACGAGAGAAGGCCGAGGGGATGCTGCCGGACCGGCCGAAGCTCGAACGGCTGCCGTGCGTCGAGGGCGACAGGCGCGTCGACCCGCATCTGCAGGAGGATGCGCTCGCGCCGCGGCATGGCAGGCAGCGGGACGTCGGCGCGCGCGTCAGCGCCGAAGGTCGCGCGCACGACGTGGCCGGACGCGGGTGCCGACGCGGCGGGCGAGAGGCGGGCGGTCAGCACCGTCCCCGCAGCCGCGGCGGTGGCCGCCCGCACGGTGATCGCGTCGATCGAGCAGCCCGGCAGGTACAGCTCCACGTCGGTGTGGGTTCCGTCGAGCTGCACGGTGGCGGCACCCCAGGACGCGCGGGCGCGCGGGTCCGTCGCCTGGAGCGCCCAGGCTGTCCACACCGCCGCGCACAGCAGCACCGCGACGCCGCACGTGCTCCACATCAGGCGCCGGCCGACGGACATGGCGGTGCTACCTTACCATCGGCATGGGAGTGACTTCGTGAGCGTGTATGTGATTGTCGCGGCCGCTGGGCAGGGCACGCGGGCAGGTGGCAACGTCCCGAAACAGTGGATGCCGCTGGGCGGACGGTCCATGCTGGCGCACAGCGTGGCCGCGTGTGCGGGGGTGTCCGAGGTCGACGGGCTCGTCGTCGTGGTTCCGGCCTCGCAGCGGGAGGCAGCGGAGGCCGAGGTGGCGGCCGCGTCGTGCGGCAAACCGGCGACCGTCGTGGCCGGCGGCGCGCGGCGCCAGGACTCGGTGGCCAACGGCGCGGCGGCGTTGCCTCCGGACGCCGATGTCGTGCTCGTGCACGACGCCGCTCGCCCGTTCGTCACCCCGGCTGTGGTGCAGGCGGTGATTGCCGGCGCGCGCTCGTCGGGTGCGGCGATTGCCGCCGTGGGCGTCCACGACACCGTGAAGCGCGTGACGCAGGACGAGACCGGCGCGTGGTGGTGCCACGAGACGGTGCCCCGCGATCGCGTTCGCCTCGCCCAGACGCCACAGGGGTTTTCGCGTCAGGTGTTCGACGAGGTGATCGCGCTCGGTGGCGCCGCCGCCGACGCAACTGACGAGGCCACGCTGGCCGAACGGGCCGGGCACCGTGTCCGCGTGGTCGAGGGAGACGAAGGGAATGTCAAGGTGACCACGCGGCGCGATCTCGAGGCGGCGATGCGCCGCGTCACGGCCGCGGGCCCTCAGCCGACCATGCGGATCGGGGTGGGCTACGATTCGCATCGCTTCGACGCGGGCCGCCAACTGAAGCTCGCGGGCGTGTCCGTGCCAGGCAGTCCCGGTCTTGCCGGGCACTCCGACGGCGATGCCGTCTGCCACGCGGTGACCGACGCGGTGCTCGGGGCGGCTGGCCTGGGCGACATCGGCGCGTTGTTTCCCGACACGGACCCTGCCTGGAAGGACGCCGACAGCCTCGTCCTCCTCCGCGAGGCCTTCAGGCGGGTGCAGGAGGCCGGCTATCGTCTCGGCAACCTCGACATCGTCGTCATCTGCCATCGCCCGAAGATCGGGCCGCTCGCCGACGCGCTTCGGCGGTCGCTCGCCACGGCACTGGCAGGTAGGCCCGAGGACATCTCGATCAAGGGCAAGACGCCGGAAGGCACCCCAGCCCTGGACGACGTCATGGTGGTGCATGTGGTGGCCATGGTGGTGGCGCAGTGACTCGCGTGCGATTTGCGCCGAGCCCGACTGGCCTGCTTCATGTGGGCAACGCCAGGACCGCGCTGTTCAACTGGCTGCTGGCGCGGGGCACTGGCGGGCGTTTCGTGCTCCGGATCGAGGACACCGACGTCGAGCGGTCGACCGAGGCGTCGGCGACGGCCATTCTCGACGACCTGCGCTGGCTGGGACTCGACTGGGACGAAGGCCCGGACGTAGGCGGCCCCTACGGTCCGTACCGGCAGAGCGAGCGCCTCGACCACTACCGTGCGCATGCGGCCAGACTCCTCGAGAGCGGAGCCGCGTACCGCTGCTTCTGCTCGGCGGACGTGCTCGACGCCGCGCGGGCGCGTGCGATTGCCGCTGGCCAGGTGCCCAGGTACCCCGGCACATGCCGCGCGCTCCCGGCGGCTGAGGCCTCCGCGCGCGCCGAGGCCGGTGAGCCGTATGCCGTGCGCTTTCGCATCCCCGACGTGCCCGCGGTTCGATTCGACGACGCCGTGCGCGGTCCCATCGTCATCGAGACCACGATGCTGGGCGACTTCGTGCTGATGCGGCAGTCGGGGCTGCCGGCTTACAACTTCGCGGTGGTGGTCGACGATGTGCTGATGGCGATCACCGACGTGATTCGCGGTGAAGACCATGTGTCCAACACCCCGCGGCAACTGCTGCTGTACGAGGCCCTGGGCGAGCAGCCTCCCACCTTTGCGCACGTGTCGCTCGTGATGGGGCCCGACCACGCGCCGCTGTCGAAGCGGCACGGGGCGACCTCGGTGCACGAGTTTCGTGCGCAGGGGGTGCTGCCCGAGGCGCTGGTGAACTACCTGGCCTTGCTCGGCTGGTCACCAGGCAACGACGAAGAACTGTTGCCGGTGGACGAGTTGGCGCGGCGGTTCCGCGTGGCGGCCGTCAACCGCAGTGCCGGCGTGTTCGACCCCGACAAGCTGGCGTGGATGAACCGGCACTACCAGCGCCAGGCGGCGCCGGACAGGCTCGTCGACCTGTTGCTGCCGGGACTCGAAGCAGATGGCGCGATCCGCGCACGTACCGACGAGGGCCGGGCGTTTGTGGCGTCGCTGTTGCCGTTGGTGGCCGGAGCTGTGGACCGCCTCCAGGATGCACCGGCCCGGTTGCGCGCAATCTTTCACTACCCCGACGAGCAGGGCCTCGAGGCCGTAGCGACGGCATTGCTGGCTGACACGCCCGAGGCGCCTGCGGTCGTCGAGGGGCTGGCGCGGGCGCTCAGCGGACACGTGCGGCTGACCCGGGACGGTTTCCGGGACGTGGCGCAGGTGGTGCGTCAGCAGACGGGGGTGAAGGGTCGGGCGCTGTTTCACACGGTCAGAGTCGCGCTGACGGCTGCTGACAGTGGACCGGAACTCGACCTGCTGATTCCGGCCATCGATGTCGGCGCGGAGATGGGGGAGTCGTCGGGGATACGTCCGAGTCCGGGATGTCGCGAGCGAGCCGCGCGGTTCCACCGGGTCGTGACGGCCCTGGCCGGGCGGCAGCAGCGGCCGAGCGTGCCCGAATGATCGTCTACGGCGTGAACCCTGTGCTCGAGGCGCTGCGGGCGGGCGCCGCGCGTGAGGTCCACCTGACGCGGCGTCCGGACGGCCGGACGGCCGAGGTCGAGCGCCTGACGGCCGCACGGGGGGTGCGGGTGGTGAGGACGTCGCCTGCGGAACTCGGGGTGCTGACCGGCGTGACGCAACACCAGGGGGTGGCGGCGGTGCTGGTCGAGACCCGCCGACGCTGGAGTCTGTCCGACCTGGTGGACGGCCAGGACGCGCCGCTCATCGTGGTGCTGGACGAGGTGGAAGACCCGCAGAACGTCGGCGCCATCGTCAGGACGGCCGATGCGGTGGGGGCGAGCGGCATCGTCAGGCAGGAGCGGCGGTCGGCGGCGCTCAATGCGGCGGCCATGAAGGCCTCGGCAGGCGCGCTGGCCCATGTGCGCATCGTGGACGTCGTCAATGTGGTGCGGGCGATGGAGGAGTTGAAGTCACGGGGCGTGTGGATGGTCGGGCTGGCCGGTGATGGGGGGCAGTCGTACGAGACGGTGGACTACCGCCCCGCCACCGCCGTGGTGCTGGGGTCGGAGGGGACCGGGCTGCGGCGTCTGGTGCGCGACCACTGCGATTTCCTGGCCCGGATCCCGATGCGCGGGCACGTGTCGAGCCTCAATGTCTCGGCAGCGGCTGCCGTCGTGTTGTACGAAGCGGTCCGGCAGCGCGCGTCGAGGGGATGAGCCGTGGTAGACTTTCCTGTTGCGGGGCGCCTCGACGTCGCCAGGCGGTCTGGCGGCGCAGGAAGCGGCGGGTGCGGGCGTGTCTCTTGCTGGCAGGACGCGCCCTGTGTTAACCTCTCCTCTTTGTCCGGCTGGCGTAGCTCAGTCCGGTAGAGCGGCTGATTTGTAATCAGCGGGTCGGGGGTTCAAATCCCTTCGCCAGCTCCAGTTTCACGAAGGACGACGCGCGGACGATTCTCACGGGCTTTGTCGACACCGGCAGCCCGAATCCAGGTACAAGCGGGCGAGAGCCCGACCAGTGGTCCCGGCGAGGTTGCGGAGCGGTCAAACGCAGCAGACTGTAAATCTGTCGGCCAAGCGCCTTCGAAGGTTCGAATCCTTCCCTCGCCACCAGCCTTCGTCCGCCGTAGCGCTCGCGCGAAGGCGGACTACGGCTGGCAAGCCACGAAACTTGGGGAAGCGGCAGTGTGCAGCAGGTCGGGCGCCCAGATGGCGCAGGTCGCATGGCGGTTGAGTCTGCGGCAGGGACAGCGGGAGCTATGCGGGCTTGCCCGCCGTAGCTCGCGCAGCGAGCGTAGGCGGGAGTAACTCAGTGGTAGAGTCACAGCCTTCCAAGCTGTTGGTCGCGGGTTCGATCCCCGTCTCCCGCTCCAGCCTTCGCTCGACGCTGGTGCGTCGAGCTTCGGCTCGGCAAGTTCAGCCCTCCGCCCGCCGAGCGCTTGCGCGCAGCGGGCTTCGGCTCGGCAAGCCTTGCCTAGATGAGGCAGGCCCGGCCGCGTAGAGCCGGGGCGAGTGAGCAGCGCGAGGCCGACCGTGTCGGGCCGGAGCTGTGAACGAAGTGAGCGTTTAGCGTAGGCCGATGTAGCTCAGTTGGCAGAGCGCGTCCTTGGTAAGGACGAGGTCACCGGTTCAATCCCGGTCATCGGCTCCAGATTTGTGCAGCAGCGTGCAGCCCGGGTGGGCTGACCGGGCATCGGCGGTTCCGATGTGTGGGCGGGCGGCGAACGCGGTTGCCCGAGCGTCGTGACGACGAGGAATCCATCGGTTATGGCAAAAGAGAAGTTTGATCGGTCGAAACCGCACGTCAACATCGGGACGATTGGGCACATTGACCACGGGAAGACGACGACGACCGCGGCGATCACGAAGGTGCTGAGCAAGCACAACCCGAAGG
>JAEZDP010000280.1 GCA_023418055.1 Acidobacteriota bacterium
AGTTCAGGTCGATGAGCGCGGCGTCGAAGTCGCCATGTTCGATGGCGGCCAGCACCGCGCCCGGCGAATGGACGGCATCAGTGTCGTAGCCCTCCAGCCGCAGCAGCAGCCGCACCGCCTCGACGACATCGGGGTCATCGTCGGCGACGAGGATGCGTGCGGCGGAAGGCATGGGAGGAAGGATACGGGAACCCCTACGCGTGCGCGACGGACGTCCCCTGCAGGCCAGGATGGTCCTCGAGGACGATGCGGCCGTCGAAGAGGTGGATGGTGCGCGTGGCGTGGGCCACGTACCGCGGGTCGTGCGTGACCATGCAGATGGTGGCGCCGTCCTTGTGCAGGTCGCGCAGCAGCTGCATGACGATCTCGCCGTTGTGCGAGTCGAGGTTGCCCGTGGGCTCGTCGGCCAGCAGGATCGACGGCTGCGTGACCACGGCGCGCGCGACGGCGACGCGCTGCTGCTGCCCGCCTGAGAGCTGCCCCGGCAGGTGTCTCGACCGATGGCCCATCCCCACGCGCTCGAGCGCCTGCTCGGTGCGCTTGCGTCGCTCGGATCCGGCCATCCCCATGTAGGTCAGCGGCAGCTCGACGTTCTCGTAGACCGTGAGGTCGCCAATCAGGTTGAAGCTCTGGAAGATGAACCCGATCTCGCGGTTCCTCGTGCGAGCGCGGTCGGCCAGCGACAGGTGATCGACCTGTCGGCCATTGAGCCAGTAGGTGCCCTCCGAGGGCGTGTCGAGCAGGCCGAGAATCGACAGCAGGGTCGACTTGCCGCAGCCCGACGGGCCGGCGATGGCGACGTATTCGCCGAAGTCGATGTCGAGGTGTATGCCGTCGAGCGCGTGGGTCTCGATCTCGTCCGCCACGAAGACCTTGCGAACGCCGTCAAGCCGAATCAGGGGTGTCGTGGTCATTGGCTCACTTCATCCTTTGCGCGTGTCGCCTGCTCACCGCTGGCCCGGAGGGAGACAGGTCTCTCCCTGGCAGCGGAGTTCGTCCACCTGATCCCAGGCCGACATGTCGGACAGGATCACGCGGTCGCCCTCGCCGAGTCCGTCCACCACCTCGATGGCCCGAACCGATCCCTTGCCGAGCGTCACCGGCACACGCCTCGCCAGGCCGTCCGGACCGATGCGGAACAGGCTGATGGTGCCCTGCTCCTGTCCGGCCGCCGGGCGTCCGACATACAGCGTATCGGCCAGCCGCTCGATCTCGATGATGCCGTCCACCGACAGGTCGGGCCGTGCGCCCCTGGGCAGATCGCCGGTGAGCGCGATGTCGACCAGCACGGTGCCGCTGACGGCCGCGGGGTCGACGCGGGTCACCTGTCCAGTCACGATCCCGTTACGCGTGTCGACGCGCGCCACCTGTCCGATCTGCACGTCGCGGGCCTGTGTCTCCGGCACCCGCACCTGCGCCTTCAGGTCGCTCGGGTTGGCGACCCGCGCCACGTTGGTGCCGGCCGTGACCTGGCTGCCCACTTCCACCGGCACCGCCTGCAGCACGCCGTGCATGCGGGCCCGTACCCGGAGCCCGTCGAGCTGATCCTGGCGCAGGGTCACCAGCGTCCGCAGACGCTGGACCTCGGCTTCCTGTTCGGCCAGCTGCGCCGGGCGCACCTGCGCACTCACCGACAGCCGCTTGCGCTCGGCATCGAGCTGCGCCTGCGACGCCTTCGCGCGCGCGGCCGATCGCCGGTGCTGCAGCTCGGACACGAGGCCGTCCTCGAGCAGCATCGCGTCGGCTTCCGCGTCGCTCTTCGACTCCTCGAGCGTCGCCTCGGCCTGCGCCACCAGCGACTCCTGCGCCAGCAGGGCCATCGTGGCGTCGGCCTCCGCACGGCGCAGGCGTGCCACGGCCGCGTCGAGTTGCAGACGCGTGTCCATCACCTGCTGTTCGAGCGACGGGTTGTGCAGCTCGACGAGCACGGTGTCTGGAGTCACCTCGGCGCCAGGCCGCAGCAATACCTGCCGCACCTGGCCGTCGGCGCCGGCGGGAATCCACGCAATGTCCACCGGCACGAGCGTCCCCGTGCCCCGCACCTCGCGCACGAGTTCACCGCGCTGCACCGTGTCCATCCACAGGCTGCCGCCGTCGACCGCCGGCACGGCCGGCGCCAGCTGCGACACACCGACACCAGCAGAGACGAGCACCACGCCGACGATGAGGGGCAGGCGCAGGCGCTGCCACCTGCGACGACGTTTGGCCTCGGGGGACAGGGCGACATCAGGCACGCCCGGGATAGTTACAAGTTCCGGGCCAACACGGCCGCGGGCTGGATCGGGCGTGTTCTGCGCCAGCTCACCAAGAGGAAGCGGCTGACGCGTCCGGTTCCGGGACGGGGAGTCCCGGGATCGGGGATCGGGGATCGCGGATCGCGGATCGGGGATCGCGGATCGGGGATCGGGGATCGGGCGATCGGCGATCGGGCGATCGAAACCGAAGACCGTAGCCCGTGGACCGTGGACCGATCAGACCTTCGACCCGGCGGGCTCGGCCTCGTCGGCTGGGTGCTTCTTGCGGCGCGGGCGGATGTCGTACCGCTTGATCATCTCGTTGAGGGTCGTCGGCTTGATGTGCAACAGCTCTGCGGCGCGTTTCTGCACCCCGCCCGACGCCTCGAGGGTCGTCTCGATGAGACGTCGCTCGAAGTCGCCGGTGACCTCCTTGAACGAAATGCCCTCCGGGGGCAGCACGAAGTTCGGGATCTGGAAGCGGCGCGTGGTGCGAACGTGTTCGGGAATGAGGTCGTCTTCGATGCGGCTGCCCGAGCACAACACCACCGCCCGCTCGATCACGTTCTCGAGCTCGCGCACGTTCCCCGGCCAGTCGTAGTCGATGAGCAGATCGAGCGCGTCGGGCGACAGCTCGAGCCCCACGCGGTTGTTCTCTTCCCCGTACTTCTCGAGGAAGTGCTGCACCAGCAGCGGGATGTCTTCCTTGCGCTCACGCAGTGCGGGCAGGTTCACCGCGATCACGTGGAGGCGGTAGTACAGATCCTCGCGGAACTTGCCTTCCTCCATCATGGTCCGCAGGTCGACGTTGGTGGCGGCGATGATCCGCACGTCCACCTTGATGTTCTCGACCCCACCGAGCCGCATGAACTCCCGCTCCTGAATCACGCGCAGCAGCTTGGCCTGCGTCTCGAGCGGCACGTTGCCGATCTCGTCGAAGAAGATAGTGCCCTTGTCGGCCACCTCGAACAGGCCCTTCTTCGGCGCCACGGCACCGGTGAAGGCGCCCTTGACGTGCCCGAACAGGTTGCTCTCGAGCAGGTCTGGCGGCAGGTTGCCCGAGTTGACCGTGACAAACGCCTTGTCGGCGCGCGTCGAGTTGTTATGCAGCGCCCGCGCCACGAGCTCCTTGCCGGTGCCGCTCTCGCCGTTGATCAGCACGGTCGTGCGGCTCGGCGCCGCCTGCATGATGAGGTCGAACACCTGCCGGATCTTCGAGCTCCGGCCGATGATGTTCGAGAACCGGTTGCCGTGGCTCTGGAGGTTCTGTTTGAGGATGCGGTTCTCGCGCTGCAGACGCGTCCGCTCCGACGCATTGCGGATGACGGCCGCCACCTCGTCGTTCTTGAACGGCTTGGTGATGTAGTCGAACGCGCCCTTCTTCATCGCGGTGAGGGCCGTCTCGACCGACGCAAATGCCGTCACCATCACCACCGGCAGGTCCTCGTCTATCGCCTTCAGCTCGGTGAGCACCGTGAGGCCGTCGATGCCGGGCATCATCACGTCCACCACCACGGCGTCGAAGGCCGTGGCGCGGGCCATCTCGAGCCCCGCGTAGCCGTCGGAGGCCAGGCGCACGTCGTAGCCTTCCCGCGACAGCAACGCGTCGAGCACCTCGCGCATCACTTCTTCGTCGTCGATGACCAGAACGGTTCCGTGTGTCGTCGCCATGTCGCCTGTGTCGGATCTAGCCAGCCTGCGTGCCGGCGACCGGGGTCGTCCGTCCCCGCATCGACGGGAAGCGGAGGGTGAACGTCGTGCCGTGCCCCACCCGGCTGGTGCAACCGATGGTGCCGTCGTGCTCCTGCACGATGCCGTAGGTGATCGACAGGCCGAGCCCCGTGCCCTGGCCGATCGGCTTGGTCGAGAAGAACGGGTCGTAGATGCGCGCCAGGTGCTCGGCGGGAATCCCGCCGCCGGTGTCGCTCACGTCGACCACGACACGGCCGTCCTCCTCGCGCGTGCTGACGCCGAGCCAGCCGCCATTGGGCATCGCATCGCGCGCATTGAGGAACAGGTTCAGCAGCACCTGCTGCAGCTTGTGTTCGACGGCGCGGACCGTCGGCGATGGGCACGACAGGTCGCGGCGCACCTGGATGCTGGCCGCCTTGAACTGGTGCTCGAGCAGCGACAGCACGTCGTGCACCACGACATGCAGATCCACAGGACCGGCGTCGGTCTGTGCCGGACGTGACAGGTGCAGCAGGCTGTTGACGATCTTGGCCGCGCGGAAGGTCTGGCGTTCGATTTTCTCGAGCAGCCGTGTCCGCGGGTCGTCCGGATCGGCCTGGTCGAGCAGCATCTGCGTGAAGCTCGAGATGCCGGTGAGCGGCGTGTTGACCTCGTGGGCCACCCCGGCCGCCAACAGGCCGATGGAGGCCATCTTGTCGGCCAACTGCAACTGCTCCTCGAGCTGCACCCTCGAGG
>JAEZDP010000314.1 GCA_023418055.1 Acidobacteriota bacterium
ACGCGGGACCGCCGCGTCCACTGATGACCATGTCACGAGGCCGCTGCTTGCCTGCGCCCGGTGACGGGGCTACGCTGACCGACATGGTCGGCGCGGTGATCTACGTACGCGTCAGCACGAAGGAGCAGACGGAGAACCTGAGTCTCCCGACGCAGGTGCGCGCGTGCGAGGACTACTGTCGCCGGCAAGGCTACGAGATCCTCGAACGTTTTCACGAGGAAGGCGAGAGCGCCAAGACCACCGACCGCACTCAGCTCCAGGCGCTGCTGACGTTCTGCCGCACCCACAAGGGCAAGGTACATTTCGTCGTCGTCTACAACCTCACGCGTTTCGCGCGGGAGAAGTACGACCACTTCGCGCTGCGGGCACACCTGAAGTCCCTGGGCATCTCGTTGCGGTCGGTGACGGAGCCGATTGACGACACCTCCACGGGCAAGCTGATGGAAGGCGTGCTGGCCGCCTTCGCGCAGTTCGACAACGACGTCAGATCGGAGCGGACGCTGGCGGCCATGAAGGCCGCGCTCACGCTTGGGCGCTGGACGTTCCAGGCGCCGCTCGGCTACCTCAATGCGCCGAAGTGGTCGAAGAGCAGCCTCGTGCCCGATCCCGACCGCGCGCCCCTCGTGAAGAAGGCGTTCGAGGACATGGCCTCGGGGCACTTCACCATGAGGGATGTCATCCGCCGCGCGACGGAGGCCGGCCTGCGCACGAGACGCGACCGCGTGCTGTCGCCCCAGACCTTCGGCAACATGCTGCGGAACCGCATCTACATCGGGCAGATCGAGAGCCCGGAGTGCGGGGTGGCCGCGCGTGGTGACTTCGAGCCGCTGATTGCCGAGGCGACGTTCTATCGGGCCCAGGCCGTGCTCGAGGGCCGTGTGCCGGTCGTGGCGCCGCGCCAGCGCAATCACCCGGACTTCCCGCTGCGTGCGTTCGTCCGATGCGCCACGTGCGGACGCCCGCTCACCGGCAGCTGGTCACGCGGACGCAACGGCCGCTACGCGTACTACCACTGCCGGGGCCGGTGTCGCACCGGCAGCATCAGCAAGGCCGTCCTCGAGGGCGCCTTCGCCGACGAGCTCGCGCTGTTGCAGCCGACGCCCGGGTACATGCGGCTGATCAAGGACCGCATCCTGTATGCCTGGGAACAGCGGTGCGCTGAGGCGAGAGAGCGGACCGCCGAAGTCGAACGGCGCGTGAAGAGCGTGAAGAAGAAGCTCGACAGGCTCGACGAAGCCTTCCTGTACGCCGAATCGATCGACCTGCCGACGTACACCCGGCAGCGCGACAAGCTGCGCGAGGAGCTGACGCTCTCGCAGATCGACCACCACACCGAGGCGGTCGATGAAATCGATGTCGAAGGCGTACTGGCGTTCGCGGAGCGCATCCTGCCGCGGGCCGCGGATCTCTGGGTGCAGGCGCCGCTGGACTACAAGCAGCGGCTCCAGCAGCTGTTCTTCCCCGAGGGCATCGCGTACGACGGCCATCGGTTCATTCGAACCGCCGTAACTACTTCTCTTTTCAGGTACTTGGAGTCTGGTCAGCAGGCCCAGGTAAGTTTGGTGTCCCCAACGGGATTCGAACCCGTGTTTCAGCCTTGAAAGGGCCGCGTCCTAGGCCTCTGGACGATGGGGACTCGTGTCGCGTGCTGCTGACGGCACCACGGTGACGCGGGCGCGTCGACGCCGACCCCGAAGCGTACCACAGCGCACCACCTGCCGGCTACGCACCGGAGAAACCTCGCCCCGCAACGCGCGCACGGGCGGACGTTGCCAGGCGTATACTGGGCCGTCCCACCAGCCTGTTCGCTCGCGTCGAAACGGAGGCCGTCATGAAGCCTGTCGTCGCCATCGCCGTGGTCGCGTTCCTGCAACAACCCGCCGCCCCTCCTCCTGCCACCAGCGGTCAGCCCTGCTCGCCATCCACCGTGGTCGGCACCTGGCAGTTCGTCGAGCGGACGGCCGGACCGACGCCCGACCTCGACGGCCTCACCGCGTACAAACACATCACGCCCAGCCACTTCGTCGTGACGCGCGTGACCGCCGACGGCGTCCTCCAGTCGGCGCATGGAGGCCCACACGCCTTCAGCGGCGGCAAGTTCACCGAGACGGTCGAGTTCCACTCGGATCATCCGCGCTACGCCAACGTGAAGCGCGGCTCGTCGATCGCCTTCGACTGCTCCATCGACGGCGAGCGGCTGCAGATCGCCGGCACGTTCAGCGGCCAGGCGTTCGCAGAGCGCTGGCGCCGCGTCGGCGCCCACTCGCACTGACGACAGCCCCGTCCGCGCCGCGGCTGCGACGACGCCTGTCCTGCCCGCGTGGCGCCGTCACGGGCGGCGTGTGGCTACTCAGGGCGCACCAGCCGATGCGGCAGGTCGAAGAGCACCTGCGGCGGCCGCTCTCGGAAGAACGCCACGATGAGGTCGCGTCGCGCGAGGAGTGCAGCAATCTGCGTCCCGTCGAGCCACCGCGACAGCTCACGCTCGAGCGTCGGCTCGTCGAGCGCCTGCAGCCGGGCGAGCAGCGTCCGGTCGATGCTGGTCATCGTCACCGGCGTGCGCAGGGTGCGCTGCCGCCGGAACGCACGGGTGTGATCGATCATCCAGACGTCCCACTCCGACGTGATGAGCAGGTTGCCGAGGTTCCTGTCGGTGTTGAAGATCAACTGATCGAAGACACGCACGAGCGCCATCTGCTGATGCCATGTCGTCCCTTCCGGTACGGGGATCTTGCGAGCGACGCGCGTGCCCTCGTCCATCGCCACGTCGTCCACCCACCAGGTGAACGCCGCGCTGCCACGCTGGTGGCGCCGCTCGACGGTGGCAGGAATCATGTCGAGGCCGAGCAGCACGCTCAGACGATAGGCCGCGAGGTTGAACTGCCACGAGTCGCGGAAGCCGAGCTCGGCCCTCCGTGTGCCGCGGAACTCGCGCCGCGTCTCGTCCACCGTCTGTACGTGGGCGTCGTGCGTGAACGTGCCGTCGCTCAGCGTGACGTGCAGTGAGTCGGTCACCCCGCCCGGCGCCGGGCGCGTGCGGACGATGCGGGCCGTGAGCAGGAACGCTTCGCGCTCCGCCCGTGTCATCGCGGCGGCCGTGACGGGGCGGGGGTGGCTCTCGTCAGCAGGTGGCTGCCCGGCCTCCACGACCGGCAGCAGCATGAGCAGCAACAACGAGACCGCGGCCAGAGGCCCTCGAGTGGTACCGGACGCTGAGCACTGGATCCGGCGCGGTATCGGTTCGGGTCGGGGAGCAGTGGATGTCATCGTCTCTCCCTCACGAGCAGCTGCGAAGACACCCCGGCGTGGTCAGGCGTACTCGAAGGTCAACACGGCTTTCACGCAGCCGTCACGATGGTGCGCGAACACGTCGTAGGCCTGCGGTCCGTCCGCGGCCTTGAACCGGTGCGTGATGACGCCGGTGATGTCGGGCAGGCCGTCGCGCACGCGGTCCGCAAGTTGCTCCATGTAGTGTCGCGCAGGACATCGTCCGGTGCGATAGGTGAGATTCCTGTCGTACGCCTCTGCCGGGGAGAAGGCAAACGCCGACGAGTGACAGCCGATGACCGCCATGACCCCGCCGGGCGCCAGGGCTTCCCACGCCAGTCGTTGTGCGTCCGGCAGACCCACGAACTCCATCACGCTCGTAGCGCCACGGTCACCGCCGAGCGCGGCAATCGCGTTCATGACGCCGGGGCCTGGAGGCTCCGCCACGGCGCCGAGCCTCGACGCACGTTCCCGGCGCTCCGCCACCGGATCGACGGCGACGATGGCGCGGGCACCGAGCGCCTGCGCCGCGAGGATACCGAGCAGCCCGACAGACCCGCACCCGATGACCACGGTGACGCCATCGGGACGGACGTCGGCGAGGTCGGCGCAATAGCAGGCGGTGCTGAAGTTGTCGCCGAGCAGCAGGGCGGCCTCGTGTGACAGGCCCGATGGCACGCGTTTCAGCGTGCCGTCGGCCAGCGGCACCCGCACACGCTCTGCCTGGCCACCGTGAAGACCGCGTCCGGCCTGTCGCGAGCCGAACAACGCTCCGTGCGGGCACCGGCTGGTAAGGCCGGTCTTGCACGTCGTGCACTGCCCGCAACTCGTCGAGAAGGGCGCGAAGACAATGTCGCCCACCTGGACGGCGTGCACCGCATCGCCCACGTCGATCACGCGGCCGACGAACTCGTGACCCATCACCGTGCCCGGGTCGAGGCCGCGCTCGCGACCGAAGAACGGGTGCAGGTCGGACCCGCACAGCCCCGCCATCTCGACGGACACAATCGCGTCGCGCGCATCCTCGATGTGCGGATCGGCGACCTCGCCCCATCGGACCACGTGGGGAGCCTCGAACAGGACGCCGTACATCACCGGGCCCCGACGCTGGCATCGGCCGGCGCACGACCGGGCGCGGACGGCGCGGCTGCCACCAACTCCTGATAGGCGCGCGCATAGCGGCGGCCCAACTCTCGTGCCGACGCGGCATCGAAGTGGATCTCGTCACCCGTGTGCGTGAGGCCCTCCGACGACACGAACGCCGTGCGAGATACCCGACGCGGCAGGTCGCGATGCGCGCGGTCCACGGTCACCTTCGCAGCGTCCCAGGGGCGCTCACTGAAACGGCCCATCTGTCCGGCGATGAAGGGCACGTCGGGTGCGCCAAGTTCCCCACGGAGGCGGCCGACGAGGTCGTCGAGTTTGCTCGCGTAGTCGTCTGCCAGCGCCGCCGTCGCATCGGACTCACCCTGGTGCCACAGGATTCCAGCGAGCGTGCCCGCCTGCATCGCGGCCTTCGCCCGCCGCATCGCGTCGTCCCAGGGATGGCTCTTCGTCGGCTTGTAGTAGGCACCAGGCCTCCACGCGTCGATTGGCGATCCGCCGACCGCTGCCGGCACGAGCCCCACGCGCATCGTCGCGGCCTCCTCTGCAAGGGTGATCGCAAACGCGCGCCCCGGTCCGACACCGACGATGGCTGGCTTGTCGAAGTGCATGGGCTCGACGGCGGGCACCCAGGTGCCAGACCGGTCGAACATCCATACGCGCGGGTGTGCGACGCGGTCGGCGTCCTCCACGGCGCCGCGCCCCGCCATGTTCGACTGGCCGATGAGCAGGAAGATCTGCATGGGTGCCGGGCCGCCTCCGGCCCGCTGCTGCGCGGCTGGACGAGCCACCACCACGGCCAGCAGCCCAAACGCTGCGAGCGGAAGGATCAGCCTCACGAGCGGGGAAGGACGCACACGCGCGTTCATTGTGCAGACTCCTTCGCGCGCTTCGCCGTCACCACGCCACGGTCGGCCACGGTCTCGGTGAAGGTCACCTGCTCGAAGCCCGCGCTGCGGATCATCTGTGAGTACTCCGATGTCGCGTAGCACTTGCCCTGGGTCGAGTGCATCAGCATCGCCGAGTACTCGGCCACCGCCACAGGCCCTGACTTGTCGTCGTTGATGAACGCATCGTGGACGACGAGCAGGCCGCCCGGGGCGAGTGCGCGCGCCGACGCCTCGAGCAGGCGCTGCACGTCTGGTGTATCCCAGTCGTGGAGCACGTTGGAGAAGAGGTGCACGTCGAAACCCTCCGGCAGCGGCGCACGCATGAAGTCCGACGCGACGACGTCGACGCGCCCGGCGAAGCCGCGTTCGGTTATCAGCGTGGCGGCGATGGCGTCCACCGGCCGCTGCTCGAGGACGGTGGCCGTCAGGCCTGGGTTCCTTGCGGCGAACGCGCACGCGTAGATGCCCGACCCTCCGCCGACGTCGAGCAGGCGGCGTCGGCCAGCGAGATCGACGCTGCGTGTGAGCACCTCGCCAAGGTAGTGCCCGCGGCAGTCCATCGCCGCGGTGAAGCGCCGGGCGAACGCCTCGGTCTCCATGGCGGCGTGCCAGTCGAGTGCGTCCTGCGCACCGGCCCAACGAGCCGGACGGCCGGACCGCAGCACCTCGACGAAGTCACGCACGATGGGTCGCTCACGCAACGACGCGAAGTACGGGGCGAGGTTCCACGGTGACCCAGTCGTCAGGTGTTCACGTCCGAGTGCGGTCACGATGTACGTGCCGTCTCGCCGTTCGATGTACCCCTGCGCCACGAACAACGTCAGCATCACGTCCGCCGGGCGCGCCGCGAACGCGAAATGACGGCAGATGGTCTCCGCAGTCGCAGGCTCGGCCGCGAGCCAGGTGAAGAAGTCGAACTCGACGAGTGCGGCCGTCAGGAGATCGGCGGCGTAGAGCCCGTCGCGGTAGCGATACAGCGACAGCGGCGACGTGACCGGCGGCGTTGTCAAGTCGAGGTCGGGCGCCCGGCTCGTGTCATCGCCCATAGGGTGCCTCGCCGTCGGCACGCACGCGGAGCACCCGCGTGTCGCCTGCCCGCAGCGACATGGCAAGGCCGTCAATCAACTCGGCGCCGAGCACCGCGCGCACGGCGTCACCGGCCGCCTGTACCTGATAGCGCCGGTCGTGTTCGACGGCATACCATTCCGGCCACTCGTTCAGACGCGGGTAGTTGAGGGGCAGCTGCAGATGCGTGCGGTGGCGCGGGTGGTCGAAGTGCAGACGGCCGTCCCAGTCTTTGTCGGCCGAGATGCTCAGCACCACGTCGTCTCCGTCGCGCACGGCGCCGAGATGCACCGCCGCATCCCACGGCTCGAGCCTCGCGCCCTGCGTTTTCCACATCGTGTACATCAGGGCCGTGCGGATGGTGTTGCCGTCGCCATGCCAGTCTTCGACGATGCCGCTGGGCTGGATGACGTCCAGCATCTTGGTTGTTGCCTCGTCGATGGCGGCCGGGAGTGTGGCGTGAGGCACGCGGTTGAGCAGCACCAGCGCCGACTCGATGGCGTCGGAGTACGAGTCGGCACTCCACCAGGCGACAGGCGGCGTCTCGTCGAACAGATACGTGGGCGTGCGCGCCACCGTATCGACGGCACGTTCCACGGCTTCACGGAACCGCGGCTCGCCAGTCGTCATGTACGCGGTGTACACGCCGTTGAACATGTACCCCCAGCAGTGCGCATGGCGGTCGGTGAGCGGCTTGCCGCTGACGATGTCGATGTCGTGATGCCACACGCCGTCGTCGGTCCGTCCGACCTCGAGCAACCGATCGATCATCTTGACGAACCCGGGGCGGTACTGAGCCGCCTTGTCGGGCCGGACGTGGCTGGCGAGGACGAAGGCCTCCGAGAGGCCGCCGACGATCTCGTTCCCGTGGTCCGAGAGCACGAAGCGCGTCGTGAGGGGCTGCTGCGTGGCGACGTCCCAGCGATCGGCCGGCAGGTAGTTCGTGCTGGGCAACATGTCGAGGAAGTAGAAATCGGCAATGGCCAGCACCTGATCCAGGTACGCCTTGTCTCCAGTCTTGAAGTAGAGGCGACTGAGCACCTGGAGCATGTTGCCGTTGACCTCGGTAGTCTCGGCGGGCAGTCGTCCTCGTGCGGTCTCATAGGGCGCGTGCGTGCTGATGTCGGTGGCGATGCCGCGCATCCGGTGGTACCACGGCGTGTCGCCGAAGAGCTCCGTGAGCGGAATCAGTCCGTCCTTCATGTACTCGCTCGACCCGAAGATGATGCGCTCGAGGTCAGGCGTCTCGCGCACGAACCCGCGGCCGCCCGGCTGGACATCGTCGGACAGGCGTGCGACGCGCGTCGTGGCCAGCGTCTCCTGGCGCAGGATCTCGAGCATCGCCCCGCGATAGACGTCGGGTGCGGTGAAGCGGGCGGCCATCACCATGAACGGGTACAGGTCGGCCGCCGTATCGGCGACCACCCACGTCGCGCTGGGCGTGCGCCCGTTGAAGCTGCCGCGATGGGGAAGCAGGCCGGTGACCTCGTCCCGACGGGCGAGCCAGGCCGCCATGATGCGGTGGCTGTCGACAAGGGCTCGAGTGGCGAGCCGCCCGTTCCGTGCCGCCGCCGCCTCGGGCGTGCCGGACGGCGTCGCGCCTGGTTCTGCGTGTGCGGCCACGACGAGGCCGACAGCGACCATGACCGCCGCGGCAATCGTCAGCGCGTGTGACCGTGCGAGACGAGTGGAAGAAGTGACGGCACCCTGTGGCATGGCGCCGAGTATGACGTCCGGCCCACGCCTGTCAAGTTCGCCCGGCGCTCGGGTAAGCTGTGCGCATGCGCATCTGGCTCAGCCTCGCCCTGCTGTCGGGCCTCGTCGTGACCGCGCCGCAGTCGGCCGCCGATCGAGAGGACTGGCAGCCGCTCTTCAACGGCACGAGCCTCGAGGGCTGGACGCCGAAGATCACGGGGTACCCCGTCGGCGAGAACGCGCTCGACACGTTCCGCGTGCGCGACGGGCTGCTCCAGGTGCGCTACGACAAGTACGAGTCGTTCGACGACCGCTTCGGGCACCTGTTCTACAAGGACACGTTCTCGCACTACGTCATCGCCGTCGAGTACCGCTTCGTCGGCACACAGGTACCGGGCGGACCCGGATGGGCGACGCGTAACAGCGGGATCATGGTGCACGGCCAGCCCGCGGCCACGATGCAGCGCGACCAGGACTTCCCGATTTCGATCGAAGTCCAACTGCTCGGCGGGCTCGGCAAGGGCCCCCGCACCACGGCGAACCTGTGCACGCCAGGCACGCACGTCGAGATGAAGCAGGCGCTCGTGACCGCGCACTGCGTCAACTCGACGTCGCCGACGTTCGAGGGCGAGCAGTGGGTGCGCGCCGAGGCCCACGTGTTGGGCGGCGAGTCCATCCGCCACGTGGTCAACGGCGAGACGGTGCTCGAATATCAGCGTCCGCAGTTCGGCGGCGGCAACGTCGTGCACTTCGACGCCGCGCAGAAGCGTGACGGCGAGGTCATCACGAGCGGCACCATCTCGCTGCAGTCGGAGAGCCATCCGGTGGACTTCCGCAAGGTGGAACTGCTGAACCTCTCGGGCTGCCGCGATCCGAAGGCCTCCAACTACAAGCGGTACGTCGTCCACGACGCCCCAGGAGCCTGCCGCTACTGAGGCGCGGCGGACCGCCCGCTGCCCAATGCGTCGCTCAGCGCGACAGGACGTACTCGAGCAGGTCGGCCACGTCCTGCGGCGACAGCGACGTCTCGAGGCCTTCGGGCATCATCGACGTGCCCACGCCGCGCATGGCGACGATGTCTCGGCGCTGGACGACCGTGCGCACGCCGAACGCCTGTACGACGGTCAGCGACGTGGCGCTCTCATCGGCGATCGCGCCCATCAGCGAGCCGTGCTCCCGCGTTTCGACCTCGTAGAAGAGGAACGCAGGATCGACCTTCCGGTTCGGGTCGAAGATGTCGATGAGCAGTCCTTCGCGACCGTGGTTCTGCACGCCCAGCAGGTTGGGCCCGAGGTCCACGCCCACGTCGTCGAGCCGATGGCACGCGGCGCAGGTGTCGGCAAAGACCGCGCGTCCCCGCTCGACATCGGCGGTGAGCCCCAGGGCGGGCAGGTAGCGGTCCACCACCTGCTGGCGGCTGGACGTCTCGAGCGACAACAGCTCGCGAGCCGCCGTGACGACGTCCACGTCCGCGTGGGCGAGCAGCGACTGCGCCTGGCCGGCGGTGAGATCCGACACCGCGACACGGCCGTCACGGATGGCGTCGAGCAGGGCCAACGCCCTGGCCGGGCGGCCCAGGAGCACGCCAAGGGCATCCTGCCGGAGGCGTGGCGTGAGCGCGGCCCAGCGTTCGACGAGCGTAGCCGCAATCGAGGGGTCGTCGCGGGTGCGCAGGGCCGTCATGGCCGCTGATTGCAACGCCGCGGGATGGGCGGGGGTGAGGAGCGCCAGGAACGGCGCGTGGTCGACACGGCTGTCTTGCGCCAGCAGTTGCACCGCCACCACGCGTGCCGATTCGGGAAGGTCGGGCGAGAGGGTCGTGCGTCGCGCGAGGTCGAGCAGGGCCGTCAGGCGTTGCTCGGGGTCCACGCGTGCCACGTCGACGTCACCCCGCGCGAACCCGGCGAACAGGTCACGTGCGAGCAGCAGCCGGCTCTGGTCGTCGGACATGCGTTCGAGCAAGGCGTAGGCGGATGTCAGTTCGCGACGCTGCCCGCGCGCGCCGATCGTCGTCAGCACCGTCCCGACGAGTGACATGCCACCCCGCGAGCGCAGGAACGCGAGGTCGGTCGTGAGCGCGTCGAGGATGGGGCCGACCGGATGGCTCAGCGTCGTGAGCACCGCGGCCCTCATCCACGGGTCGTCGGCGCCGCCCACCGCCAGCGTCCGCAGCACCTCGAGCAGGTCATCGTCGAACGAGAGTGCGCCGAGCGTGAAGGTGAGTTGGTAGCGCACGCGCGCGGACGGATCGCCAGCCGTCGCCAGTACCGCCTGGCGTACCGTGTTGTCGTCGACAAAGCCCTCGGCCAGCCGCACGGCGTGTTCCCGCACGCCCTCGTCGGTGTCGCGCAGCGCCGTTAGGACGTGGGCCGGCCGCAGGCGTCCCAGGCCCTGCAGCGCATACAACGCCCTCAGCCGGACCGCGCCGCGCGGCGCGTCGCCCGCCAACCGTTCCAGCGCCGGGACGACGGAAACGTCCTGCCGCTCGTAAAGCAGCCGGGCCGCGGTGTCGCGCACCCAGCCGTTCGGGTGGCTGAAGGCGGCCACGAGTGCCTGCCCATCCACGTCGGCCAGGGCCGGCGGTCGGACACGCGCCGCGCCCTTGCGGCTGATGCGGTAGATGCGGCCGAGACCACTGCCCGCACGCACGTCCACGCCCTCGAGGATGCCCTCGGGAATCGTCTTCGGGTCTTCGACGATGGCGCGGTGCATGTCGACGACGTACAGCGCGCCGTCCGGGCCTGTCGCGAAGTTCACGGGCCTGAACCACACGCTGGCGGATCGCAGGAACTCGGTGCCCGTTTCGCGGTCAGGCTTCACGCCCTTCATCGGAATGCCGTCGGGCACCAGCATCTTCCGATGGGCGAGGTTGTTGGCCGGCTCGGCCACGAACGCACTGCCGTAGTACTCGTCGGGCAGCGCATCCCCTCGATACACCACTACGCTGCAGGCCGAGGTGAAGTAGCCAGACGGCTTGCCGCCGTGCTCGACGAGCCCGCGTACCTTGCCTGAGGTGCGCCACTGCGTGCGCATCACGCGCCATTCCTCCTCGGGGCTGATGCGGTGCACCGGAGCAGACGGGCCGTCCTCCGGGATGTCGAGGACCGGCCGCGGGTAGTCCACCAGCCCGTTGCGCAGGGTGTAGCGCCGCTCGTACATCACCTGGAGCAGGTGGTTGGCGTTGCTCGACACGAAGCGCCGTCCGTAGTCGTCGAAGGTCACGCCGAACTGCCCGCCGCCCGACTCGACCCGCAACGCCAGCGACTTCGGGTCGAACGAGAAGTCGTGGCCCCGCAGGTCGAAGGTGCGGGCCAGGCCCGGGGCCGTAACCACGCCGCCGTTGCGCGAAGTGGCTCCGTAGATCCGGTGGTCGAGGCCCATCGCGAAGCCGTTGACCACCATGTCGGGCATGGGCTCGGGCACGGTCGTGCCAAAGCCGGTGAACACGACACGTCGCTCGTCGGCTCGCCCGTCGCCGTCGAGGTCCTTCAGGTAGAGGATGTCCGGCGATGCCGCCACGAAGAGCCCGCCGTCGTAGCTGAAGGCTCCGGACGGCCACGGCAGGTCGTCGGCAAAGACGGTGGACGTGTCGAAGACGCCGTCATCGTCGGTGTCGGTGAGCAGGCTGATACGACCGGGGTGGGTATCGCGGTCGTGAGGGTAGTCCAGCATCTCGACGACGAACATGCGGCCATGCTCGTCGAAGGTGATGGCGACCGGACTCTGGATGAGCGGTTCGGCGGCCACCACGTCGGCCTGGAGGGCCGCGTCGGCAAGCTGCACGGCCTCGGCCGCTTGGACCAGGGGCACGGGTTGCGCCGCCCGTGGCACGGGCGCGGCCAGTGCCATCCAGACGACGGCCAGCCACAGCAGCCGGCGGGTCGTGGACCGGGTGGGAAGACTCGCGAAGGGGGAGGGGCGCACCGGCAAGGCCATGTCGCCCGATCCTGTCACGGACGCGCGCGGCACGTCACGTGGAGCAGGCGGGATGGACACCATGAGGGCCCATCCCGCGCGCGAGTCTACTGCGGCACGACGGTCGTCAGATACGACCCCAGACCCTGATGCAGCGACGTCGTCGGGTGGACCGCATCCCAGAAGAAGAAGCTGTTGCCCACGTCGAACGTCGGCACGTTGGGGCACGTGGCCGGATCCACGAAGAGGCACGCAGAGACCGGGAAGGGCAGCGCCCAGTCGGTGACGATGGCTTCCATGGCCGGGACGACCATGTTGGTGGGCGGCAGGCCGGCGACGACGGTGGCGACGTCGACGGGCACGAGGGTGAGGCCGGGACGCGTGGCCGAGAGCTGGGCCAACGCGCCTGCAAGCAGCGCATTGTGGGCCGCCGACAACATGCTGAGGCCGTCGCGAACCTCCTGGGGCTGATTGGCGACGAGCGGCACGGCGCCGAGATCGCTCAGGTTCACCACGACGATGGTGCGGGCGCCCCGGGCATACAGCTTCTCGATGGACGTCACGATGTTCTGGACGACGTCAGGCGGGTTCGCCGGCGGTTCGCCCATGAGTGAGAGGTAGTCGTTCGAGCCGGTGAGGATCGCGAAGAGCGCCTTCTGCGGCAGCCGGCCGCGGTGCAGCGTCAGGTACAGATCGACCTGACCGAGCAGGCCGGGCACCAGGAAGCCGTCGAGGGCCCGCACGTATGTGGAGGTGGAGCCGCCGAAGGCGAAGTCGACGCCGCCTTTCCGCGGGATCTTCTTCAACCGGAGGAACGGCTGCAGCGCGGCATGCGGTCCTCGAATGCTGTTCCAGAAGTACTCGAAGCCCACGGGCCCGTTCGAGAAGCGCCCGTTGAAGTACGAGCGATTCGGGGCATCGGACGGCGGGACGGCGGGGCGAATGCCCAGAGCCTTCGTCATCGTGTAGACATTGCCGGTATCGGCGAGGCTGTCGCCGAAGGTCACAAACAACTCGTAGGCCGGTTTGGCTGCCGGACCCTTGCCCGGAGGCTGGGCCCCCGCGATGGCCGGCAAGCCGGCGAAGATCACTACCAGGGCGACGACGTGCCTGCGAAGATTGCGCATGGATTCACCTTCTCGTTCGTGGCGTACCTAAACTGGGACGCGGGCGCGTCATTTCCCCGACCGTCATGGAGGGGAGCCTCCGCCGGAGCGGTCCCAATGCACGTGGCATGCCCGGTCCCCGTCGATGCCACGGTGTTGCAGTCTCGAGGTGTCTGTGAAGTCAACGACCGTCATCCCTCTCCTGAACGCGATCGCGCTGGCTCTCGTCGTGGTGGTGCTTCCCGAGGGCGTGTCGAGGCCCGCAGCCACGAGCGCGGCATCGACGCTGCGCGTCATGACGTTCAACCTGTGGCACGGCGGCGAGGCGGGTGGCGCGCCGCTCGAACAGACCGCCACCGTCATCCGACAGTCCGGAGCCGACATCGTGGGCCTGCAGGAAACCCACGGCGTGGAACGCCACGGGACGCGCCCGGACAACGGACGCGGGTTGGCCACCCTGCTCGGATGGCACTACGTGGACCAGGGACAGCGCACCGGCATCCTGAGCCGCTGGCCGATCGTCGGCCGGCAGCGCGGAGCCGCTGGCGTCACCGTACGGCTGCCGGATGGTCGCGACGTGCACGTGTTCAACGTGCATCTGGCGCACGCGCCGTATCAGCCCTACCAACTTCTCGGCATCCCCTATGAACGCGCGCCGTTCCTTACGACGGCCGCAGAGGCGGTCGAAGCCGCCCGGAAGGCCAGGGGGGCACAGATCGAGGCGGTGCTCGATGTCGTACGGCCCCTCGTGACGCAGGGCGCACCGGTCGTCCTGACCGGCGACTTCAACGAGCCCTCGCACCGCGACTGGACCCCGCGCGCGGCGGCAGCCGGCCGGGTGCCGTTGGCCGTCGCCTATCCGACGACACGTGCGGTCGAAGACGCCGGACTGCGGGACGCCTTTCGCGCGGAGCACCCCGACGAAGTGACGAGGCCCGGCCACACGTGGACGCCCACCACGGCCCCCGACGATCCGGCGGACCGCCACGACCGCATCGACTTCGTGTTCGTGGCCGGTGCGGACCTGGACGTGGCCGCGTGTGCGGTGGTCGGGGAAGCCCAGGGACCGGCAGACGTCGTGGTGCACCCGTGGCCGTCCGACCATCGGGCGGTAGTCGCCACCCTCACGCTGCGGTGACTATAATCGTCGCGTGCCTCACGACACCTCCCGCTCATTTCCCGTCACACGTCGCGTGTTTCTCGGCGCCACCGCCGGCCTCGTGACCGCGCTGCATCGTCCAGGGTTCGCCAGCCAGATGGCGTCGCCGAGCGACCAGGTGGTGCTCGGAATGATCGGCGTCGGCGGGATGGGCACCAACCGGCTGCGCGGGTTCCTCAAGGAGCCCGACGCGCGCATCGGCGCCATCTGCGACGTGGACGGACGGCACCGCGAGAGCGCCATTGCGCTGGTGGAGAAGGAACGGGGGCATCGCCCGACGGCGTACGGCGACTTCCGTGAGTTGCTCGCCAACCGCGAGATCGACGCGGTCGTCATCGTGACGCCAGACCACTGGCACGCCATCCCCACGGTCCGCGCCTACGAGGCGGGGAAGGACGTGTTCGTGGAGAAGCCCCTCAGCTACAGCCTGGCCGAGGGACGCGCGATGGCCGACGGGTCGCTCGAGCACAAGCGCGTGACCCAGATGGGCAACCACATTCACAACACGGGCGACAACTACCGGCGCGTGGTCGAACTCGTGCGGTCGGGCGCACTGGGGCGCATCACGCGCGTGCAGAACTGGGTGGTCTTCAACCCCTCGGCGGTGGCCAACGACGAACCGCCGACCGTGCCGCCGGAACTCGACTACGACTTCTGGCTCGGCCCGGCGCCGAAGCGGCCCTATCACCCGCTGCGGTCGCACTTCACCTATCGGCACTTCTGGGACTACTCGGGCGGCACGTTCATCGACTTCTGGTGCCACATCGTGGACGTCGCGCTGTGGGCACTCGACCTGCCGGCCCCACGCAGCATCTCGGCAACCGGAGCGCGCTACGTGCTCGACGACATCACCGAGACGCCCGACACGATGGAGGCGCTGCTCGAATACCCCGACCTGCTGATGTCCTTCAGCATGCGGCCGCGGCCGCTGACCGGTTTCGAGCACATGGGCGGTATCGGGTGCGTCTTCGAAGGCAGCGAGGCGACGCTCGTCACCAACTACTCGAAACACGAAGTGTGGGTGAAGGGCAAGCTGGTCGAGGACTTCCCGCGGCCCGACCCCACGATTCCCGACTCGCCCGGACACCTGCGCGAGTTCCTCGACGCGGTGAAGTCACGCAACCTCGAGACCACCTGCAACCTGCGCTACGGACATCGCCTCACCAAACTCGGGCTGCTGGCCAACATCGCGCACCGCACGGGCCGGCGCCTCGAGTGGGACGATGCCCGCGAGCGGATCGTGGACGACCGAGACGCCAACCGCCTGCTGCGCCGCGACTTCCGCAAGCCCTATCGCCTGTAGGCCCTGCCGCGCGACGTCCCACCTGCGCCCACGGCGAGGTCCTCAGGGCCGCGCCGGGGCGCGTTCGACCGGGTCGGGCAACGATTCGAGAAACGCCACCAGGTCCGACAACTCCTGCTCGGTCAACATTCGCTCGAGCCCGGGCGGCATCATCGACACCCCTGCCGGCTCGAGACCGACGATCTCGGTGCGCGGCACGCGGATGGCGGCCTCTGGCGCCACCTCCACCACCACGGCGTCCGCCAATTGTTCCTTCAGCACACCTGTGTGCGTCGCGGCAGCCGTCCTGACCCTGTAGGTGTCGTACTCACGGGCAAAGCTGGCGCTGGGAAAGAGGATGGCCTCGACGATGTCGTGACGCGAACGGATGTCGCCGATCGTCGTCAGGTCTGGCCCGAAGGTGCTGCCTTCGCCGCCGACGGCGTGACAGGTCGAGCACAGCGACTTGCCGAAGAACAGACGCCGGCCGCTGTCGATGTCGCCGCGGGTGAGTGACGCCTCGACGGCTTGCAGCCGTCCAAGCCGCTCGCCCTGCTGGGTGCGCAGGACGGTCAGGAGGCGCGGCGCCTCGGGCTGGACGGCGGCCGGATAGCCGCCGAGCAGGGTGCGCAGATCCTCCTCGGACAACGTCTCGAGACGGTCGGGCGCCGCGAGCAGGGCCTCGACCAGCGCGTCGCCGACTTGCACACCCGACGACCCGGCGAAGGCCTCTACCAGACGCGGCAGGATGAACGCGTCGGCGCGCGCGACGTAGTCGCGTGCGAGGGTGACCAGTTGCCCGTCGGTGAGCGTGGCCTGCACGAGGACACGAGCCGCCGCCTGACGAACGGGCGCATCGGCTGTGGGGGGCAGATGCTGCACCACGAACGCGAACTCGTCGTCCGAGAGCGCGCGGCCGCCGGCCACCAGGCTGCTCAGCGCATCGAGCCGGAATGCGACGGGCGCCGAGGCGTCGGCGACGAGCGCCTGCACCTGCGGGTGAAGCGCCGTGAGCCCCCGCGCCTCGACCAGGCGCAGCACTCGCGCCCGCAAGCTTTCGTCGGGATCGCCCACCAGCGTGCCGAGCGCCTGCACCCACGAATGCGGGACGTAGGCGACGGGGCATGTCCTGACGACGTCGAGCAGCGCAACGCGGATGGACGGCGTCGTGCGCGGTGCGGTGAGCCGCGACGTCACGAGCGCCTGCACGGGCTCGGCCTGGCAGAAGCTGACGAGCAGGCCCACCTGACTGGCGGTGTCCCCCTCGCTCGGCGGGGCGTCGAGCCTGTTGGCCAGGAACGTGACCACCAGGTCGGACCACTCGGGGTGGTGCGACGCCACCCAGGCGCCGGTGTTCCAGAGTTCGGGCGCGCCTGGCGCCAGAAACGGGGCGAGGTGTTCGCGCGTCAATGGCGAGGGCCGCATCTGATCGAGTGCGACCAGAGCCGTACGGCGCACGGCCGCTGACGTGTGCGTGAGCGACTCGACGAGCGGTGGCGCCGAGCCCAGCGTGATGAGCGCATGCGTGATGGCGTGTTCGACGAAGCGGTCGCCGGGAACGCCCGCCGCCTCGAGCAGCGCCACTACGCTGGACGCCCGTCCGAGTTGCCCGAGGGCGGTGGCCGCCTGACGCCGAACCTGCAGGACGTCCTCGCGGACCAGGCGCTCGAGTACCGCCACCGCGCTCGTGTCGCGTGCCAGGCCGGCGGCACGTGCCGCAGCCGTCCGCACGCCGGCGTCGTCGTCGCCGAGCGCCGCCCGGACCGCGGTCGAGGCGTGCGGCGTTCCGATGCGATGCAGGGCGAAGACGGCCGCCGTTCGTACTTCCGGGTCCGGGTTGCTGGCACGGACCGCACCGAGGGGCGCGACCGCGGCCTCGCCGAGCGCGACCAGCCGTTCGAGGGCACGATCGCGGACGACGGCGCGCGAATCATCGAGATGTTCGACGAGGTCTGCCGGCTGCGCGCGATCGAAGTCGAGCGCCTGGCCCCACGGATCGGCCACGGGCGCTGTGCCCCCGCGGCGAATCCTGTAGATACCGCCCTCGACGTCGGGTTTCGCCACGCGCGAGAGCGGACATCCCTTGATGAACCACCCGCCCGTGTCCACGACGAGCAGGCTGCCGTCGGCGTCCTCGAGGACGTCAGTGGGGTGCGCATCGGCGCTGACCGACGTCAGGAACGGCTCGTCGTCGGTGCGGTAGGTGGCGCCGTCGGGGGTCACCACGTGGCGCATGACGCGCCCCGTGTTGAATTGCGCGGTGAAGAGGTTGCCGCGGTAGGGCGCGCCGAAGGCGTCGCTGCGGTAGCGCAGGAGACCCGAGTGCGCCACGCGGGCCAGCTTCGTCATGGGAGGCATCAGCGGACCGGTGAGCGGCAGCGCGTCCTGCTCGATCACCGGATGGGCCTTCGGGTACACGCCGCCTTCCACCCAGTGCATGATGGCGTCGCGCAGGCCGTCCTGCGGGTCGAGGAAATACGTCATCGTTCCCAGCGGCTCGCCTGAGGGCATGAAGGCGATCTCGACGGCGTTGTCGAACCCGCCGCCGGCGATCCATTCGAGGCCCGTGCCGTCGGGGCGCACGCGCCAGATGCGAGCGCCGCTGCCCGAGACCACATCGCCTTCCTTGCGTCGGATCTCGAAGCCGCGGCGGGCGTCGGTGATGTAGAACCAGCCGTCCGGCCCGAGGTAGGGCCCGCCCATGGCCGCGCCGTTCACGTTCAGCGTCCACCCGGTGAGCACCACCTCGCGCTCGTCGGCGACGCCATCTCCGTCGGTGTCGCGGAACCGAAGGAGGTCGGGCGCCGACGCCACGTACAGGCTGTCGCCAAGAAGCGTAGCGCCCATAGGGAAGGCGAGCCCGTCTGCGTAGATCCAGCTGCGATCGTAGATGCCGTCCGCATCGACGTCCTCGAGGAGCCTGATGTGGTACGACGGCGAGGCCAGCATCTCTTCGGTCGTCATCGTGTTGGGACCGGTGGACTCGACGACGAACAGGCGTCCCGGCGCGGCCGGCGACACGAACATCGGGTAGCTCAAGAGATCCGGGCCCGCCACACGTTCCACCGTGAAGCCGTCCGGCACCCTGTAATGGGAGGCATCAGTCGAGCGCGCAGGCGACTCCGCCGACGTCGCTGTCGCTGGCCGCGCCTGCCGGCCTGCGGCAAGCGTGCCCGCCACGGTCACGGCGACCAGCAGCGCAGCCGCCCACTCGAGGCTCCGGCGCGCATGAAGGAAGGCGCGCGCGGGCGAAGCGGGCGATGGCTGGCCGGGGGACAGGGCGTGTCGGTGTTCAGAGGGCATGGGAGGGGGGCCGGGCGGATCGTGAACGTCTTGCGATGGAGACCGGTCGGAGGATAGCGTCAAACGGGTCGAAGGTGAAGGCAACGGCGGGGCAGGAGCAGGAGAAAGGCGTTTCGTGTCCAGACGGTGGCGTGTAGGCGTAGCGGGGCTCGGTCATTGGTATTCGGCGTTCGGTCTCGCCCGGGCGTTGCCCGAGTATCCCCGCGCCGAACTCGTGGGGGTGGCGTGCCCGGACGTGGAGCATCTCGAGGAGTTCTGCCAGGCCTTCGACGTGCCCGGCACCACCAACTACGACGAGCTGATCGCGCGCGACGACATCGACATCGTCCATATCGCATCGCCCGTGTCGGACATGGCGCGGCTGGCCATCGCCGCGGCCAGGGCGGGCAAGCACATGGTGCTCGGCAAGCCCATGGCGATGACGCTCGCCGAGGCGGATGCGATGGTGGAGGCCGTCGAGCAGGCCGGTGTAGCGTGCCTGCCGTTTCAGAGCCTGATGCGACTGCGCGGCGCCGCCCTGAAGGCACGCATCGACAGGGGGGAGATCGGCGACCTCGTCGTGATGCACCAGGCGAGCCGGTGGTCGATTGCGGAAGACTGGCTGAACTCGGGCCGTCCCGGATGGTTCGCCGACCCCGCACACGTGCCGGGAGGCGCGTTCATCGACGAGGGCATCTACTGGATCGACATGTTTCGCTGGCTGGCTGGCAGCGAGGTGCTGCAGGTGGAGGCCAGGATGCGCAACCTCGTGCATCGCGACCTCGAGGTAGAGGACTGGGGGCATGCCGTGTTCACGTTCGCAAACGGCATCGTGGCCACTCTCGAGGCGGCGTGGACCATCAACGCGCCGCAGCCGACCGGCCCGTCGCCCAAACACAACAGCGTCGTGCGACTGGAGGTGGTGGGGACGCGGGGTGAACTCATCGACCAGTGGTTTCGCGACCCCGGGCTGTCGGTGCTGGGGGCGGGCGCGTCGCAGTGGGTGTTCGAGCGCCAGGCCAGCACGTCGTTCGGCCCGACGACGCCGTTTCCGCTGGACTGCCTCGTCACGAGCCTCGACCGCGGCGAACCCCTGGCGACGACCATCCGTGATGCCCGCGCCTCGTTTGCCGTGGCGCTTGCGGCCTACGCGTCGGCGCGTGCCGGCGCGCCGATCACGGGGTCAGACCTGCGCGGTGTCGATCCCGGGGTCAGACCTGCGGGCTAACGTTCCGGGGTCAGACCTGCGGTGTGACATTGTGGGGTCAGACCTGCGGCGTGACGTCCTGGGGTCAGACCTGCGGAGGATGCCGCGCCGTGTCCCACCGCGCCCCCGCCGTCACCGCGCCGCTCCGACCCCCTCCGCCGTTGCCGCGGAGCCGTCCAGCAGGTACCGCTCGAGCCACGCCCGCACCTCGCGATAGAACACCCGGCTGTTCTCACCCTTCAGAATCCAGTGGTTCTCGTCGGGCCACACCAGCAGACGTGTGGGTACCTGCATCCGCTGCAGCGCGGCGTACATCGCCAGCGTGTTGCCCTCGGGCACGCGGAAGTCGTTCTCGCCAATCGACAGCAACATCGGCGTACGGAACCGGCCGGCGCGCGCCAGCGGGCTCTGCTCGGCCCAGACGTCCGGACGCTCCCACGGCGGACCGCCCATCATCAGCTCACGGTGGAAGATGCCGTCGCTCGTGGCCCACTGCATCTCGAGCGTCGCCAGCCCGGCGTGGCTCACGAGCGCCTTGTAGCGATCCGTCGTTCCTGCCAGCCAGTTGGCCAGGTGCCCGCCGTAGCTTGCGCCCGCGGCCGCCTGACGGGTGCCATCGATGAAGGGAAACTCGCGAATCGCGTGGTCAGCCGCATCGTTGATGTCGTCGGCCGGTCCGGCAAGCGGGTCGCCCAGGATATCGAGCGTGAACTGCTGGCCATAGCCCGTCGAGCCACGGTAGTCGGTGGCTATCAGGACGAAGCCCGGCTGCGTGAGCAGATGGTAGTTCCAGCGGTACGAGATGGCATCGCGCCACGCGCTGGCATGGCCGCCATGCATCAGGACCAGCAGCGGGTACTTGCGCGCGGGATCGAACCCGGCCGGCAGGGCCATGACGCTGCGGATGCGGCGACCGTCGCGTCCGGTGAACCAGAACTCCCTCAACGGGGTCCAGTCGGTGTCGCGTGCCGCCGCGGTGTTGAAGTCGGTGATGGGCTCGGGCGCCGGACGTGCCGGGTCCACCCTGACGATCTCGGCTGGTGAGGTCGCCGACTCCCACCTCGCAAACAGCATGGCGGCACTCGCCCGCTCGGGCACCTGCAGGTCGGTGTACACCCCACCTGTCGGCTTACCGACCAGGACAGCGGGCCCACCGGCGGCATCCACCCGGTAGATGCGTTCGTGTCCGGCATCCTCCGCGGTGAAGTACATCGAGCGGTTGTCGGGCGCAAACCCGAACGACCCCACGGGACGGTCCAGGTCGCGCGCCAGCACCGACACGCGCCCCGTCCATGGCCACGGCCCACACGCAAGGGACCCCAGCGCGTAGATGGCTGGGGACGCGTCGGCCGCGCGCATGCAGAGCGCCTGCCCATCAGGACGGAACTTCGGACCGTTGACGGTGAGACCTTCGGCCTCGAGGCGCCGC
Organism: Acidobacteriota bacterium; assembly: GCA_023418055.1. GTDB lineage: Bacteria > Acidobacteriota > Vicinamibacteria > Vicinamibacterales > Vicinamibacteraceae > JAEZDP01. Next base: position 21,402 of record JAEZDP010000314.1, read on the forward strand.
GGCTCGCCGCCTTCGGCCGGCACCTGCCACAGCGCACTGGCGACGGCCGCCCGAGCGGCCTCGTGCTGGCGGTCGGCGGCCACAAACACCACCGACTGGCCGTCGGGCGCCCACACGGCCTGCAGCGACTGCCCGCCGAAGCCCGGCGACCGCGCAAGCGCCGACGCCGCAAACAGGGGCCGCGCCGTCGGCCCCGCGTCCAGATCGAGCACCCAGAGATGCGGCCGCGAGTCGTCGAGCCAGCGGTCGAACGAGCGAATCGGGAACCGCTCATAGATGCGCACGTTCGCCTTGGCCTCGTCGCGCGCCTTGACGACCGCGCGGTTGCCGGCCTCGTCAGTCGCGCCCGGCCAGAGGGCGGCCTGGAACACGAGCGCCTTGCCATCCGGCCGCCACTGCGGTGCGCTGGCCGACGTCGGTGCGTCGGTGACCCGCTGCGCGTCGCCGCCACGGGCCACATCGAGCACGTACACCTGGGCCACGACGTCGCCGTCGCGGCGCGCGGTGAAGGCCAGGCGCGTGCTGTCGGCGCTCCACGCCGGCGCACTCTCGCCGCCTCGGTGTGACGTCAGGCGCCGCGCAGGGACGCTGCCGTCGGCCGCGACGATCCAGAGATCGGTCACCTCCTTCTGGGAGTCGTAGGCGGGCTCGGTGACACTCGTCACCACCCAGCGCCCGTCGGGTGACACCACCGGCGCGCCCACTCGCTTGAAGCTCCAGAGGCGCTCATGGGTGAGCGGCACCTTCGCCGCCGCTTGCGGCGCGGCCGCGACCACACCCACACGCGCACCCACGCCGGACGCGGACGCCGCCAGCAGGATGGCACCGGCCATCGCCGCGCATCGCCGTGTCACCATCGCCCCTCGCTGTGGCCTGCCCATGTTCGCGCTCCTTCGTGGCCTCGTGTGATCGGGTCACTCGGCGGCGAGGCCGGGTATCACGCGCTGCGCGTTGCCATGGTAGAACCTGGCCAACACGTCGGCCGGCAGGCCCAGTCCCTGCACCTCGCGGCCCCGATAGTCCACCGTGCCGGTCCCCGCGTAGTACGCGTAGTCCAGACGATACTGCGCCTCCAGGTCCTGGACGAACGCCTCGCGCTGCTCGTCGGTCGGCGGCGTCTCGCGCGCATACGGCATCCACGTGCGGTCCACGCCGTAGAGGATGCGGTCCTGATACTTCAGGAAGAACTGACGCACCTTCTCGGTGGGCTGGTAGGTCAGGTCGCGTGTGCGCGCAGCCACCTCCACGTAGAAGTTGGGATAGCGGTCGAGACGCGCCGCCACCTCGTCGACGTCGTGTTCGAGGCTCCCGAGATGCGCGCCGATGACCACGAGCGAGGGATGCTTCTCGAGAATGCGATCACGTGCGGCGATGATCTCTTCGTGGCTCGGGTAGCCGGGCTTTCCGTAGAGGTGCCACTCGGGGTTCTTCGAGTAGTACGAGTAGTGGACGCTGTCAGGGTCGAGCGGGCGCCAGGCATCGAGCGGCTCGGCCAGGTGGGCGTGCAGCGGCTTGCCGCGCGCCGCGAGGTGCGCATACACCGGGTCGAGCACCTCATCGTCGGGCAACATGAACGAGCCGTCGGGGCGCTTCAGATCGATACCCACTTCCTTCCAGATCTTCACCATCACCGCGCCGTCGGCGAAGGTCTGATCCAAGGCTGACTTCGTGTCCTCGGCCCAGCCCGGGGCGTGCCGATTGCGCAGGTCGAAGGTCGAGGCCCAGAAGTGCCGGCCGGGATGTGCCTGCGCGAGGTCACGCGCAATGCGGTGCATCGTCTCGAGGTGGCCGTCCGTGCCCGGCACACTCACGTTCACCGCCTGCACGTTGACGCGGCCGAGCATGTCGTTGAGCAGCGCCATGTCTTCGAAGTTGTGCGAATGCACGTCGATCTTCAGGATGTCGTCGAAGTCGGGCACTCCTGCCGCCGTCGCCTCCGGGGCGGGCTGAGGAGATGGCGGCGACGACGAACAGGCCACGGCCAGCAGGAGGCCGAGCAGCGGAACACAGGAACGAACGTACATGCACACTCTCACGGGAAGGGGACGCGACGACACGTCGTGTCGGGCCACAGTCTATGCGGGGCGGTCGGGCTGCTGCCAGATGCTCATGCCGCCATCGACGAGCAGCATCTGTCCCTGGACGTGTCGCGCGGCGTCGCTCAGCAGGAACACGGCCACCTCACCGCACACCGCGGCATCGGGCACCTCGCCGTTCGGCGTGTGCAACTGCATCCAGCGGAGGAAGTCGGCATCGGCCAGGGCTGGGGCCGTGAGCGGCGTCCGGACGAGACCTGGCGCAAGCCCGTTGACACGGATGCCGTGGGGCGCCAGTGCGACGCACAGCGTCCTGACCATCATCTCGACGGCGCCCTTGGACGTGTCGTACGCGGTGTGATTCGGCTCGGCCAGCCGGCCATTGATCGACCCGGTGAACAGCACGCGCCCCTGCACGTCCCCCGCGCGCCAGTGCCTCGCGAACTGCTGGGTGAGGAAGAAGGGCGCGGTGACGTTCAACTGCAGGGTCCGCGCGAACAGGTCGGCATCCACGTCGAAGAATGTGTGCTGATGTTCGAAGCAGCTGCCGGCGTTGTTCACGAGCAGGTCGATGCCGGGCAGGGCCTCGCGTGCGGCCTCGAACAGACGCGCGGCGGCATCCGGCGCGTCGCCCGACAGATCCGCCTCCAGTAGTGCCGCTCGTACACCTGCCGCCTCGCAGGCGGCACGGGTCTCTTCGGCGGCGGCATCGCGGTGCAGCCCATGCACCAGGACGTCCGCCCCGGCGTGAGCGAGCGCCACGGCGATCGCGCGCCCCACGCCCTGGGTGCCGCCGGTCACGAGCGCCCGATGTCCCCGTACGTCAATCATCACGTTCCTCCTCGGCCGGCGATCGTATCGCGGTCGCTCCGGCGGGGCGACGGGTGAGGCTACACTTGTCGGATGTCAGTTGCCCACGAGACGCCACACGTGTCCCGGCCGTCACAGACGGCCATCGTCGATGTCATGAAGACCCGCCGTCCGGCGCGGTCGGGAAGGAGCGCGCAGTGATCGGAGTCGCCATTCTCGGATCGGGGTTCATGGCGCGCACACACGCCGCCGCCTGGGCCGCCCAGAAGGACCGCGCTGCGCTGCGTGTCGTCGCCTCACGCAGCGTGGACAAGGCCGGCGCCATCGCCGCCGAGTACGGCGCCGAGGCCACGAGTGACCTGGCCGCCGCCATCGCGCGAGACGATGTGCAGGTGGTGGACATCTGTCTGCCGACGCTCCTGCACCGCGAGTGGGCGGAGGCGGCCTTTGCCGCCGGCCGCGACGTGCTGCTCGAGAAGCCCATCGCGCTCGACGTGGCCGACGCGGAAGCGATTCTGCGCGCACGTGATGCGAGCAACCGCCTGCTGCTCGTGGGCCTCGTGCTCCGGTTCTGGCCCGAATACGAGGTGCTGCACGCGCGCGTCCGCGACGGGGCCATCGGCACGCCCACCTCGATGACCACCGTGCGGCTGTCGAAGACGCCCGACTGGAACGACTGGATGCTCGACCCCGCCGCGTCGGGCGGAGCCACCGTGGACCTGCTCGTTCACGACTTCGATCAGGTCGCGGCCCTCATGGGCACCCCACGCACCGTGTATGCCCGCGCCGTGACCGTGGGGCCGCACAAGGCGCCGCTGCACGTGGCCGCCGTGGTGGCCTGCGACAACGGGCAGGCGCTCGTCGAGGGCGGACAGCTGCAGCCCGGGTCGTACCCGTTCACGAGCGGCATCCGCGTGCTGGGGCCCGAGGGCGTGCTCGAGTACCCGTTTGTCGCCGGAGAAACCGTGGAAGGCGGCAACCTGGGTGAAGTCGATCAGGATGCCAACGCGCTGCGCTACTTCCCGAAGGAGGGGCCGCCCGAACGCCTCGCGGCCGACACCGGCGACGGATGGGAGCGCCAGTGCGCATACCTGCTCGACTGCATCGCGTCCCGCACGGCGCCGACCCGTGCGACAGGTGAGGAGGCCATCATTGCCCTGAAGACCGCACTCGCGGCCAACCGCTCGATCGCGTCGGGGCGGGTTGAAGCCGTGTGAGGCGGCGTCCCCGCCGTTTTTTCCCGGATCCGCTGCCGAACGTGACGCGTCCCACCCTGGGTAACCGGCGCCCCTGTGCGTCGATGACTTTCACCCCGCATCCAGGGAGGTTCCAGTGTTCAAGCGTTCTGCAGGTCTGGCGTGGCTCGCGGCGTCGGCCATCATCGTCTCCACCGGCGTCGCGTCTGCGCAAGGCAACGCCGCCAACGTAATTGTCGTGCACGGGATCAACGGCGGGGCGGTCGGCGCCGACTCGGCGCTGCCGGTGGACGTCTCGGTGAATGGCGCGTGCGCGCTGCCGGGCTTCCAGTACAAGCAGATCGTCGGACCGCTCGCCCTGCCGGCTGGAACCATCCAGGTGGCCGTGCATCCGGCCAACCCGTCGAACCCGTGCGGCCTGCCGGCCCTCATCGGCCCTGCGGCCATTCCGCTGGCCGCCGGGGAAGACGTGGCGATCATCGCGCACCTGACCGCCGACGGCGCACCGACGGCGAGCAAGTACACGCTCGACCTCAGCCCGACGGTCAACAACAAGGCGCGCGTGTCGGTGTTCCACACGGCCGCGGCGCCCGCCGTCGATGCCTACCTGAGCGCGCCGGGCGGCTTCGGCAACTTCGGCCAGACGGCCTTCCTGCTGCGCCAGTTCGTGAACAACGAGCAGGTGACCGTGTCGGCGCCCGCCGGGGCGTGGGACCTGTCGGTCGCCGTCGCGGGTTCGAGCGCCGCGGTGATTGGACCTGCCACCGTGCGGCTCATGGAGAACACCGGCTACCTGTTCTTCGTCGTGGGTGAGCCCACCAGCGGCACGCTCGACGTCATCGTCAAGGACTTCAGCAACCTCGGCGGCGAGTAGCCGCACGAGGGCGTGGGTTCGGCGTCCTCAGCGGGGGCGACTGCCTGTGGCGGTCGCCCTCGTCGTGCGTGAGACCCTCCCTCGACTCACGCGCCCGCGAGGACGCGCTCGGCCTGCCACAGGTGACGGCGCTCGTGGGTCGGCACAATCCGGAACGTCGTGTAGAGCGAGTAGCGCACCCGCCGGTCGAAGGGCGAGACAATGCGCAGGCGGTCGAGCGGCAGGCCGTCGGCGCGCGCCATGCGCGACCGCCACTCGGCATGCCGTGTCATGAACTCCGCGAGATCGACGTCCACGGACCGGGGCGCTCCCGGCACGAAACGGGCCGCCGTCCGCACGCGCATCCGGTAGGGCGGCTCGATGGACCAGAGCAGGATGCGTCCGAGCCATCCCGCCGAGTATCGACGCGTGTCAGGCGGCGACGGGCGCGGCGTGGTGTCGAGTACTTCGTCCACGAGCGGGAGGAAGGCGTCGATCGACGTCACCAGATGCTGCACGCACTCGGAAGGCGACCAGGTCGTCGCTGAGGGGCGGCGCATCCAGGCATCACCTTGCGCTCGTGCCGCCAGCGCCTGCGCACGACGTTCGGTGTCGTCGAGTTGATCGAGGATCTCCGTGAGTTGTGGGTGCATGACGTCTCTTGGGGGTGTGCCGCCATCGCGGCCACCGGTCACCGCGTGAAGCGAAGCGGGCGGAACGCCTCGGGGGTGTGGAATGTGGGCGCGTCGGGCACGGACCATGCCGCGTAGATGGCATCGCGCTCGGGCTCGGCTGGCCCGTACGGGCGCTTGATGCGGAAGACGTTGAACAGCCAGACGTCATCGGCCGCGACCGGCAGGCACGCCGCGACGTCGGGGGACAGCGACGCGAAGTCGACAAACGGCAGGCACGCCACGGCGGTCCAGTCGTCCTGCGCCTCGCCGGCATGGACGGCCGTCTGCAACGTGGGGAAGTCCCACTCGAGGCGCACGTCGCGCTGCGGCGTCAACTGCGCGATGTGGAGATCGCAGACGACGTTGGCCGGGCTGATCTCGAGTTCGGCGTAATGACGGCCCGCGCACGCCGGATCGAGGAAGATCTCGACCACCTCCTCCTCCCAGAGGCAGTGATCGCGATGTTGCCGCGTGTGCCACGGGGCGATGTCGGTGGCGTCGAAGCGCACGACGAGCAGGTCGTCGCGCCACAGCGCCCTGAAGCGCGTGCGGTACCGGGGATGGCCCCACGCGATTGTCTGTGCCGCGGCCCATGCCGTCGCATCGAGTGACAGCAGCGCCGCATCGCTGGCTGCCGTGTACGCCACGTCGTAGCCTGACGGAGCCTCGCCAGGCTCCGGGCTGCGATACATCTCAGGCACGGTCGGGTTCGCCGAGGCCCGAGGTGCCGGCACTCGTGTAGTAGTCGAGCAGCCGCCGTTGCGCGCTGCGCACGGGCCGTCCGGCTTCAGGCGTCTCGTACTCGTAGGTGCCGTCGGTCTTCAGCCGGGCCGCCCGGTCGTTGTCGAGCAGTAACTCTTCGAGGACGACGTCGCGCAGGTGCGCCCGCAGGTCCTCCTGCTGTACCGGGCACATCACCTCCACGCGCCTGTCGAGGTTGCGCTCCATGAGGTCGGCGCTGCCGATGTAGATCTCGGGCTGCCCGCCGTTCTCGAAGTAGTAGATGCGCGAGTGCTCGAGGAACCGGCCGACGATCGACCGTACGCGGATCGTGTCGGAGATGCCCGCGATGCCCGGCCGCAGGCAGCAGACCCCTCGCACGATGAGGTCGATCTCGACGCCGCACTGGCTGGCCCGGTAGAGCGTCCGGATCATGCCCGGGTCGGCAATCGCGTTGTTCTTGAAGATGAGCCGCGCCGGACGCCCGGCGGCGGCGTGGGCACATTCGCGATCGATGAGCGCCTTCATCTGCGTGCGCAGCGACACGGGCGCGACGAGCAGGTGGTCGTACGCACGCTTGTGCGAGTACCCCGTCAGGTAATTGAACACTTCCGAGATGTCGTCGATGATCGCCGGGTCGCAGGTGAAGAGGCCGAGGTCGGTGTAGACCTGAGAGGTCTGCCGGTTGTAGTTGCCGGTGCCGATGTGCGCGTAGCGGCGGATGCCCGTGGGCTCCTTGCGCACGACGAGGCACAACTTGCAGTGCGTCTTGAGGTTCACCAGGCCGTAGACGACGTGGATGCCCGCCGCCTCGAGCCGGTTGGCCCACGCGATGTTGTTGCGCTCGTCGAATCGCGCCTTCAGCTCGACGAGCACGGCAATCTGCTTGCCCTGCTCGGCCGCGCCGATGAGCATGTCCACCAGGGGCGAGTTGGCGCCGATGCGGTACAGCGTCATCTTGATCGCCACCACCTGCGGGTCGTCCACCGCGGTCTTCAGGAACGACTCCACCGAGGCGAACGAGTCGAAGGGGTGGTGCACGAGCACGTCCTCTTCGCGCAGGTCGTCGAAGACCTCACCGGGCGCGGGCCACATGACGCGCGGGGAGAACGGCGGGTCCTTCAGCTGCGGCCGGTGCAGGCGCGTGAGCTGCACCCAGTCGCCGTACTCCATCCGGTCGTCGGTGCGCACGACGATGTCCTCGTCGATCTCGAAGTTCTCGACCAGGATGTTCAGCACGCGGCGGGGCATCGACGCCTCGACCTGCAGCAGGCACAAGGCGCCGTAGCGCAACTGCTTCAGACTCCGGTCCACCGTCTCGAGCAGGTCGTCGGCCTCGTCCTCCTGGATCACCATGTCGGTGTCGCGGATGACGCGGAACAGATGGGCGCCCTGCACTTCCGTGCCGGGAAACAGCTCCTGCAGGTTGGCGCGGATGACGTCCTCGAGGAACACGAAGCTCTGGCCGGGATGCGGCGACAGTGCGGCCGGGACCGGGATGAACCGGTCGAGCATCTGGGGGACCTTCACGCGCGCGAACTTCGTGCGGCCGTTGTGACGGACGACCACCGCGAGGTTCTCGCTGAGGTTCGAGATGTACGGAAACGGGTGGCCCGGGTCGAAGGCGAGCGGCGTGAGCACCGGGTGGATGTCGTGCCGGAAGTACTCCGC
>JAEZDP010000355.1 GCA_023418055.1 Acidobacteriota bacterium
GGCATGTTCGCGTTTTGTTCGCCTGTTGTCAAGCCCGCGGTCACTCGGGCCGCGTGGTGTCGGGCAGCGTGAGCAGCGCGTTGAACACGAGCTTGAAGGTGCCGTGGGTCTGGGCGCGGTTCTGGGCACGCAGGCCGAGGAGGACGACCCGCCCTTTGCCGAGCGCCACCGACACCGCGGCGGCCTTACGCGCGATGACCTGCTCGCCGATGAGCCACCCGCTCTGCAGGAGGTCGCGGTCCTCGTAGGTGGCGAGGATCTCCACATCGTGGCTACGGTCGGTGCCCGTCACTTCGTAGACCTGGCCGCCGGCCATCAGCAGGCCGAGTCCCTTCGACGGCATGCCGAAGGCCAGGGGATGGTCCGTGGCAAAACGCATGCGCAACGTCGAACCTGGCGACCAGAACGTCTTCGCGTCGAGGCCCGCGATCACGTTGCGCACGGGCAGGTCGAACTGCTGCACGGGCAGATCGGCCGCCTGCGCAAAGGCCACGAGGGTGCCGCCCGCCTCCACGAACGCGCGCAAGGCCTTCACCCCTTCGTCGCCGAAGCCGCTGCGGTACTCCTCCGGCACGTTCTGCTGGCGCGCGGCGCCGCCCTGTCCGCGCCCGCCGCGGGTTCCCGACTCTTCGCCCGTCATGGCGGCCACTGAATCGGCGGGCAGCACGATCACGTCGAAGCGACCGGTGAGGTCTCCCTTCGTGATCACGTCGTCGCGGACCGTCGCGTAAGGAATGTCGAACCGCTCGAACAGCAGACGTGTCCAGCCTTCGTCCATGTTGCCGCCGCGATAGCGCTGGAAGAGCCCTATGCGCGGGGCGCGGAGCGCGTAGGTGCCGCTCGTCACCGGCGCCGACAGGGCTGCAAACGACACACCCGACCGTTCGGCGATTGACGCGACGTCGCCGGACGCCACGAGGAAGTCACCCGCGCGCAGGTCCGACCCCCCCGGCGGCGTCTGCACACGCCGGACCGCGATCCCCTTGGCGAGCAGCAGCTGCACGGCCCGGTGACTGTCGTTGAGCCGGCCATCGAGCACGTAGCCGTGCGGTGCGGCCGGGTCCGCCGCTCCACGCAGCGCCACCTTCGAGGTCAGCGTCGTCATCGGCGCCGTGATCGGTTCACGTGCTTCGTCGCTGCGTACCCCCATGAACTCGCCGAAGGTGTCGGTGGACATGTCGTACGGTCGAATGGGGGTGTCGTCCCGGTCGCGCGTGAAGGTGTTGTCGGGATAGAACGTGCGGCCGAGCATCCACCGCACCAGGCCCTGCTTGGGTTGCGCCATCGAGACGACGAACGAACCCGCGCCGTAGATCCGGCCGTCCACCACGAACTGCTCACGCGCCTCGTGCACCTCGACGCCGGAGTCGAGAAGCATGTTCACGAGTTTCTTCACCGTGAGCGGGTCGTGCTGGTCCGCGGCGATGACGTACGCCTTGACCTCGCCCTCGGCACCACGCGTCGTCTGCCGTGAGGCCTTGAGGTACATGTTGCGCAGCACCGTCTCGCGGTTGCGCGCCGCAAGATCCACCGTCGCCCACGCGGCGATCTTCTGCTGCTCGACGATGTCGCGGACGCGCCACCAGCCGCCGGGCCACAGGCTCGGCATGGTGGTCTGCGGTTCGTACGTGGGCAAAGCGCGCGGGCCGCCGCGCAGTTGATCGGGGTGGAGGAACATCGGGGTCGCCAACCGAGCGCTGGCCGACTCGGTGAGCATGCCGGCGATGTTGTGGAACGGGGTGATCCAGTGGAAGCCCATGTGTCCCCAGCCCGAGTAGATGGCGGCACCGACGACGCCCGTCTTTCCGGCTGCCTCGAGCTGAGTGCCCATGTGCGCGCCCCACCAGGACATCTCGCGCCACACCAGCGGATCGCCGTTCGGGCGGATGGGCTCGGCGTAGGGAGGGATGTAGAGCCTGGCGTTGCCGCTGCCCATCTGGTGATGATCCACGTAGGCCTGCGGGATCCAGTCGCGGTACATCAGCTTCGCGAGGTGCTGCGACTCGACGAGGTTCAGGGCGAAGCCGTCGCGGTTGTTGTCGTGGCCGGCGTACTTCTGGTAGAGCCACGGCAGGCCCGTGGCCTCGTACTCGGTGCCGACGTGCTGCATGTACCAGTCGGCAATCATCTGCGTGCCATCAGGGTTGATGGACGGCAACACGATGCTGATGACCTCCTCGCGCATGCGGACGGCTTCGGGGTCGTCACGCGTGATGCTCTCCCACGCGAACTCCGCCGCCGTCTGCGACGCGGCGACCTCGCTCGAGTGCAGCGCGAAGCTCTGAATCACGACGGCGCGCCCATCGCGGACGATGCGATCGACCTCGGCCTCGGTGGCGCCGCGCGGGTCGGCGAGTCGCGCGTTCATCTGCCGCAGCTCGTCGAGCCGCTGGAGATTGGCCGGCGACGAGATGAACAGCGCCACGTACGGGCGACCTTCACTCGACGCGCCGAGTTCGACGAGGTGCAGCCGGTCGGACGCCGTATCGAGCGCGCGGTAGTACTCGAGCAGCCGGTCCCAGTTGGCCAGCTTGCGGTCGGCGCCCATCACGTGCCCGAAGAACTGCTCGGGTGATGGCGGCGGCGCCTGTGCGCGCAGGGGCACAGAGAGGAAAGCGGGTGCCCACAGCGACAGCGTGCACGTGAGCGCCATGGCGAGAATGGGACGCGAGACAGAGCGGTGCTGCTGGTGCATGGCCGGAAGTGTACGGCATGGGGCCCCGGCCACAGTCGCGGTCTCCATGGTCCACGGTCCACAGTCCACAGTCCACGGTCCACAGCCCGCGGTCCACGGTCCACGGTCCACAGGCCACAGGCCACAGGCCACAGGCCACAGCCCACCGTCCACGGTCCACAGGGCTCGGCCTGCAGAGCTCGCACCGAGCCATCGCGCGGTTGTACAGTCCGGCAATGCGAGCTGCCACGGCATGGCGTGCCTGCGTCGCGGTCTTCATGGCGGCGGTCGCGTGTGGTCCCTGGCTGGCCCATCCGGTCGACCGCACGCCGCAACCAGGTGCGGAATCGCTCACGATCGGTGTAGTGCGCCAGGACGGGCTGCTGGTGCCTGTCGCGCACTTCACGGGCGCCGAATGGGCAGCCGTGTGGGACGCACCAGCCGATGCGAGTGAGGCCGCCCGTGTGCTTGATCGCTTGCGCGGCGAGCGGCCGTCCGCCAATCGTCTGGGTGGCACGCGCTGGTGGTTGTGGCCTCAACCGCGGTGGGCGGTTCCGGAGGAGGACCGGATCGCGCTCGACCTCGTGCGGCCGGTTGTCGCTGCGTCGCATTGCCAGCACCTCGTCGCCATCGACACATCGGGTGACATCGAACCGTTGCGTCGTCCTGCAGGGCCGGACACGTTTCCCCTCCAGGTGCTCGGACTCGCAGCAAGCCGGCCTGACGCGAACGTCGTGCCCACCCGGCCGTTTGCCTTGCAGTCAGACCTTCCCCTCAGGACCTTGGCGCAGCGCACGTTTCGCCA
>JAEZDP010000376.1 GCA_023418055.1 Acidobacteriota bacterium
CCTGTAGTTGTCCCGGACGGGGCGGGGCGAAGATACCGGACGGGGCGGTGGGACGCACGGCGGGGGGCGCCGCGGCCGGCGCGCCCTCGGCCGGGCGGGCCTGGCCGAAGACCGGACGCAGCCGCCACAGGTAGCGCACGGTCTCTTCGTCCACGCGCTGCTTCATCGCCCGGAAGAGCGCGAAGCTCTCCTTCTTGTACTCGACGAGCGGGTCACGCTGCCCGTACCCGCGCAGGCCGATGCCTTCCTTCAGATGATCGAGCGAGTAGAGATGGTCCTTCCACTGGCTGTCGACCACCTGCAGCATCAGGTTGCGCTCGATGGAACCAAGCACGGCCTGCCCGGCGAGGCGGTCGCGGGCATCCGCGTCGGCCTCCTGCACGCGCGCCCATTCGTCGGCTGGCACGATCTGCGTCACGATCTCGGGGGGCAACTGCTGCAAGTCGCGTCCGACCTCACGCTCCTTCGCGACATAGGCCGTCTCGACGAGTCCCCACAACGCCTCATGGATTTCGTCGGACTTCATGTCTTCGAGCGTCAGGCCGCGCAACGTCGTCTCGTCGAGCCCGAAGACCCGCACCGCTTCTTCACGCAGCATGGCGAGATCCCAGGTCTCGGGATCCTCGTCAGCCGGCGCGTACGTGTCGACCAGCACTTCGACCTGCTCGTCGGCCACGTTGAGCAGGTACTCGCGCGTATCGGTGTCGCCGTCTTCGAGGCGCACCTTGCCCTCGAGCAACTGACGCCGCAGCGTGTACACACTCTCACGCTGCTTGTTCATCACGTCGTCGTATTCGAGCAGGTGCTTACGGGTGCCGAAGTTCTGCGCCTCGACCTGCTTCTGGGCGCGCTGGATGGCCTTGGTGACCATGCGGCTCTCGATCGGCACGCCTTCTTCCATTCCCAGGCGCTGCATCAACCCGGCAATGTTCGATGATCCGAAGATGCGCATCAGGTCGTCTTCGAGCGACAGGTAGAAGCGCGACGACCCCGGGTCGCCCTGACGTCCCGCGCGGCCACGCAGCTGGTTGTCGATGCGGCGCGACTCGTGGCGTTCGGTGCCGATGATGTGCAGCCCGCCAAGCGACACGACCTTCTCGTGCTCGACCTTGCACTCGGCTTCGAAGCTTGCGTAGATGTGCCGCCAGGTGGGCGTCGCCACCCGGTACGACCCGTCCAGGTGCCGGAAGTAGACGAACTCCTCATCGTCGACGTACCGTTCCTGGCCCTTGGCCACCTTCTCGACGACGTCTTCGGCAAGGCACTGCTGCCGCGCCATGAACTCGGGGTTGCCGCCGAGCAGGATGTCGGTGCCGCGGCCGGCCATGTTGGTGGCGACGGTCACGGTGTTGATGCGGCCCGCCTGCGCGACGATCTCGGCTTCCTGCGCGTGGTACTTGGCATTCAGCACGACGTGTTTGACGCCGCGCCGCTTCAGCATCCCCGAGAGCCGCTCCGACTTCTCGACCGACACCGTGCCCACGAGCACCGGCCGCCCCTCGGCCTGCTTGGTGACGATGTCCTCGACGATGGCTTCGTTCTTCTCTCGCTCGGTGCGGTAGACCGTGTCGGGTTCCTCGACGCGGATGAGCGGGCGGTTTGTCGGAATCAGGACGACGTCGAGCTTGTAGATCTTGTTGAACTCTTCGGCCTCGGTGTCGGCCGTGCCGGTCATGCCGGAGAGCTTGTCGTACTTGCGGAAGTAGTTCTGGAAGGTGATGGTCGCGAGCGTCTGGTTCTCGCGCTCGATCTTCACGCCTTCCTTGGCCTCGACCGCCTGGTGCAGCCCGTCGCTCCAGCGTCGGCCCGGCATCAGACGTCCGGTGAACTCGTCGACGATGACCACCTGGCCCTCTTCGTTGACAACGTAGTCCACGTCGCGGCGGAAGAGCGTGTGTGCCCGCAAGCCCTGGTTGATGTGGTGCAGCAGCGGCATGTTCGCCGGGTCGTACAGACCGCCGGGCTGCAGGCGGTGCGCCAGCAACTCCTCGGCCTTGGCCATGCCCGTCTCGGTCAGGGTCGCGGTCTTGTGTTTCTCGTCGACGATGAAGTCGCCGGTGGCCTCGAGGGCCTCGCGCTCTTCGGCCTTGACGTTGCCCTGGATGACCGCACCCGGCGTCAGCTTCGGGATGATGCGGTCCACTTCGTAGTAGAGGTCTGTCGATTCTTCGGCCGGGCCCGAGATGATGAGCGGTGTGCGCGCCTCGTCGATGAGGATGCTGTCCACCTCGTCGACGATGGCAAAGCCGTGCCCGCGCTGCACCATCTGCGCGAGATCGAACTTCATGTTGTCGCGCAGGTAGTCGAAGCCGAACTCGTTGTTGGTGCCGTAGGTGATGTCGGCCGCGTAGTTGCGCTTCCGCTCGTCGTCGCGCAGGTCGTGCGAGATGACCCCGACCGACAGGCCGAGGAAGCGATAGATGCGCCCCATCCACTCGGAGTCGCGACGTGCGAGGTAGTCGTTGACGGTGACGACGTGCACGCCCTTGCCGGCGAGCGCGTTGAGGTAGGCCGGCAGCGTGGCGACGAGCGTCTTGCCCTCGCCGGTCTTCATCTCGGCGATCTTGCCGCGGTGGAGCGCGATGCCGCCGATGAGCTGCACGTCGTAGTGGCGCATGTGCACCACGCGGCGTCCGGCCTCGCGCACGACGGCGAACGCTTCAGGCAGCAGATCGTCGAGCGTCTCGCCGGTGTCCAGGCGCCGACGGAACTCGACAGTCTTGTCGCGCAACTGCTCGTCGGTGAGCGCCTGCAGTGAAGGTTCGAAGGCGTTGATCTGCGCGACGAGCGGCGTGATGCGCTTCAGCTCACGGTCGTTCTGCGTGCCGATGACCTTGGCGAGTAGGGTATCGAGGATCAAAAGTGGCTACCTGATAAGGGGACCCGTCGCAGGCCCCGCAATCTTTCGATTGTAGGGAACGGGCCGAGGGGAGGCAAGGCCACCACGGAAGGGGTCAGGGACGCTCGCGGCCGACGAGAAATCCGAGCGGGTTGGTGGGACGCCCGTCGATCCACACCTCGTAGTGCAGGTGCGCACTGGTGGACCGGCCCGTCGACCCGACGTAGCCGATGACCTCGCCGCGCCGCACGGTGCGGCCGGGGCGCACGGCAAACCCGGACAGATGGGCATAACGGGTCTCGATGCCGAATCCATGGCTCACCGTGACGAGGTTGCCGTAGTCGCTGTGCCGCTGCGCTTCGGCGACCACGCCGTCGGCCGAGGCGTACACCGGTTGCCCATGGTCGGCAGAGATGTCGAGACCGAGATGGACGGCCGGCGCCGCGGTGAACGGATCACGGCGGACGCCGAAGCCCGAACTGAGTCCGCCGAAGGCCGGCCAGATGGCCGGGGTGGCCCGGGCCAGAGCGGCTTCGCGCTCCAGCTGGGGGCGCGCCGCCTCGAGGCGATGGGCAAGGGAACCCAGCATCTGCCGCAGCACGCCCATGCCGTCGGGTGTGGCCGACGGGCCCATGAGCCGCGCCAGGAGGGCGGGATCCGGTTGGCTGCCACCGAGTGCTTCTCGCCGTGTGCCCTGGGGGAGCCTGGCCATCGCCGCACGTTCGGCGGCGCTCGGGCTGAACTGATCGAGGTCGTCGAGGGCGGCCTGCAGGCCACCGACCTGTTCGGTGAGCGCGCCGGTGGCGGCCCGCATGCTCGCGTTCT
>JAEZDP010000182.1 GCA_023418055.1 Acidobacteriota bacterium
CCCCAAACCCGCCGCAGCAACCCGAGCGTTCCCGAAAACCCGCGCGGTCGAGGTATGCTCTGGGGCAGCGTGTCGATGGCATCCGCCGTCCGGCTCTGCGCACCCCCTGAGTCGATGCATCAAACACCCCCAGCGACCGCTGCCGTGTGTTCGGACGATGTCCTGACCGAGGCCGTCCTGCAGATCGTCCGCGACCGGGTGGGTGTCGACTTCTCGCAGTATCGTCCGGCGACGATGCAGCGGCGGCTGCGCAACCGGATGCTCGCCGTCGGCGCCGCCACCCTCCACGACTACCTGCAACGCCTCTGGCACGACGCCGAGGAAGCCGATGCGCTCGCGGAGCGCCTGGCCATCAAGGTCAGCAGTTTCTATCGCAACGCCGCGACCTTCGACCTGTTGCGGCACGTCGTGGTCCCCGCCCTTCGCGCGCGTGCCGTTGCCACATCGGCCCCGCTCCGCGTGTGGTGTGCCGGATGCGGCCGCGGCGAAGAGGCGTACACCCTGGCCATGCTCCTCGACGAAGCCGGCATCGAGGGCCAGGTCGAGGCCTCCGACATCGATCGCGGCGCCCTCGACGCGGCACGAGCCGCCCAGTACCCGGCGACGTCTGCCCTCGCCTTGCCCGGTGCCCTCGCGGCGCGTTACCTCGTGCCCGTCACATCTGGTCGTGTCGCGAGTGTCCGCGTGGTCGACCGAGTGCGCGAGCGAGTGACCTTCACGCGTCACGACGTGACGGCCGCGCCTCCAGCCCACACCTTCGACCTCGTCAGCTGTCGCAACGTGCTCATCTACCTCCAGCGGCCGCTGCAGGCCAGGACGATGGCGCACCTGCGGGGAGCGCTCAGTCCCGAAGGCGTGTTGGTGCTGGGCGAGGCCGAGTGGCCGACGCCAGATATCGAGGCGTCGCTCGAGGTGATGTCGCGGCAGGCCAGAGTCTTCAAGGCGAAGCCGGCGTCACGGGGGCAGGGGGCATGACGGTGCCCGGGCGCGGCCTCAGCCTCGCCACCCGACTCACCGTGGGGTCCATCATCCTGTTGCTCATCCTGGCTGCGGGGCTCGCGGTCGTCCTGCGGTCGCAATCGCACAGCGCCGAGCTGCAGCGCGACTTCACCAATCGCATCTCGCCACGCCTGGCCGCGACCCATGCCCTGGAACAACGGGTGCAGGCCCTGGCGATCGTGGCCCGGTCGTACCTGCTGACGCCCGAACCGGTCCGCCTGGAGCAGTACGAACAGGCGGTGATGCGGGTGCGCGACGGTGTCGAGCATGCCTCGCGGCTGATGGTCGGCACCTCTGAGGCCGATGCCATCGCCAGCCTGCAGCGGGGCGTGACGCAATACCTGCAGGTGGTGGAGCGCATGGTCGGCCGCGCTCCGCAGGGGGGCATCACCGGCGAGCACGAGCTCGAGATGCGCGAGATCCGCATCACGCTGTTGGCCAGCCTGCGGCAGGTGGTCGAGGCGCAGGAGCGCCAGGCCGATGCCGCTCTCGCCTCGATGAGCGACGCCCGGCGCGACGTGTGGTGGGCCCTCGTGGTGATGTCCGCCTCGCTGGTCGTGTGCCTCGTGCTCTTCACGTGGCTGATTGCGCGGTCGGTCACCGTCCCGGTCGGCAGGCTCCTCGGCGTGGCCCGGAGTCTCGAAGCCGGCGACTGGCATCCGGCGCTCGCGCTGGCCCCTCGTCCAGGCGAGGACCTCCCCTCGGCCCGGGACGAGATGGCGCTGCTCGGCCGTGCTCTCGGCTCCGCAGCCGCGGCCCTCGAGCGTCGCGCGCAACGCCTCGCCGCCGACCGTGACGTCGCCTCGGCGACGGCCTCCACGCTCGACAAGACCACCCTGGCGGCCCGTGCCGTGCGTGCGGCGTCGAGGCACGTCAACGCCGAGATCGCCGCCGTCTACTGGCGCGACGCCGAATCCGACCTGCTCGAGCCGCTCGCCCATCGCGCTCTGCACGACAGCCTCACCCCCGTCCGCCTGGGCGAAGGCCTTCTCGGGGAAGCGGCCCGCAGCCGCCAGGCCGTCGTGGTGCGCGACATCCCCGCCGACACGCCCTTCACGCTCCGCCTCGGTGTGGACAACGTGCCGCCTCGCGTGCTCGTCGCCGTGCCGCTCGTCGTGCGCGACGATGTCCTGGGCGTGCTGCTCATTGGCTCGCTGCACGCGCTCGATGCCGACGAGGTGGAGTTTCTCGAAGGCGTGGGACGCCAGCTCGCCGTGGGGCTGCAGAACGTCGCGGCGCACGAGCAGATCGAACACCTGCTCGACGACCTTCGCGAGTCGAACCAGCAACTGCAGGCGCAGAGCGAAGAGCTGCAGGCCCAGAACGAAGAAATTCAGGCGCAGAACGAGGAAATTCAAGCCCAGAACGAGGAGTTGCAGGCGCAGACCGAAGAGCTGCACGCCCAGCACGACGAGATTCATGCCCGCACCGAGGCGCTCGAACGCCAGGGCGCCGACCTGCGTGACCACGCCGCGATGCTCATCGAGGCCGACGAGCGGAAGAACGAGTTCCTCGGCGTCCTCGCACACGAACTCCGCAACCCGCTCGCGCCGATGGTCACCAGTCTCTACCTGCTGCGTCGCGCCCCGGCCGGCGGTGAGGTCGCCCGCAAGGCGCAGGACGTCATCGACCGCCAGGTCCGCCACCTGTCACGTCTCACCGACGACCTGCTCGACGTGACGCGCATCTCGCGCGGCAAGATCACGCTGCAGCGCGAGCCGCTCGACCTCGTCGGCGTGGCGCGTGAGTGTGTGGACGACCAGCGTGCCGCCTTCGAGTCGCGGGCTCTCCGCATCACCATGGACGCCCCATCGTCGCCCATCCGGGTGCATGGGGATCGCACGCGGCTGTGCCAGGTGCTCAGCAACCTGCTGAGCAACTCCGCGAAGTTCTCCGAAGGGGGCACGACGATTGCCATCGCGCTGCACGCCGACGCCGACGAGGCCGTGATCGAGGTCGTGGACGAGGGCTGCGGCATCGAACCCGAGTTCCTGCCGCACATCTTCCAGCCCTTCTCGCAGGGCGCGGCCGGCAGCGGCACCTACAGCGGCGGGCTGGGACTTGGCCTGGCGCTGGTGAAGGCGCTCGTCGAACTGCACGACGGCCGTGTGGACGCCTTCAGCGATGGCGCAGGGCACGGCGCACGTTTCGTCGTGCGGCTGCCGCTCGATCATGCCCAGGTGGAGCCGGCGGCGCCCGCGGCGTCGGTCGGCGACGTCGTACCGCGTCGCGTCCTGCTCATCGAAGACAACGTGGATGCCGCCGTCACGCTGGGCGCCGCGCTGTCGCTTCAGGGCCACGAGGTGGACATGGCACACACCGGGGCCGATGGGCTGGCCCGCGCGAGAACCTTCAAGCCCGACGTGGTGCTGTGCGACCTCGGACTGCCCGACATCGACGGCTGTACCGTCGCCCGACGCCTCCGCGGCGATCTGCAGTTGTCCGCCCTCCTGGTCGCCGTGAGCGGCTATGCCGCGGCGCACGACCGGGCGCGCGCAGCCGCGGCCGGCTTCGACCACCATCTGGCCAAACCCGTCACGGTGGAGCACCTGGCCGACACGCTCCGCAGCCTCGATGCGGCCGATGCGTCATCCGACTCGCATCACGGCACGTGACACCGCCCGACCGCGCCCGACCACACCAGCCGCACGGCGCTGGTGCTGGCTGACGGCCCTCGTGTCGCTGGCCGTGCTGCTGCCTCCGGCCACGCGCACCGCACAGGCCCACCCCGAGTCGATGGCGTTCTGGCGCGTGTCGCTCGACGTTCACGGGGCTTCGTCGGAAGTCCTCATCCCGCTGCCCGATGTCGCGGCCGATGGCGTCACCCCTCATGGCCCCGTCGACGCCGCGACGCTGAGCGCGGAGCATCGCGAGAAGTTGGCGACGCAGTGGCTGGCGCATTTCGAGGTGATCGAGGCGGGGACCCCTGTGCCCGCCTCGCTGGTGTCCACAGCGCTGCTGCCCTTCGGCATGCTGCAGGTGCGCGCGCGTCACGCGACGACGGGACCAATCGACACGCTGGCCCTGCGCTCGACCTTCCACACACGCACCGACGACACCCATCGTGTCATGACACGTGTGGACCACCGCGGAGCCGCTGCGAGGGGGCTGCTGACGGCGGCCGCGCCCGAGATGTCGCTCGCAGCCATCGCCACCCCCGGCGAAGCGTCAGCGCGGGGTAACGCGTCGCCGGGCTCGCTGGTGCGCCTGGGCGTGGAGCACATCCTCACCGGCTACGACCACCTCGTCTTCCTGCTCTGCCTGCTCGTGCCTGGCGGCACCTGGCGGTCACGCGTGGGCATCGTCTCGGCCTTCACGCTGGCGCACAGCCTCACGCTGGTGCTTGCGGCCATGCAGATCCTGACGCCGCCTGCCCACCTCGTCGAGATTGCCATCGCCTTCAGCATCGCGTACGTCGCCGTCGAGAACCTCGTGCGACCGGGTGCGTCGGCGCGCTGGCCGATGGCCTTCGCGTTCGGCCTCGTGCATGGCTTCGGCTTCGCCGGCATGCTGCAGGTACTGGATCGGCCCGTCGGCCAGTGGCTCGCCTCGGTCGTCGCGTTCAATGTCGGTGTGGAAGTGGGGCAGCTGGCCGTCGTGGCCGTTGCCGCGCCTCTGCTGGCCCTGGCCGCGCGGCAGGCGTGGCATCGGAGG
>JAEZDP010000458.1 GCA_023418055.1 Acidobacteriota bacterium
GGCGAAGACCGGGGGGTCGCTCACGCCCCGATTCGTCGTGACGCAGGTGTGTCCCGGCGGCTCAGAACGCCGCCCTTTGGCGGGCGGGCGCCGCACGCAAGGTGCTGCAGGCCAACGACATGCGACGCGCACGTGGCCGCTATCGTGTTGTGCAACAGAGGCTTCGCGCCCTGCACGGCCGAGGGCTGAAAGCCTCCCCGGCCATTAGCCCCCCTATTAGCCTCATCCGTTGGGGTTCGGGGATATCGCTCAGCGCGGCCGATCTCGGTAGACAAGCGGCTCCCGGGCCGTTGTCTATCCGGTTGTCTACCAAGGCGGTTATCGCCGGGGTAGCTGGCCAGGGGAGAGAGCCCGCGTATAATTCGAGCAAGGTCCCAGCATGAACGCGACGAATGTCCTCGAGCGAGTGCCCATCCGCACCGATGACCAAGGCGTCGTGCGCGTGGCGGGTACCCGGGTCACGCTCGAAACCATCGTCGACGCGTTCGAGACCGGTGCGACCGCCGAGGAGATCGCGCAGCAGTACCCAACGGTTCCGCTGGTCGATGTGTACTCCGTCATAACGTACTACCTCCGGCACAAGTCTGAAGTCGAGGCCTACGTGAAGGACCGCGAGGCGCTCGCCGAGCGCGTCCGGGAAGAGGCCGAGCGCCGATTCCCTTCGGCCGGAATCAGGGAACGACTGCGGGCCAGGCGCAAGTAGGCTGTCCGTCCGATGCTTCGCCTCGCAGCGGACGAGAACTTCAACGCCGACATCGTCCGTGGGCTTGTGCGGCGTCTCCCCGACATCGACATTGTGCGCGTTCAGGATGCTGGTCTGTCCGGCGCTGACGACACTGCGGTCCTCGAATGGGCGGCGCGTGAAGGCCGGATCGTGCTGACTCACGACATCTCCACGTTGGTCAGCTTTGCCTTCGAGCGCATCGCGTCTGGCCGGCCGATGCCGGGTATCTTCGCCGCTCGCTCAAGCGGGCCACTCGGCTCGACGATCGAGGATCTCGTGCTTCTCGCCGAATGCAGCGTTCATGAGGAGTGGGAGGGGCAGGTGCGCTTCCTGCCCTTGTGAACGCCGCCTTGAGAGACACCGTAATAGGTTGGCAGCATTGCCCGAGGTGCCCATGCGGCGACGAAGAGTCTTCCTGATAGCTCTGACGGCGCTCGCGGTCCTGCTCGTGGCCTTCGGGCTCTGGCGACGTCAGGCTCGGCTTCAGGTTGTGGCGCGGCTTCAAGCTGTGGCGGCGAACACGGCGAAGGCGGACACTGAAGAGCGCGATTGACCGGCGATTTCCTCCGGACGCGTTGGAGCCGGATGTCGTGGAAGTGTTGAAAAGCGAGCATCCCGGCTACGTCACATGGCCAGCGTCCAACTGGACCGAATACGGTCTGGCAGTAGGCGATGAGCCGAGCGACGTGTGGTACTGCGGCTCATGGACCCGCGGAGTCAAGTTGCGGTTCGAGTCCGGACGTCTGGTCTCTACGTCCGTTGAGCGTTGGAGCGTCGACTGCCTTTAGCTCCCTCGACGTACCTCCACGCGACCTCATTCGAAACGGCACGGGCAGGGCGCTCGGAACCTTAACCGGTGTGCGTATCTGCGAAGGGCTCCGCGACGACCTGGAACGCGTCATCGTGGGCTACGTATCCGGCACGGGCCGTCGGACAGCAGTACGACGGGATGCCCGTAGCGTTCGAGAATGTCTTTCATGTCGTGCAGCCGAGCCAGATGATCCGTAGCGGTGTCCTTGAACCAGGCAAGCCCGCGCGTCTTTCGACAATAGAAACCCTTCGATGTGGGTTCGGTTGAATCGTGTCGGCGTCTCCAAGTGTTTCTCGAACCACGCAAGGTTGTCATCCAGCGCGGTTCGGTCCGAGGCTTCGACGTGAGGAGAATCCCGAAGCTCGTACGCCAGGGCGAAGGTACCGTCCTCAACCCCCGAGTCCGGATGCCGTCGTGCGAGGACGAAGCGAATGAACACGCATCGTCAGGGTCTGCCAGCGGTGTGAGACCGCTTGCTGCTCTTCACGGACTTCGCCTTGTGAGCGCGCTCGAATCTCCGCCAGAACTTGGTCGCCTCGCGCTCGACCATCGCTTCGAGACGATCTTGGTATGGCTTCGGCAATACGGGCAGGAACTTGGGCATACCCAGGTCACCCTCCTCGCCCAGCCACGCCAGTCTTGGCGTCGTCGATTCGAGCACCGCGTCGGCGCACTTCATCGCCAGGTGCAGCGCCTGGAGACCATCGATTCCGAACACGAACCGCGGCCGGCGCCAAGTCGTGTTCAATCCAGTGATCTGCAGCGGACAGCCCCAATCCGATCCGGGAACCGGTTGTGGCACGCCGATCGTCAGCACGACAGGTTTACCGTTCGCTGCCTGGAATACACGTCTGGCGGCAATCCGGCGGATCGTCCGTGGCGCGGCGAAGGACTTGCTCATACGGCTGGGCGAGATGGTATCAGGCGGCGATGCGCAGGGCGTCGAGACAATTCCACCAATTCGTGATCTGGTACCAACTGGCGCTGTTCTGGTCCACCAGCGGCCCCCCCCCATGCGAAGGCTGTCGCGCCGAAGCGCCGCAGGCGCGGAGGCGGGCGTCTCACCCTGCCCCACCCGCAGGAAGCAAGATCACCACTGCACCGGCACCCACCGGGCTGAAGAAACCGCGAGGCTGATGACATGATCGCCAGATTGTCAGCCTATTCCCAGGCGTCGCCCAGGCACCCGGGTTGCTACGGTGCTGGCATGGCCGCCGACAAGCGGTTCGTCTACGTGTTGGGCAACGCCAACCTCACCCTGGCCTACTACGTGGGGCTGGTATCCGACGTCCACGCACGCGATTCATCCCTTGAAGTCCACTCCAGCGACGCAAGCCCGGTAAGGACCACCGGCTCCTGATCCGGGAACTCCGCGACGAGCGACAACTTCCAGCCCATCGCCTCCACGTAGCCTCGCAGCGTCGAGATGAGCAGGTCGCTGCGCTGCTCGAGCCGCGACACGCTGTCTTGACCGACACCGAGGACTTCGGCCATCTTCTTCTGAGTCAGCTTGTGAGCGCGGCGAAGCTCCTGCAGGGAGCGCTCCTCTGCGATGATCGTCGCCGCTCGCGCTGCGATCTTCCGCTTGCGCTCCGGGCTCAGCTCCTTGCGGAGGCGATCGATGTTGCTCATGGTTTCCGCTCCCTCTTCTTCGTACGGTCCCTCTCGGCTCCGGCCTTAAATGTGGCCAGGTGGCCATCGGAGCGCCGATCTGACTTCTCGATCAACTGCCGGTAGAAGCGCTTCTGACTGCCACCGGACTTGTCGCCGCCGCACAGGATGATCGCCTTGCGCGCCGGGTCGAAGGCGAACACAAATCGCCACACACCGTCGGCCACATCGAACCGCAGATCCTTCATGTTCGCCTGGCGCGATCCCGTCAGCGTATCGACGCGCGGTCGTCCCATCTGGGGCCCAAAGACCTTCAAGCCAAGGCTCAAAGCGTTGAAGAGGTGACGACAGTCCTGCATGAGGAGTTCGTACGGTGGTTCGGCGGCGACAACGCCAGTCCTCGCGACGCATACGACACAGCAGCGGCCAAAATCTGGGAGGCTGTGCTCGATTTCCGCCAGAGCGGTTGACGGCAGAAGGTCGGTCAGGCCGCAGCGCGGACCGTGTCGAGTTGCCGCAGCCAACCAACGATGCGGTTCCAATTGCCGCGGTTCAGGTCCACTAGATTTTCCTCACACCCCTCAAACGGCCGCAAGTACTCGAAAAGAGAAGCGTTTACGGCGGTTCGATCGAAGCGTTTTCCGCTGAACGCCACTCCGCCGGGGAAGAACAGCGGCGAGTTCCCGGACGCCGAGCAACGCGAGGTAATAGAGTGCGCGCACCGCTTGAGGGGATGTCCCAATAGCTGTTGAAATTTGAAGCGGCGGCTCCCTCACTGCTCGTGGTACACGAGTGGTGGGCAACCCGAGGCAGAACGCCTCACAACAAAGGAGCCGCCATGAAGAAGTCTCGCATAGTCCCTTCCCCCACCGCTGTTGAATCTCCGACCACGCGCCACCTGCCGCTGGTCGATCTGCTCGTCGATGCGCAGAGCGAGCTGTTCGAGCTCGCGATGCGCTCGGGCCTGAAGGTGCTCGAGGCCATGCTGGAGGAGGATCGGACCGCGATCTGCGGACCGCGGTATGCCCATCAGCCGGACCGTCACGCGTCGCGGGCCGGGACGGTCTCGAGCGAGGTGGTGCTCGGGGGCCGCAAGGTCACGGTGCAACGCCCGCGGGTGCGGGCCGGCGGCCAGGAGGTCCCGTTGCCGACGTTCCGGGCGATGGCCGACGTCGATCCGTTGAATCGGCGCGTGGTCGAACAGATGCTGGTGGGGGTGGCCACCCGCCGGTATGCGCGGAGCCTGGAGCCGGTCCCGGCCACGGTGACGAGCCGGGGCACCAGCAAGAGCGCGGTGAGCCGCCGCTTGGTCGCGAAGACGGCGGCGCAGTTGGCGGCGTGGCAGACCGCGCCGCTCGACGCCTTGGACCTGGTCGGGTTGCTGATCGATGGCGTGCACGTCGGCGAGCACTGTCTGATCGTGGCGCTCGGGATCGCCGCCGATGGCCAGAAACACGCGCTCGGCCTGTGGGACGGCTCGACGGAGAACGCGCGCGTGTGTCAGGACCTCTTGGCCAATCTGCAGGGGCGCGGTCTGCGCACGGACCGCAGTCTGCTGGTCATCCTGGATGGCTCGACGGCGCTGCGCAAGGCCGTGCGGGCGACCTTCGGCGAGGCGGCCCTCGTCCAGCGCTGTCAGGTGCACAAGTCGAGAAACATCCTCGAGTACCTGGGTGACCGCGATCGCCCCTGGGTGCAGGCGATCCTCCAGCGTGCCTACCAGGCCACGGAGGTGAAGACCGCCCAGCGGTTGCTGCTCGACCTCGCACGCCGGCTGGAGACCGAGTATCCCAGTGCCGCCGAGAGCGTGCGTGAAGGCCTCGAGGAGACGCTCACGGTTCTCACCCTGAAGCTGTCGCCCCGCTTGCGGCGGTCGCTGGCGACCACCAACGCCGTGGAGAGTCTCATCAGTCGCACGCGGGCGGTGAAGCGCAACGTGAAGCGCTGGCGCGGGGGGCAGATGATGCTCCGGTGGGTCGCGGCCGGCGTCCTGGAAGCGGTCAAGGGCTTCCGTCGCTTGAAAGGCTATGCTGACATGCCCACGCTGGTCAGCGCCTTGCGCGCCCGCGACCGCCAGCTGGGGCTCGTTGCTGCAGCCGAGGCTCGGCAGGTCGCGTAGTCGTCACCTGAGCCGCCGCCGAATTTCAACAGCGCTCGGGACAACCCCGAGCGCAGCCTCAACGCCAATAGCATCTATCAGCGCGAAGATTGAATTCGCACGCAGGTAGAGATCTGTCAGCCACTCTGACTGGACGAAGATGGACGGGTTGCCGTCGTGGCGATACTGTCAGATACACTGCACGAACGCGGACCTCGGGAGCGTCACCCGCACTTCGTGAAAGCGCGTGTTCACGTTCGGGTACCACGACAACTCGAGTACCTCATCAAACCGAGCCCTCACTGCCGCATAGCTGACCAGGTACGTCGGGTCGTACTCCTTGCCTGCGTAGAGCTCCAGCACTCCCGCTCAAACTCTGGCATGTCCTTCACGTCGATCAGATACAGATCCCGATCCGCCGGGACTTCAGAGGACGCGTAGTGCTTGAAGTTCGGGTGGTCGAACATGCTGACGACGAGCCCCTATCCCTCTATCAACCAGCTGAGGGCGGCGGCCGGATCGATTACCGGCAGTGGCGGGTCAGGGTAGCCATCGGGATCGCGCGTCACGAGCGCGTCACAGCTGCTGGCCTCTGCGGTGGCCGCACAGACGGCATCCTCGAAGTCCGGCCAGGTCAAGGTCAGCGCCCGTCTGACGACCTCGTCGTTGACGGCGGCGACGCTAAAGACGCCAACAAGTCGCTCGACGCCTTCGCGGGCAAACGCGGCTCCACGAGCCTTCTCCAGGATGTAGAAGATGGTGGTCACGCCGTGGGCCGGAACCAGACCCTGCCCGTGGCCCTGTTCGATGGCCGCCCAAAGCGCCGCCGACACGTCAGCATCCGGCTGCCGATCAAGAATGACGTCGAGGAAGACGTTGAGGTCGAGCAGAAATCGCTTCACCGGTACTTCCGGTCGAGATGCTGGGTGTAGGCGTCAGCGGATACGCCGCGCGCCGCTCCTCGGAGCATGCTCAAGACCGGTGTCTGATCCTCGGACTTGGGCGGCCTGGACAGCAAGCCGAGGTACCGCTCGACGAGCCTGGAGACCGATGTCCCTCGGGCGGCGGCATACCGCTTGGCGTCCCGGACGACCTGTTCGTCAACGCTCAGCGTCAGCTTCGACATATACGTATTGTATCACACGTGTGATACGTATCGGCCTAGGCCCTGAGGCTCGGCGCCCTTGGCCCTCGCGCTGACCGGCTGTAACGTTCTACCGCCGCTCTGGATGCGGGACGGACCCGTCATCAGGCGATACAATTGCCCCTCCAGTGCCGACCTTCCCGGAGTGGTGGACGTGGGACCTGTCGTTTACCGGCCACGCCGAAATGCGTATGGAACAGCGCGGCGTGACCGAGGTCGAACTGCGGGCTATGCTTGAGCGAGCCACGGGTGTTCGACCGAACGTGGCGGAGGGCCGATTCATGATCGACGTGCGGCATCAGGGCAGTCAGTGGATGGTGATAGTCGAGCCCGACGCCGAGGCCAGGCTGCTCGTCGTCGTGACCGCTTACGAGGTGTCTGGATGACCGAACGATCGCTGCAGGTCACGTATCGCAAGGGCCGTCCCTTCGCCGCTTACCTCCACTTGTCGCACGCGACGGGCGAGAAAAGCGTGCGGACCGTGGGAACGCCGGACGGGTTGCTGGTTGTCGACTACAACAGCGTCGGCCAAGCCTTGGGGGTAGAGATCACGGCCCCCCAGGCCGTTTCACTGGAACGGATCAACGAGCTTCTTGTGTCGCTCGGTGAGCCACCGCTGGCGGATCAAGAGTACAAGCCGGTGAGGGCAGCGTAGCCGCATCGCAGTCGCCAGGCAGTGCCCCTATCCAGCCTCCTGAGATGCGTCGACGCACATGCTCAAGGTAGACGAAGGTCACGCAGCCCTTTCCACGATTGCCAGAACGTACGGGCAGTTGCAGCTCTTCGAAGCGAACGAAGCTGAGACACGGCTCAAGGTCATCGACGAGGTCGTTTTCAACGTTCTTGGCTGGACCAAGCCCGATGTCAGTCTGGAAGAGCGGGTGGCAGAAGACGGCTCGACAACCTTCGCGGACTACATCATTCGAACTGCCACAACGGCGGTCTTGATCGAAGCGAAGCGCGCCTCCACGACGTTCGCCCTTCCGACCAGGAAGGTAAGGCTGCGACTCGGCGGCGCCCTCTCGGAGGGAGACGTCGGTCAGGCCATCCGGCAGGCTCGGGACTACTGTCGCTCGAAGGGAATCCCATTCGGAACTGGCGAGTCAACGCCGAGGCGGTCGCATCTGCCGACTCACGAACTGTCGCGGCGACCGCATCTCGACGCCCGAGTAGCTGGCGAGTGTCAGCAGGTCGGCATCACCGCTCCCTATCGCGTCACGGCCATGCGTCACAGATTCCTGCCCAGCATGATCGTCGGCCTGATGTCGGTGAACTTCGCAATGTCCGCCCGCACATCGGCCATCGCCGGGTTGGCAAGGCCCGCCTGCAACGCCTCGGACGAGGGGAACTGGAAGTGCGCGATCATCACGTACGGGGCGGGCGTGTCGCCCATGGGCATCCCTTCGATGAGGACCACGCTCGCGGCGTTCATGACCTTCATCGCCAGCGGGATGTGCGTGGACCGGTAGTAGCTCAGGTCGAACCGGGCGCCCTCCTGGCTCGGGTAGATCGCATTCAGGCTGACCGTCTGCTGCGCCGCGGTAGATGGAGCGGGCAACGCCGCCACCGCCCCCAGACCCGCCGCCGCTCCCACCACGAACTCGCGTCTGTTCACCATCGTCGCGTCTCCTTGTGCTTAAGTGTTGGCGGCGCGGTTGCACCGGAGGTGCGCGCCGGCCGGTCCAGCACGGCTACCGCGCCGCGCCGGCCATCTGCTTGAGGAACGTCAGCGCCGGCCCGCAATCGCCCTTCACGTCGGACGAGTTCGCCTCGATGCTGATGCGGCCCTCGTAGCCGATCGTTCGCAGGTTGTCGAAGAAGCGGCGATAGCGCACCTCGTCGCCCTCCTGCATGGGGAAGCCCCGCCCCGCTGGATCGGCAATCTGCAGGTGCACGATGAGGTCCTTCGCGCCGAGGATGACGTCGGCGTCCTCGTTCTCGAACGCGAGGTGATAGAAGTCCACGATGATGCGGACCTTCGGGTGGTTCACCTCACGCGCAAGCCGGGCGGCCTCGGCGACGGTGTTGATGATGTTGCTCTCGGGCTTGCGCAGCGGCTCGATGGCGACGACCATGCCGTAGTTGCGCGCCTGGATGATGTCTCCCGCGGTGCGCAGGAACGTCTTGAGCTGCTCCCACGCCCGCTCGCGCGGGAACCCCTCGGGAAACGATCGCGCGCCAGGGCTCCCGAAGACGATCGCCTTGGCGCCGAGGCTGTCGGCAAGCGCGAGCGAGCGCCCGAGGAAGTCCTTGATGCGGCCCTCGTCGACCGTCGGCCCGGTGAGCTTGATGTCGGCACCCGGCAGGAACCAGTTCATCGTCTCGATGCGTATGCCCGCAGCCGACATCGCACGCAACTGCTCCTGCCGCTCCGCGTCGGACAGGGCCAGCGTCTTGGCAAGCCCCGGCTCGATGTAGTCGTAGCCGCACGCCGCAATCACCGCGGCATCACGCAGCGGCTCCACGTCGCCGAACGTAGCGATGCCATAGCGCAGCGACAGCCCCTGACCGTGTGCCGTCGCCGGCAGGAGGACCGCGGCCAGCACCGCCAGGGCACCGCTCCAATATGCAGGTCTCATATGCGCGCTACTCTGACAGGGACGCGCGAAAAGTCAAAACGGCCGGTCAGTGCGGGGCCAGCAGGACGACCGCGTCGAGCGCCCCCTCGTCAGGTCCCGTGACGAACTCGCCGCGGATGTGCAGCCGCGTGGCGTCGCGCAGCACGTCGCGCATCTGCGCCGCCGTCGCCTCAGTGGTCCAGTTCCACCGCCAGCCCGCGCCCGCGCTCAACGGCACCGCGTACGCACGCCACTCGACACCCGGCGAACGCTCGAACCTGAACGACAGCCGTCCCGCCGGCCCCTGAATCACCACGTCGTCGTCGAGGTACGCGCCAATCGTCTCCGACTGCTTCAGGTTGAAGCGGAGGACGCCCCCTTCGGCAGACCGCAGGTGCATCAGGAGGCTCTTGGGTGCGCTGAAATACCACGTCTCGCCGGCGGCCTCGTCGGTGCCCGAGATGTATCCGCCCGGCACGCCGCCCTCGGCATGCCAGGTCGGATCGAGGTCACCGGTGTCGCCCGCAATCCGCCAACCCTCGGCGGATTCCTCGAAGTGATAAGTGATGAGGCCCACATCGGACACGCCACCGGCATACGTACAGGCCGCGGCCCCCATCGCTCCACACAACAAGACCGCGAGGGGGCGCGCCCTCACGCCCAGTGGTAGCCGAGCCGCGCCATCGGCAACGAGCGGATGCGCTCGCCCGTCGCCGCGAACACCGCGTTCGTAATGGCCGGTATCGCCGGTGGCAGTGACGGTTCGCCGAGACCCGTCGGATCGAAGTCGGTCTCGAGGAACCGCACGTGTACGGCTCCTGGCGTCTGTGCCATACGCGTGGGCGCGTACTCGTGGAAATTGGTCTGCACCACACGCCCGCGGTCGATCGTGATCTCCCACGACATCATGTGGCTCATCCCTTCGATGAACCCGCCTTCGACGAGGTTCTCGGCCGTGCTGGGATTGACGATCTGTCGTCCGATGTCCACCGCGCACCAGGCTTGGGGAATCTTCACGCCCTTCGTGTCGTCGACCACCGCCTCGACGACATAGGCCACGTAGCCCGCGTGCGCGAACTGGAACGCCACGCCCAGACCCGTCCCTGGCGGCAGGGCGCCGCGACGGCCCCAGTTCGACATGTCGCGCACCGCCTCGAGCACGCCGATGGCGCGCTCCGGGTTGAAGCCGCCGGCCGGTCCCCCACCCGCCGGACGCTTCAACACGTCGATGCGGTACTGCAGCGGGTCCTTGCCGGCCGCGATCGCGACCTCGTCGATGAACGACTGCATGACGAACGAGATGCCGTTGGTCGGCGGCGCTCGCAGCGCCCCGCCGGGAATGCCGAACGGCACCACGTCGGCCGAGCTGACGTGGACGTTCTCCACGAACCCGCGCGGGAACTCGTTGGCCGGCACGCTCGACCGGGTGCTGGCGACGAATACCTGATGGGCGATGAGCCCGCCGTCGGCATCGAGCCCGGCCTTGAGCACGTGGAACCCCGCGGGCCGGTACTGGTCGTGTGCCAGGTCGTCCTCGCGCGTCCACAGCAGCTTGACCGGCACGCTCGGCAGGCCTGCGGCCGCCCGCTCGTCGGCCACGCCTCGCGCGATGCGCGCGACCTCGATGTCGTAGTCGCTCACCAGCCGCCGGCCGAACCCACCGCCGCCCCGCACCATGTGCAGCGTGACGTGCTCGGGCGGGATCCCGGCGCCGAGTGCCGCGTTGTCCTTCGACGGAA
>JAEZDP010000460.1 GCA_023418055.1 Acidobacteriota bacterium
TCCGGCTACACCATCGGCGGTCCGGTGTTCTTCCCGGGCTTCAACGAGGACAAGCGCAAGCTGTTCTTCTTCTTCAGCCAGGAGCACCAACGGCGCACCTAGCCCGCGGCCGAACGCCAGACGCGCGTGCCGACGGCCCTCGAGCGTCAAGGCGACTTCTCCCAGAGTCTGGACGCCAGCGGCAACCCCTTCCCGTACATCCGCGACTACACCACCGGCCTCCCCTGTAACGCCAACAACACGAGTGGGTGCTTCCAGGACGGCGGCGTGCTCGGGCGCATTCCGGCCAACCGCCTCTACCAGCCGGGCCTCGCGATTCTCGGCATCTACCCGGCGGCGAACCTCCAGGGCGCGGGCGACGGCCTCAACTTCACCAGCCAGGACCCCACCGCGAACCCGCGCCGTGAAGACCTGCTCCGCCTCGACTACCAAGCCACCGACAACTGGCGCGTGACGGGCCGCTACATGAAGACCACCTTCAACCAGTTGCAGGCCTATGGCACGACCTGGGCCGGCAACGGGAGCGACCAATTGCCGATGCCTGTGCTCTTCGCGAACCCGGGCAGCAACTACATGCTGTCAACCACCGGCATCCTGAACGACACGACGTCGGTGGAGTTGAGCTGGGGCCGCGCAGCCAACTCGCTCAACTACGACCTGCAACTGGACAACCTGCGCACCAGCAACTCGGGCACGGCGGGCATCCCGCTGCTGTTCCCCGAGGCCCAGCAGGGTGACTACGTGCCGTTCTTCCGGTTCCGGGGCGGTCGCACCGGCAACGCCGGGCAATACCAGACCGACCGCGGCCCCTTCACCAACGAGAACATCACCCACGACGTCGTCGCCAACATCACCAAGGTGATCGGTGGCCACAGCGCCAAGGCCGGCTTCTACTTCCAGCACAGCTACAAGCCGCAGAGCATCTTCGCGGCGTTCAACGGCGACATCAACTTCGCCGACGACGCCAACAACCCCTTCGACACGGGGTACGGGTACGCAAACGCGGCGACGGGCGTGTTCAACACCTTCACGCAAGCCAACAAGTTCGCGATCCCCGAGTGGACCTACAAGAACATCGAGTTCTACCTCCAGGACAACTGGCGCGCCAACCGGAAGCTGACGCTCGACTACGGCGTGCGCTTCTACTACCTGACGCCCCAGTGGGACAGGACGCTGCAGGCCTCGAACTTCCTGCCGGACCAGTTCGACTTCGGCAGCGCCGCGAGCCTATACACCCCGGTGTGCCTCGGCGCCTATCCATGCTCCGGCGGCGACCGCCGCGCGATGGACCCGTCGCTGATTGCCGCGGGTGTCGCGCCCTCGCTCGGCAACACGGTGGATGGCCGCTTCATCGGCCGCCTGACGCCCGGCTCCGAGCGCTTCAACGGCGCCTTCCAGGCCGGCCAGGGCATCACCGACGACCTTCAGGACGGCGCGACCTTCCAGGTGTCGCCGCGGTTCGGCTTCGTGTACGACTTCACCGGTGAGGCCGTCACGATTCTGCGCGGCGGGTGGGGCATCTTCTACGACCGGCCGCAGGGCAACATGGTGTTCGACATGATTGCCAACGCGCCCGGTGTGCTGAACTCGACGCTGCAGTGGGGCCGCCTGCAGGAACTCACCGCCGCCGGCGGCGACCCGTTCCCGACGCTGTCACTCAACCCGACCGCCTACAACTTCGAGCCGCCTCGCGTCACGCAGTGGAACCTCGGCGTGCAGCGCAAGCTGATGGGCAGCTTCATGTTCGACCTCGCCTACGTCGGGTCGAAGTCCGACAACCTGCTGCGCCAGGTGCAGCTGAACGCCGTGCCGCGCGGCGCAACGTTCCTTCCCGAGAACCAGGATCCGACCCGTGCCGCGAGTGCCACGCCCGGCGCCACGGCGCTGCCCAACGACCTGCTGCGTCCCTACCCGGGCTACGGCAACATCCGCATGTGGGGCTATGACGGCTACTCGAACTACCACTCGCTGCAGACGGGCGTGAACCGACGGTTCGACCGCGGGTTCATGTTCTCGTTCTTCTACGTGTGGAGCAAGGCGCTCGGCATCAACAACGACGACTTCGCCGCCGGCGTGCCGAACGTCACCGAAGAAGAGACCCGGCGCCTCGACTACTCGTACCTGAGCACCGACCGCCCGCACAACTTCGTCACGAACTTCGTCTACCAGATGCCCCAGTTCACCTCGTCACGGGTGCTGGGCCTGCTGGCCAACGAGTGGCAGATTTCGGGCATCTACCGCTGGACGAGCGGCCGGCCGTACGGCGTCGGCTTCAACATCCCGGGCATCGGCGCCCAGAACCTCACCGGCACCGATGGCAACCCCAACGCCCGTATCGTCCTGACGTGCGACCCGGGCAAGGGCTGGAGCGGCGACCCGTACAACCAGTTCAACACGTCGTGCTTCGCGCCGCCGCAGCCCGGCAGCGACGGATCCGAGTCGGCCCGCTTCTTCGTGCGGACGCCGCCCATCAACAACCTCGACCTCTCGCTGTCGAAGTCGTTCGCGGGCCCGAACCGCGTGCGCTTCGAAGTGCGGCTCGACGCCTTCAACGCGCTCAACAAGACCCAGTTCACGGGCGTGAACGCCACGGCGAACTTCGCCAGCCTCACCAACCCGACCATCACCAACCTGCCGTACGAGAACGGCAACCTCGTTCGACCGAACGGCTTCGGCACCATCAACGGCGTCTCGGCGCCGCGGACGCTGCAGCTGGTCACCCGCCTGACGTTCTGACCCCCCGGAACGTCTGCATGCTCCCCGGGGCCGACGGGCTCCGGGGGGCGAAGTTGGGAAGGAACGAAGGAACCAAGGAACGAAGGAACCAAGGAACCAAGGAACGAAGGAACAAAGGAGCGAAGGAGCGGGGGGACGCGCCTACATCCACGCTCTGACGCCCACCGTCAGTCTCGCGCCGCTGGTTCGATCTCCTGCCGCTGTGGCCATGTCGGCCGTCCCGAAGAACTTCGTGCCCCAGGTCACACCCACGTAGGGCGCCAACTCCCGGCGGCGCTCGTAGCGCAGGCGAAGCCCCACGTCGGCCGACGACAGGCCCGCGCCGATCCCACGCCCGATGTCGTCGCGGCCGTAGACGTCCACCTCCACTACAGGCTGCAGGATCAGGCGGTTGGTGAGCAGCACGTCGTATTCGGTCTCGAGCCGCAGGTGCGTGCGGCCCGACGGGCTCACGAAAGCCGTCGCTTCCACCTCGAACCAGTACGGCGCCAATCCCTGCACGCCAAAGGCCGCCCAGGTCTGCGGCGACCCGGGCCGCAGATCCTGGCGCACACCCGCCACCACGTCCCACCATCGCGTCACCGCGCGCCCGTAGAGCACCTGCACCTCGGCGTGCTCCACGCGGTCGGCGTCGAGGTCGCCTTCCGTCCTGAACCACACCCGGTCGATGTCCTTCCCCACCCAGCCCGACATGTCCCACGCGAAGCCCGACACCCGGCGATCGCCCCGCCACTCGAGCTGTTCGCCCAGCACGAAGAAGTTGATCGCGTCGTCGTGCACGGTGTGGCCGCGGACGTCGGGAAAGGCTGCCTGACGATCTTCATCGGTCACCGGCGGGATGTGCGGCGGCAGCGGCGCGGCCGGCCTCTGATGGCCGGAGTGGTCCTCGGCAGGCGTCGGCGCAGGTGGCTCCTGCGTCGTGTCGTGATGCCCGTGATGCTGGGCAAGCGCGGGGCTCGCCCACAGCAGCACCGCCAGCACCCAGCGTGGCGCGCGTGCGTGGCGGGCCCTCATGAGTGGCCTCCCTCGTCCACGCGGACTTCGCGGAACATGCCGGCTTCCATGTGATAGAGCAGGTGACAGTGATAGGCCCAGCGCCCGAGCGCGTCAGCCGTCACGCGGTAGCTGCGGCGGGTGCCTGGCGGCATGTCGATGGTGTGCTTGCGCACGAGGAAGCGCCCCTGGTCGTCCTCGAGGTCGCTCCACATCCCGTGCAGGTGGATGGGATGGGTCATCATCGTGTCGTTGACCAGCACCACGCGCACGCGCTCGCCGTAGGTCAGACGCAGGGGCGCGGCATCCGAGAACTTCACGCCGTTGAACGACCACGCGAACCGCTCCATGTGGCCCGTGAGGTGCAATTCGATGGTGCGCGACGGCTCGCGGCCGTCGGGGTCGGGGAACGTACTGGCCAGGTCGGCGTAGGTCAACACCCGGCGCCCGTTGTCGCGCAGGCCGATGCCGGGGTCGTCGAGCTTCGGCGAGGGCATCTGCGTCTGCATGTCGACGAGCGGGTTGCCTCGCTCCTCGGGTGGATGCACCTGCATCGCGTCAGCCGCTGCTGACATGTCGTGGCCGGCATGTGGGTCCTGCTCCGGCGCGTGCCCGCCCATGTCGTGTCCTGCGTGCGGGTCGTCCGCTGGTGCCTGCGCCGGCATGGCGTGGCCCGCATGCTGGTCGTCAGCAGGCGCGGGCATGGCATGGCCGGCGTGAGGGTCCGCGGGCGCTGCTGCCGCCTCGCCTCTGCCGTGCCCGCTCTGTGCGCCATGGCCACCATGCGCGCCATGGTCGCCGTGCCCCATGTCCTCCATCGTCAACACGGGACGCGGGTCGGGCGCGGGCACCTCGGCTCGGGCTCCGGCCGTCGTCGCCAGCGTGCCGGCCGCGAAGCCAGTGCGGTCCATCGCCTGCGCGAAGATCGTGAACGCCTCGGCCCCAGTTGGCTCGACGATGACGTCGTAGGTTTCGGCGACGGCGATACGGAACTCGTCCACCGACACGGGGCGCACGGGGAGACCGTCGGCAGCCACGACCGTCATCTTGACGCCGGGCACGCGCACGTCGAAGTACGACATCGCCGAGCCGTTGATGAACCGCAGGCGCACGCGCTCCCCCGGCGTGAAGAGCCCGGTCCAGTTGGCGGCCGGCGGCTGACCGTTCATCAGGTAGGTGTACGTGGCGCCGGTGACGTCGGCCAGGTCGGCGGCGCTCATGCGCATCTGCGCCCACATGTGCCGCTCGGCCAGCGTCGCGGCAAGACCGTGCCTGCGGATGTCGCGAAAGAAGTCGCCTACCGTTCGCTGGCGGAAGTTGTAGTAGTGCGACTGCTTCTTCAGCGTGGCAAACACGCGCTCGGGGCGTTCGTCGGTCCAGTCACTGAGCAGCACCACGTGCTCGCGGTCGTACGCGAGGTCTTCGGGCTCACCCGGATCGATGACGAGCGGCGCGTAGATACCCTGCTGCTCCTGGAACCCTGAATGGCTGTGGTACCAGTACGTGCCGTGCTGGCGCACCGGGAACCGGTAGACGAAGGTCTCACCCGGACGGATGCCGTCGAAGCTGAGGCCGGGGACGCCGTCCATGTTTGCGGGCAGGAGGATGCCGTGCCAGTGGATCGAGGTGTCCTCGTCCAGCGTGTTGGTCACGCGTATCGTCACGGTGTCGCCCTCGCGCCACCGGAGCAGCGGTCCCGGCAACGACCCGTTGATGGTCAGCGCGCGACGCCGGCGGCCGGTGATGTCGACGATGGTCTCGCCGATCCGGAGGTCGAACTCCGCGCCGGTGAGCGTGCCGGGATCGACACGCGCCTGGACGTCTGCCGAGGTGGGCGTGCGCGCGAAGCCGGTGCTCGCGACGAGACCGCCCAGGGCCAGACCCTGGACGAAGGTGCGTCGGGTGAGCCCTGGCACCGAGGCCGGGGTGAAATGCGAAGGCATTGCTGATGAACTCCTCGAGTCGTTGTGGACACGACACGCAGGACGAACGACGCCGTCCGTCACGCGTGGGCAAGCACGGCCACACGCGCCAAGAGGGCGCGCGCAGGCCTCGCGGGTGACGCGACTCAGATGCGAAGGACGAGCGGGGTGGGTGGGGG
>JAEZDP010000480.1 GCA_023418055.1 Acidobacteriota bacterium
TCCAGCGCGTGGATCCGGCGGAATGGCGGCGCGAGGTCATCGAGCACGAGGAGCTGTTCCTGCAGCTCCACTCGCACCTGCCCAAGGAGATGATCTACGAACGCGAGCTGCTGATCTGCCGGTTGTAAGGGGTCGCATCCCCCGCCTGCAGCACCGCCTCGCACGCCGCCAGCAGGTCGTCGGGCAGGAAGGGCTTGGCCACGTGGACGTCGTAGCCGGCCGCCATCGCCCTGGCCTGGTCATCGGCGGTGACATGAGCGGTGAGGGCCACCGCAGCGGCTTGCGCCGCATGACGTCCGCGGCGGCGCCTGATGCGCCTGATCAGTTCGTAGCCGTCCATGTCGGGCATCCCGATGTCGCTGACGATGAGGCGCACGGGCCAGTCGTCGGCGTCGAGCCACTGCAGGGCGTCGGCGCCGGAGCGGGCGCCGTGCACGTCCGCCCCGTGCAGCCGCAGCACTTCGCTCAGCAGCGCCAGCGCATCCTCGTCGTCGTCCACGGCCAGCACCAGTCGCCCGTGCAGGGCGCCGTCCGACGACAGGAGGTCGGCGGGCGGGGCGCTGATCCACGCCACCGCCTCGCGATCCTGGGGATCGACCAGCGGCAGCGAGACGGTGAAGGTGGAGCCGCGATTCGGCCCCTCGCTGGCCGCGTGCACCTGGCCGCCATGCAGTTCCACCAGGCTGCGGACAATCGAGAGCCCGAGGCCGAGCCCGCCGTGTCCGCGCGTCAGTGATCCGTCGGCCTGACGGAAGCGATCGAAGACGTACGGCAGGAACGCCTCGTCGATGCCGCAGCCGGTGTCCGACACCGTAATCTCGACGTCCTCCTCCCGCCGCACGAGCCGCAGGTCCACCCGGCCGCCCGCGGGCGTGAACTTGATGGCATTCGACAAGAGGTTCCACAGCACCTGCTGCAGCCGGTTGGCATCGCCGCGGACCAGACACGGGCTGGAGGGCGCGGTGTAGGTCACCTCGACGCGCCGGGCCGCGGCCGTGGGGGCCAGCACGTCGATGGCGGCACGCGCGACCGACGCGGCATCGACCAGGGCCAGTTCCACGCGCACGCGCCCCGAGATGATGCGGCTCATGTCGAGGAGGTCGTCGATGAGCTGCGACTGACTACGCGCGTTACGCAGCACGGCCTCGAGGGCATGCTGGTGGCGCTGGGGGTCGAGCTTGCCGGCCACCAGCATGTGCGACCAGCCGATGACGGCGTTGAGCGGCGTCCGCAACTCGTGGCTCAGGGTGGCGAGGAACTCGTCCTTCAGGCGACTGACGCGTTCCGCTTCGGCGGCCACCTGCTGATACCGGTGCGAGGTCTCTTCCGCGGCTACCTCCGACAATTCGGCGCGGCGCCGTGCCCAGGCCTGCACGCCGGCGATGGTCGTGAGCAACAGCGTGACGCCCACACCACCCCAGACCGCCGCGCGCAGCAGGCTCGTGCCGGCGGTCCTGTCGAACACCGGCGTCGAGAACACCCGGGCCGTCCACCGGCGGCCGGCGACGTCGAAGGATCGGAGGGTGGAGAACCTGTCGTCCCCGGGCGTGCCCGTCGTGCGGTACAGCAGCTCGCCGTCCTCGGGGAGCCCGTCGAACAACTCGAAACCCACCCGTGGCCGCGGGTCGCGGCCGAGGATGCCGGTGAACAAGTCACCCGCGCGGAACGGGCTGTAGACGAACCCGCGCAGTCGCACGCGTCGCGTCGGGATGTCGTCGGGAACAGCCGCGCCCTCGTACACCGGCGTGTAGATGAGGAAGCCGGCCTGCACGTCCTCGTCGATCTCCTGGACGAGCCTCACGGCGCCGGACGCGGCGGGCTGGGCCGTGTCGCGCGCCTGTTCCATCGCGGCTCGCCGGGTGGGTTCGGTGAACATGTCGTACCCGATGGCGACCGTGTTGCGCGCGTCCATGGGTTCGAGGAACGCGATCGCGTGGTACTCGTCGCGTGGCGTCACGGGCCACACGCGGAAGGTGGGCTGCTCGATGCGCCGGAGGGCTTCGTACCGCGGCAGGGCTGCGGGGGCGATGCGCTCGGTGTAGCCGATGCCCTGCACGCCCGGATAGCGATGCGGCAAGTCGAGTCGCCGCACGAAGGCATGGAACTCCTCGCGCGTCGTGCGTTCGGAGGCATCGAGCAGACCGGCGCCGGCACGCAGCATCGCCAGGTAGGTCTCGAGCCGTTCGCGGATGTTGTCTTCGAGCCGTTCTGCCGCCAGGTGAAAGCGCTCCACGTCTTCGGCGTCGAAGGCCTTGCGCACGTAGATGGTGACCAGCGCCGTCGACGCCAGCCCGATGAGCAGCACCATCAGGGGGAAGCCGAACGCGCGCAGAATCCCGGTGCGGGCCACCGCGTGATTGTAACGAGCCTGTTCCCGAGAGCGAACACCCGACGTCTGCGCGGCTCCGTCTACAATCCGACCTGTGGCCCATCGACGTGCAGGCGTTTCAGGTCGCCATCCGTATGCGCTGGCCACGCTCGGGCTCTACGCGGCGTTTCTCATGTACCAGTCGCTTGCGGCCGGCGGTACCTGGGAGTGCGGCGGGACGCCGCTGGCTGTCGACGTGCGGCTGTCGCGGACCGACCTGCTGGCCAATGTGGTCGCCTACGTCCCCCTGGGCATCCTCGGGGGCGTGGTCCTGGGGGCGTGGACGTCCGGTGCTCGGCGGCGCATGGCTTTCGGGGCGCTGGCAGCGGTCGCCATCGCCGGCCTCTCGCTCACGATGGAAGTACTCCAGGCCTGCCAGTCGGCGCGCGTCTCGTCGGTCTGGGACTGGCTCGCCAATTCGGCCGGAGGGCTTGCCGGACTCGCCGCATGGCTCCTCGCCGGACAGGGCGCACGGACCCTCGCGTCGCCGGCGTGGGCGCCGGCACGCGCAGGACAGGGCGACCTCGGCGTGTGGCTGCTGGCGTGCGCGGTCCCCCTCGTTTGGCTGCTCTCCCAGACCAAGCCGTGGGTGTTTGCCGTGGACGTCGGCACCCTGCGCTCGAACCTGTCGTTCGTGCGCGTTCTGGCCGAGCCAGCCCCTGTCGACATCGACTTGTGGCACGTCGCGCGGCATTTCGGCGCATGGGCGGCCATCGGGTGCAGTTGGCGTCTCGCGACGTCACGCGGCGTGACAGCGGGCGCGCTCTGGGTGGGCACGGCCTGCGTGAGTCTGGGGTTGCAGGTGCTGCTCGACACGCCCTCGCCGCTGTCGTTCGAGGAACTGGGCGGCATGGCGGTCGCCGGCGTCGCGCTCCTCGCGGCGATCGGCGTCGAACGGCGCGCGCACGCTCACGGCCAGACGCCCCAGTCGCGGACCCGCGCGTGGGCCCGGGCGCTCTTCTGGGCCGGCGTCGTGTCGGTGGCCGCCTACCAGCTGCGGCCCGGAAGCGGCGGCCCCGAGGCGGCGGACTTCAGTTGGTGGCCGCGGGTGGGCCTCCGTGGCCTTGGTGGCGCGCTCGACTATGCGTTGCTCTTCGGATGGTGTGGGTTGACGGTCGTCGCGGCGTCGCGGTCGGCGGCGCAGGCTGGTGTGCGCCGCGCGCCGCCCACCTGGGCTGTCTCGGTCGTCCTTATCATGCTGGGCACTGAAGTGGCGCAGCTGGCCATACCGGGACGCGGTCCCGACGTCTCAGCGCCGCTCTTCACGCTGCTGTCGCTGTTGGGCGTTACGGCGCTGGTGGGGG
>JAEZDP010000495.1 GCA_023418055.1 Acidobacteriota bacterium
ACGAGGTCTACCTGCGGGATCTGCGGATCACCGAGACAGGCATCACGATCGGCGACCCGTTGACGCAGTTCCACGGCGTATTGAGCGGACACCCGCAGTACACCGGGGGCGCGACGGAGTTGAAGGCGGGCCACTGACATGGAGTTGCGGGTGCTGGTCTGGGCGCCGCTGCGCGACGGGCAACTCACGGTGGGGTTCCTGACCGACGCGGGCTTCGCCTGCCAGGCGTGTCCGTCGTGGGACGAGTTTGCGGCCGAACTGCACGCCGGCGCGGGCGCTGCCGTCATCGCGGGCGAGTTCCTCACGGCCGGGTCGATCGACCGTCTCGAGAGCATGCTGAATGCTCAGCCGACCTGGTCGGACCTGCCCCTGCTCATCGTCGTGGGCGCAGAGACCCCGCTCGAGCAGCGCGACGCGATCGACACCCTCGGCAACGTGTCGCTGCTGGCGCGGCCGGTCGCGCCCGAGACCCTCCGCTCTGCGGTGGGCGCGGCCGTGCGAGCGCGATCGCGGCAGTACCAGATTCGCGACCTGCTCCATCAGCGCGACGAGGCCGAGCGCCGCAAGGACGAGTTCCTCGCGATGCTCGCCCACGAACTGCGCAACCCGCTTGCGCCGCTCCGCACCGGGCTGCAGTTGCTCAAGCTGCAACCCACGCCCGAGCGTGTGCTGCAGACCCACGCGATGATGGACCGCCAGATCGGGAACCTGGCGCGGCTGGTCGACGACCTCCTGGACGTCTCGCGCATCACGCGACGCAAGATCGTGCTCAAGACGCGCACCCTCGACGTGCGCGACGCGCTGCAACAGGCCGTGGATGCCGCGCGGCACTCCGCTGCCCAGAAGGCGTTGACGCTCGACGTCGACGTTTCTGACGAGGCGCTGGTCGTCGAAGCCGATCCTGTACGCCTCGAGCAGATGGTCGGCAACCTGCTGGGGAACGCCATCAAGTACACCCCCGGCATGGGGCACATCGTCGCCTCGGCCCATCGTGACGGCGCCTGGGTGGTGGTGACGGTGCGCGACACGGGTGTAGGCATCGCGCCCGAGTACCTGCCACACGTGTTCGACCTGTTCGCCCAGTCGTCGCCCACGCTCGACCGCACGCAGGGCGGCCTGGGCATCGGCCTGACCGTGGTCAAGCTGCTGGCCGAACTGCATGGCGGCCAGGCCAGGATCCACAGCGATGGCAGCGAACGCGGTACGGAGGCCAGCATCCGCCTGCCTCTCTGCACCAAGCCCCTGGCGGCCTCGGACCTCGCGGCCCACCAGCTCCCGCGGGCCGGCGCCCGGCGTATCGTGATCATCGAGGACAACGTCGATTCGGCCGACACGCTGGCGGCGTATCTCGAACTGGCGGGCCACGACGTGCTCGTGGCCCACGACGGCTACGCCGGTCTCGAAGCGGCGGCCCGCCACAAGCCGCACGTCATCATCTGCGACATCGGGCTGCCAGGGCTCGACGGCTATTCCGTGGCGCAGCGCGTGCGGCAGGACCCGGCGTTCGACGAGTGCCTCCTCATCGCCATCACGGGCTACGGTGACGTCGCCGACAAGGAGCGCACACGGCTCGCCGGGTTCGCGCACCATCTCACCAAGCCCGCCGATCCCGCGCGCATCGGCCACCTCATTGCCGGGCACCTGCCAGCCCCGGCCTGAGCGAGACAGCAGGATGGGTCCCCTCGAGGTGCGTCCCCTGGTGCTGCGGGCCATCCCCGGCACCCTCGCCGTCTGCCGCCTGCCGGTCGACGCTTCCGAGCTTGCGGCCATCCTCCAGGCGCTGTGGCGCTCACCGGGGCCGGTGCTCAGCGTCACACGCACGCCCTCGGAAGTGTCGATTGTCTGCGCTGCCGACGAGGCTCCCGCCGAGGCCCGCGTCGAGGCGCCGTGGCGTGCCTTCGCCGTCGACGGCGTGCTCGACTTCGCCCAGGTCGGGGTGCTCATGCGGCTGACGAGCCCGCTGGCCGCGGCGCGCGTGCCGGTGTTCGCGCTCTCGACCTACGACACCGACTACCTGCTCGTGCCCGGTGACCAGGTAGATGCCGCCGTGCGCGCCTGGCTGACGGCCGGGCTCGGCGTGGCAGACGAGGACGCCGCTCCAGGGTGAGGGGTGTCCCCACCCGCCGTCCCGCCGATACGACGTCTCACCCACGGCTGACCCCTGTTCAGGACGCCTGAGGCCTGTGCGGCCTGTCTCGCCCTGGCACGCCCCTTGGACTCGTGTCCGGCAGGTGACCGACACGCCATTCAAGGAGGCCGTCATGAGCTTCACCACATCGCCCCGTCACACGCTGCGCATCCTGACCGCCGCGGGCCTGTCTCTGGCCGTCGCCGGCACGTTCGCGTCCTGCCGCACGGCTGACACCCCCCTCCCGGCGGCTGCCGCTGCGCCCGCCAGTCCGGGCGCGCCGATGCTGGTCAACTGCGCGCCTGGGCACCAGCCGCTGATACGGCAGGTGGCGGTGCAGGGCGCGTGGGTTCCTCAGGTGGAGTGCGTCGCGGCCGACGGCGGCCAGCGGATGGCCGCTCCCCAGTTGATGGCGCCGCCGCCGATGGCCACCGTGCAGCAGACGCCCGTCCCGATGCTCGCCACGCCGGTCCATGCACCCGCGCCGGTCCCCGTGCCCCCTGCGGCCGCGGCATCGTATGAGCCGTCGGTTGTCGCACGCCGCCCTGCGCCCCGTCGCGTCGTCTACGACGAGGACGTGGTCGAGTACCGGTCGCCGAAGAAGGGCCGGAGTTGGCAGAAGAGCGCCATCATCATCGGCTCGTCGGCCGGCGTCGGGGCCGGCGTCGGGGCAGCCACCGGCGGGAAGAAGGGCGCACTCATCGGCGCAGCCATCGGCGGAGGCGCCGCCACCATCTGGGATCAGGCGACACGGCGCTGACCTCGGTGGCTCTGCTTATCTTTGGTGCCGGTCCGACGTCTTTGATTTATACTGCCGTATCCTCCGCGACTGCCTGTCCGGTCCAGGGGCCAGCACGGTCCACGCAGGAGGAGGTCGGACCGGACGATTTCTCTTTCAGGTACTCGACTTTTTATGAGCAAGGTTCGGCGGATTGGTGTTCTCACCGGAGGCGGCGACGCCCCAGGCCTCAACGCGGTCATCCGGGCGGTCGTCAAGGCTTCCCACAACCATGGCATCGAGTGCCTCGGTCTCGAGGACAGCTTCGATGGGCTGATCGAAACGGATCGCCATCGGGTGCTGACGCCGCGCGACGTCACGGGCATCCTGCGCATGGGCGGCACGATTCTCGGCACGACCAATCGTGGCAACCCGTTCATGTACCCGGTGCAGACCTCCGATGGCAGCCGCGACTACTCGCAGCGCTGCGTGGACATGTTCCACCAGCTCGGGTTGCAGGGCCTGGTGGTGATCGGTGGCGACGGCACGCTGGCCATCGCCCATGAGTTCGCCAAGCGCGGCATCCCGATCATCGGGGTACCCAAGACCATCGACAACGACATCGTCGGCACGACCAACTGCTTCGGGTTCGACACGGCCGTCAGCTTCGCCACCGACGCCATCGACCGCCTCCACACCACGGCTGCCGCGCACCACCGCGTGATGATCGTCGAGGTGATGGGCCGCTATGCGGGGTGGATTGCCCTCTACTCGGGCGTGGCCGGTGGCGCCGACGCGATTCTGATTCCCGAGATTCCGTACGACATCAACCTCGTGGCCAAGCGCATCAAGGACCGCGAGGCCTGGGGCGCCCGCTTCAGCATCGTCGTCGTGGCCGAGGGTGCGCGTCCGCAGGGCGGCAAGGTCTCGCTGGTGAAGGCGGCCGACGGCGGGTACGTCGAGCGGCTCGGCGGCATCGGCCACCGGGTGTCGACGGAACTCGAGCAACTGACGGGGAAGGAAACCCGATCGGTGGTGCTCGGCCACCTGCAGCGTGGCGGGTCGCCCACGAGTTTCGACCGCATGCTCGCGACGCGCTTCGGCGCGATGGCCGTCGAACTGCTGGTGCGCGGAGAGCACGATCGCATGGTGGCGTTCACGCCGCCCGACATCGGGTCGATTCCGCTCGAAGACATCGTGGGCAAGCAGCGGACCGTTCCGGCCGACGGCGACGTCGTACGCACGGCCAAGTCGCTCGGCATCGGCTTCGGCGACGAGTAGGCGCCCGCGTTCATCTCGTGCGCATGCAGGGGCCGGACGACATCCGGCGCCTGCACGCGCGCCCTACACGTACGGGGCCCATCCGTCCAGGATCCGGCCCAGCGCCTCTCGCTCCTCGTCGCGTACCTCCACGAGCGGCGCTCGCACGGGGCCGGCCGCCTGCCCCTGCATTCCCATCATCGCCTTCATCGCGGACACTTCGTATCCCTTGCGTCGTCCTCTGAGCTCGTACAGGGGCACGACATGGGTGCGGAGGATGTCGCGCAGCGCTGCCTCGTTCCCACCCGAGGCTGTGTCGTGCAGCGCGAGGGCCAGCCGTGGCGCCACGTTGGCGATGCTCGACGTGTACGCGCGAATCCCCAGTCGGTAGTACGCCCCCACGAGATCGTCGCCGGCGCCTCCCACCCACTGCAGGCGATCGCCCAGGCGAGCCATGATCTGCTGGTAGCGCCTGATGTCTCCCGTCCCGTCTTTCCAGACGGCGAGGGTC
The DNA here is from genome assembly GCA_023418055.1 of Acidobacteriota bacterium. Classification (GTDB taxonomy): domain Bacteria; phylum Acidobacteriota; class Vicinamibacteria; order Vicinamibacterales; family Vicinamibacteraceae; genus JAEZDP01. Next base: position 4,618 of record JAEZDP010000495.1, read on the forward strand.
GGGATGACCTCGACCATGCGCTCGACGAGAGCAGGCGACGGGTTCACCCAGTCGCGGCTGTAGACAATGAGCGGCAGGTGAGTGGCGGCGCCGATGGCCTGGTAGTAGGCGACGAGCCCGTCGGCATCGGCCTGCGGATAGGACGGTGGCAGCGCGAGGATGGCATCCGCCCCGGCCGTTGCGGCGTTCCGCGCCATGGCGATGGCGGCCCCGAGGTTGCCGCCCGTACCCGCGACGACCGTCGCCCGGCCCCCGGCGACTCCGACGGCTCGTTGAACGACCTCGCGATGTTCCGCTTCGGACAACGAGTACAACTCGCCCGTGCCGCCTGCAGCCACGAGCGCCGCGAGAGGATGCGCCAACAGGCGCTCCAGGTTCGTCGAGAGGCCCTCGAGGTCGAGCGCGCCGTCGTCGTGGAACGGCGTGACGGGGAAGGCGATCACGCCGTCGAGTGTCGGAAACTTCACCATCGCGGCAACCTCCGGGTCCAATGGGCGTCCACGAGCCGGCGCATTTCGGCCTCGTCGTCACGGCACCTGTACGCACAGCGGGCGTAACGTTCGCGCCCGCGGGCCAGTTGATCGTAGTCGAGCGTCACCCCGATGCCGGGGGCGTCGGTCACCCGGACACCGCCGTGTTCGAAGGCAACCCGTCCGCCGGCCACGACCTCGTCGTCGGCCCGCTGCCAGGGGTAGTGGGTATCGCAGGCGTAGGTCAGGTGCGGCGACGCCGCTGCCACGTGCGCCATGGCCATCAGCGAGATGCCGAGATGGCTGTTCGAGTGCATCGACAGCCCGAGCCCGAAGGCCTCGCACGCGCGCGCCAGATGCTGCACCTGCCGCAGTCCGCCCCAGTAGTGCGGGTCGCAGAGCACGATCTGCACCGCATCGTCGCGCACCGCGGTCGGCAGGTGGGCGAAATGTGTGACGGCCACGTTGCTGGCGAGCGGGGTGTCGATGCCTTCCGCCAGCAGTTGCCGGCGCACGGCGGCCATGCCGTCCAGTCCGGCGGCCGGGTCCTCGAGATAGCCTCCCCGGCCCAGTTCCTCGACCAGGCTGCGCCCCACGTGGCAGGACGTCTCGACCGACCACGCGCAGTTGGGGTCGATCCGAAGCGGGACGTCGGGTCCAAACGCCTGATACAACGCGCGCATCGCGGCGATTTCCTCTGGAGGATCGAGCACGCCCGCCTTGAGCTTGATCGAGGCGAACCCGTAGGCGTCCATCATCTGCCGCGCCTGCGCGACGATGGCCGGTGGCGTCAGCGCCTCGCCGTATTCGTCGTCGCGCGTGTCGGAACCTTCACCGCCACCGCCGGCATGTTTGTAGAAGAGGTACGCCGAGAAGGGCACCAGGTCGCGCACGCGCCCACCGAGCAGCGCGCAGACCGGTTGGCCGACGCTCTTGCCCACGAGGTCCAGCGCTGCCATCTCGAGCACCGAGTAGGTGCGAGCGGACGCATCGAGCGGGTTCTCGCCGGGCACCCGATGCGTCTGGGACCTGTCGCCTTCGCTCCCGCCAGACAGCATCGGCGCCAGGCGTGCCGCGAGCGTCCACGCGTCGGCATCGACGAGCGAGGGGGCAACGGCGGCGAGCTCGGCGGCCATCGCGTCACCGCCATGCGTCTCTGCCAGGCCGACGACGCCATCCTCGCTCTGGAGTTCGACGACGGTGCGCAGGGCGTATGGGGCGTGCAGACCATACGAACTGCGCAGCGGAGGGTCGGCAATGGCAATGGCGTGTGCGCGCAATCGCGCGATGCGGAGTGGGGGCATGGCTGAAGTCAGAGCAGGGGGATCCAGGCCGCCGCAGCCATCGTCGCGATCAGGCCGGCCACGCCCATCACGGTGATCTGCAGCGAGAAGTTACGCAGGGTCTCGGTGGCAGTCATGCCGCTCATCCGGCTGACCACCCAGAACCCGCTGTCGTTCATCCACGAGAACGGCTTCGAGCCGAACCCGATGGCCGCGGCGAGGTACACCGGTGCGAACCCCAGGGCCTCGGGCGTGGCAAGGCCGCTCACCATGCCGACGACGGTGATCATGGCCACCGTGGCCGATCCCTGCGCGGTGCGGATGAGCGCGGTGGCGAGAAAGGCGAGCGGCAGGATGCCGACGCGGCCTCCGGCGGCCAACTGCTGCAGGCTGTCGCCCACACCCGTGTCCTGGAGGATGCTGCCGAAGGCGCCGCCAGCCGCGGTGACCAGGATGATGGTGCCAGCCCCGGCGATGGCCTGGGGTACGGCCGAATGCAGCAGCGCGGTTCCCTGGCTGCGCACCATCACCCCGAGCGCGATGACCATGGCGATGGTCAGCGCCACGTGCTTGTCGCCGGCGGCGCGCAGCCATCCAATCCAGAGCGCCTCCGTGCCTGACGTGGACGTCACGGCAGGTGCCGTCGCCAGCAGCGACTGGCCCCCGATGAGCACGACCGGCAGCACGACCGGCAGCACGGCCAGCCACAGGGGCGGCAGCGACGAGGTCTCGCGCGCGGCGATCGCGCGCAGGGCGTCCACCGACATGTCCGGCGTCTCGCGCAGCGGGACGGGCCATCGGCTGTCGATGGCGTAGGCATACGCCCACCCCGCCATGGTTGCCACAAGGCCCAGCGCGAGACCGACGACCATCATCTGCCCGATGTCCACATTGAGCGCCGACGCGACCAGGAGCGGTCCCGGCGTGGGCGGCACCAGGGAATGGGCGATGGTCGCTCCGCCGGCGATGGTCATCACGTAGAGACCGTAGCGCGTGCCCGTGCGCAGCGCGAGCGCTCGGCCGAGCGGCATGGTGAGGTAGAACACCGTGTCGAAGAATACCGGAATCGCGAGCACGAACCCGCCCAGCGAGAACCCGATCGGCGCCAGACGGACGCCAACCACCTCGAGGGCGGTCCGGATGATGCGGTCGGCGGCCCCGCTCTCGAGCATGGCGCGTCCGATGACCGCGGCCAGGGCAATGAGGATGCCGATGCTCCCTGCCGTACGGCCGAACGCCCGCGCCACGCGTTCGCCGGTCGACTGGGTCGATGCCCGCAGCGCCTCCTCGGCCGAGGCGCCTTGCGCGAGGGCCTGCCGCTCCAGTGTGGCCGCCGGCGTCAGCGCGCCGATGATGAGGGCCGTCAGGACCAGCGCAAGGAACGCGTCCAGCCGCAGCCCCAGGATGGCCAGCCCGATGAGCAGGATGCCCAGGCCGGTCAGCAGCAGCGGGTCCACGTCAGGTCGGTCGCCCCGCCGAAGTGTCCACCCACTTCACGGAGTGGTCGCCCGTGACCGAGACGGTGGAGGGCGGCGAGTCGAGACGGAAATGCGACCAGGGTCCCGGCAGGAAGGGATAGCGATCGATGACCGATTCGTCCACCGCGATGCCAAGGCCCGGACCATCGGGCACCACGAGTGCGCCGTCGACGATGGGCAGCGGGTCGACGAGGATGTCGTCGGCCAGCTCGAAGGGGTACATGCCCGGCCGTCCGCGATTGCCGTGACACGGGTGCTCGAGCCACTCGACGACCGAGGCGGGCCAGCAGACGCCGAGGTGGGCCGAGGCCAGCACTTCGAGCGACGTTCCCCAGCAGTGGAACGCGAAGCGCACGCCGCGCGCCTGCGCGGCCTCCGCCACTGCGGTGAACGCGGCCAGGCCGCCCTGACAGCACACATCCATCTGCACGTACTGCACGGCACCGGTGTCCACCAGATCGAGGAGGCCCGAGACGTCCTGTTCGTGTTCGCCGGAAGCCAGAGGCGTCTGCACCGAGCGGCTCAGGTGACGGTACGCAGCATGGTCGTCGGGCGGCAGCGGCTCTTCGAGCCACGTGATGTCGTGCGCGGCCATCTCGCGCGCGACGGCCTCGACCGTCGTGGGGGAGTAGCTGCGGTCGCCCATGCGCCACCACGAGTGGGCATCGACCATGAGGCCGAACCCGTCACCGGTGGCCTGCCGCATCAGCTCGACGGTGCGGACGTCGGCCTCGGGGCCCAGCGCGGGACGCATCTTGTACGCGGGGAAGCCCAGTCCCTGAATCGCGGCGGCTTCGGCTGCGTAAGCTTCCGGTGACATGTACATGCCCGCGCTGCCGTAGAGCGCGATACGGTCGCGACAGCGTCCGCCGGCAATCTCCGACAGCGGTGCGCCCTCGTAGCGGCCGACCAGGTCGAGCAGCGCCAGTTCCACAGCCCTGTACGTCTTGCGGACCTCCGCGTCGCCTGGCATCTCGAAACCGGCCCACGCCCGCGGGTCACGACCGTCGAGCCACGGCGCGATGTGCGTGCGTATCTCGCGCGCCGCACGTTCGTGTGCCGGCCCTGGGGCGTAGCCGGTGAGCCCCGTGTCGGTGACCACGCGTATGAGCATGGCGTCACGCTTGAGGATCGTGCGCGCTCCGCCGTGGAATGGCAGACGCAGCGGCTCGCGCAGCGGACAGGACATGAGCAGGGCATCGACACGGGTGATGCGCATCGGCGGTCGGATCTCAGAGGGTGAGCGGGCATGCTACACCGGTCTACAGTCCACGGTCCACGGTCCACGGTCTACGGTTCACGTCCACGTGTCACGCGGCGTCAAGCGGGAGGCTTCAGGCGTGTGGCGTGTGTGGCGTGAGGCGTGAGGCGTGGAGCGTGTGGCGTGGGGCGTGAGGCGTACGTCATCCCAACGGGTCGTCGAAGATCTCGCGGAGCCGCGCATGGTCAGTGGTGTAGCCCAGCGCCAGCATCAGCTTGATGCGCGCCTTCACGCCACTCAGTCGTCCGGCGAAGATCAGCCCGAGGTCGAGCAGCCCACGGCCGCCGCCTTCATAGCCGTACCGTTCGCGGACGCTGCCGGCGCCGCAGCGGGAGGTGAGCACCACCGGCAGGCCCGCACGTACTGCCTGTGCGAGGTCGTCGAGCATGGCCGGCGGCACGTTGCCCCGGCCGAGGGCCTCGAGGACCAGCCCGCGCGCGCCTGCCGCGACGCTGCAGCGCACGAAGCGGCCGTCGGCGCCCGCGGCCACCTTCACGAGGTCCACGTCGCCCTCATACCGCCGCACCCGCAGCGGCGCGTCGGCCTCGGGGTCGGTCCACGCGCTCTCGCGAGGTACCGATCGCAGATAGCGGACGATGCCGGCGTCCACGACGCCGACCGGCCCGAACTCCCGCGACTGGAACGAGGCGGCCGCCTCGGTGTGTACCTTCTCGACCTCGCGTGCCGAGAGGATCTGCTCGTTCATGGCGACGACGACGCCGCGGCCGCGTGATGCCGGCGCACACGCCACCTTCGCGGCGTGCACCAGGTTGGCGGGGCCGTCCCAACTCGGCTCGGACATCGTGCGGATGGCCCCGACGAGCACCACCGGCTTGTCGCTGGCCAGCGCCACATCGAGGAAATAGGCGGTCTCTTCGAGCGTGTCGGTGCCGTGCGTCACGACGACGCCGTCCACATCGGGACGATCGAGCCAGGCGGCCACGCGGCGGGCCAGACGCCACATGTGCTCGGGCGTGACGTGTGGCCCTGGCAGCCGCGACACGTCCTCCAGCTCGACGTCGGCCACCTCGGCCAGCTGGGGCACCTGCGCAAGGATGTCGAGGCCGCCGAGGGCGGGGACGGCCGACCCCGTGCGCGCGTCGATGCGCATCGAGATGGTGCCGCCCGTGAAGAGGATGGCGATCACACCGTCATGAGTTCCTTGTCCTTGTGCGCCTGCAGGTCGTCGATCTGTCCGACGAACTGGTCGGTGATCTTCTGCACGGCGTCCAGGCCCCGGCGCTCGTCGTCTTCCGAGATGGCCGAGTCCTTCAGCATCTTCTTCAGCCGGTCGTTGGCGTCGCGCCGCACCTGCCGCACGCCGTTGCGGCCATCCTCGGCCAGCTTGTGCACCACCTTGGTGAGCTCACGACGGCGCTCCTCGGTGAGGCTGGGCAGGGGGATGCGGATGACCTTGCCGTCGTTCGACGGGTTCAGCCCGAGGTTGGACGAGCGGATGGCCTTCTCGATGGCGTTGATGAGCGACGGATCGAAGGGCTGCGCCAGAATCATCGTCGGCTCGGGCACCGAGAGCTGGGCCACCTGGTTGACCGGCATCGCCGCGCCATAGGCCTCCACCATCACCGGGTCGAGCAGCGCGGTGGACGCGCGTCCCGTGCGGACGCCGGACAACTCCCGGCGGAGGTGGTCGATGACGGCGGACATGCGGGTCCGGCAGTCGTCCTGGAGGGATTTGATGTCGGTGGCTTCCATGGTCGTTCCTGTCTCAGGTCTCGGGTCTCCGTCCGAGGGGCTTCAGACCCAGGGCGCGGAGCAGTGGGCCAGCTACGCCGTGACGCGTGTGCCGACGGCCTCGCCCAGGATGGCTCGCCGCATGCTGCCCGGCGTGTTCAGGTTGAGCACGACGATCGGCATCTTGTTGTCCATGCAGAGCGAGATGGCCGTGGCGTCCATCACCTTCAGGCCCTGCTCGAGGACCTGCAGGTAGGTGATGGCATCGTAGCGCTTGGCGGTGGCGTCCTTCATGGGGTCGGCGGTGTAGATGCCGTCCACCTTGGTGGCCTTGAGGATGACGTCGGCCTTGATCTCCATGGCCCGCAGGGCCGCGGCGGTGTCGGTCGTGAAGTAGGGGTTCCCAGTGCCGGCCGCAAAGACCACCACGCGACCCTTTTCCATGTGCCGGATGGCCCGTCGTCGGATGAACGGCTCGGCCACGGCCCGCATCTCGATCGCGGTGAGGACGCGGCTGGGAATGCCGTGCTGTTCGAGGCCATCCTGCAGCGCCAGGCCGTTCATGACGGTGGCGAGCATGCCCATGTAGTCGGCTGTGGCGCGGTCCATGCCGCGCGCACTCGCAGCCACGCCGCGAAAGATGTTGCCGCCGCCGATGACGATGGCGGTCTGGACCCCGAGAGACTGGATTTCTGCGACTTCGACGGCAATCTGCGTGACGACGGCGGGATCGATGCCGTAGCCGTGATCGCCCATCAGAGCTTCGCCGGAGAGTTTGAGGAGGACGCGCTGGTACGCTGGACGTGACATAGACGCCCGGCATTATACAGGCCGGCGGGCGGGGAGCCCGCCGGCGCAGGGCCGCGGTGTCAGGCGTTGGCCTCGCCCACCTTGAACCGCGCGAACCCCTTCACGGTCAACGGCTGGCCGACGGCCTTGGAGACCGCCTCGAGGGCCTGCGACACCTTCACCTTCGGGTCGCGGATGGTCGGCTGGTCCACGAGGACGATCTGCTCGTAGAAGGCGCCCAGCTTGCCCTCGATGATCTTCTCGACGACATTGGCCGGCTTGCCCGACTCGGCCATCTGCGCGCGATAGATGTCCTTCTCCTTCTCGACCAGGTCGGCCGGCACCTCGGCGCGCGTGGTGTACTGCGGGCTCGCGGCTGCGACGTGCATCGCCAGCTCGTTGACGAAGCTGGTGAACGCCTCGTGGTCGCGAGCGGCGCCGGTGGCGCCGTCGATGAGCACGAGCACGCCAATCTTGCCGCCCATGTGGCTGTAGCTGCCCACGTAGTCGGCCGACAGGCGTACCGAGCGCGGCACGGCCATGTTCTCGCCCACCTTCGCGATGGCGGCCGTCAGGCGCTGCCCGAGCGGCCCGTCGGCGGCGACGAGCGCCTCGTGCGACTGGTCGGAACCGTCGACGGTCGTCACGACCTCGTCCACGAGCGCCTTGAACTCGTCGGTGCGCGCGACGAAGTCGGTCTCGCAGTTGACCTCGGCCATGGTGCCCGACGTGCGGTCGTCACTGACGAGGATGCCCACCTGGCCCTCGCTCGTGCTGCGGCCCGCCCGCTTGGCGGCCTGAGCCATGCCGCGCTTGCGGAGGTACTCGATGGCGGCGTCGATGTCGCCGTTGGTCTCGGTGAGTGCCTTCTTGCACTCCATCATGCCGGCGCCGGTGCGCTCGCGCAGGGTCCTGACGAGTTCTGCGGTGATTGCCATAGGGGTGTCCAGGGAAGGAACGAAGGAGCTAAGGAACGAAGGAGCTAAGGAACGAAGGAACGAAGGAGCTAAGAACGAAGCCGACCACATGTGTTATCGGCCCAGACACACGAAACGCCGGCCGGGGTGCCCCCTGGACCGGCGTTCCGCTGCGGTGTGCGACGTCAGACCGAGGCGGGCGAGACCGGTTCGGTCGGGGCAGCGCTCGCGTCGGGGGAGGCCGGGGTGGCACGGAGGGGGCGCTGCTGGGCCCGCAACGGCTCCTGGCTGGTGCCCTCGTCGGTGTCGGCACCGACGGGGAGATCAGACTGCTTCGACTCGCGGACCCCACGCCCGGCCAGGACCGCGTCGGCGACGCGCGACGCGAACAGCCGGATGGCTCGCAGCGCATCGTCGTTGCCCGGGATGGCGTAGTCCACCTGATCCGGATCGCAGTTGGTGTCGACGATGCCGATGATGGGAATCTTCAGCTTGCGCGACTCGTCCACCGCAATCTGCTCGTGCTTGGTGTCGACGATGAACACCACATCGGGCAGGCGATCCATGTGGCGGATGCCGTCGAGGTTCTTCTGGAGGCGGCGCTTCTCCTTGTCGAGGCGGGCAATTTCCTTCTTCGACAGGATGTCGTAGCGGCCGTCGGTCTCCATCGCTTCGAGGTCGCGCAGGCGCGAGAGGCTCTTCTGGATGGTGGTGAAGTTGGTGAGGAGCCCACCGAGCCACCGCTGGTTGATGTAGTACATCCCGCAACGCTGGGCTTCTTCCGCGATGGCGTCCTGCGCCTGCCGCTTGGTGCCGACAAACAGGAGGGTCCGGCCTTCGGCAGCCAACTGCATCACGAACTGCTCGGCATCGCGGAACAGGCGCGCGGTCTTGCCGAGGTCGATGATGTAGATACCATTGCGCTCGCCAAAGATGTAGGGTTTCATCTTCGGGTTCCAGCGCCTGGTTTGATGGCCGAAATGCACACCGGCCTCGAGCAGGTCTTTGACAGCAATCGGGGTCAAGAAGGTTCCTCCACCAGAAATCGTGGGCCGGCCTCTGCCGGCCCGTCCGCCATGTCTAACGCTTGCTGAACTGGAACCGCTTGCGGGCGCCAGCCATGCCGTACTTCTTGCGTTCCTTGGCGCGCTGGTCGCGCGTCAGCAGGCCCGCCTTCTTCAATGCCCCACGCAGTTCCGCGTTGTACAGGCAGAGCGCGCGCGCAATGCCCAGACGCAGCGCACCGGCCTGACCCGAGATGCCGCCACCCGCGGTGGTCGCGTAGATGTCGAACTTGTCGAGGGTCTCGGTGAGCACGAGCGGCTGACGCACCTGCAGACGCAGCGACTCGGTGTTGACCGCCTCGGCCAGCGGGTGCTGGTTGATGGTGATCGCACCCGACCCCGGGCGCAGGAACACCCGCGCGGTGGAGGACTTGCGGCGACCCGTACCGTAATACTGGATGACTGACACGTTCAGCGGACCTCGAGAGACTGGGGCTGCTGCGCCGCATGCGGGTGGTCGGCGCGTTCATAGACATTGAGCTTCCGATACATCTGGCTGCCCAGCTTGTTCTTCGGCAACATCCCGCGCACCGCTTCCTCCACGAGACGCGTAGGCCGGCGCTGACGCAGGTCCTTCGCGCGCACCTCCCGCAGGCCACCCTCGTAGCCGCTGTGGTACCGGTACAGCTTCTGCTGTTCCTTGTTGCCCGTCAGCACGGCCTGGGCCGCGTTGACAACGATGACGTGGTCGCCGGTGTCGAGAAACGGCGTGTAGGTCGGCTTGTGCTTGCCCTGCAGCACCGAGGCCGCCAGGCTGGCCACGCGACCGAGCGACAACCCCGCCGCGTCGATGACGTGCCACCGACGCTCGATGGCCGTGGCGCTCGGAATGAACGTGCTCATGATGACCCTTTGTGCTCCTTGCCGACAGACGGCAAAAGGAGAGGATACTAGCACCACGCGCAACTGTCAACGGATGGACGGGGCCCACGGGCCGCCCAGGTCGTGCGCCCTACGCCGTACGCCGTACGCCTCACGCCCACGCCTTACGCCCACGCCTTACGCCCACGCCTTACGCTTGACGCCTTCCGCAACGCCGCAGACGTGGCCGAGCGCTTCCTGGTCCTGCTGCGACCCGACGGGCTGTCGCGTGCGGTGCCTGGCGTGTGGCGTGCGGTGAGGGGTCAACCGGTCCTCCGACACCCCCTGTCAACAAAACTGCCATTCGGTCAACAGCTCTGCATGCTCAATTTCGCGGAGCCCCGCCTCTGAACTGCCACGTTCATTGCAAATCCGGGTGGCATCGGCCTTGCTCTACTGCTGCCCAGTTACGAACCTGCGCCTTCGGGCGTCGCCACAACGGCCAGGTTCACAAATCTGTCACCAGGTGAGGCTGACCGTGCTGTTCCGCAAACAGAAACCCGTCGTCGGGCTCGATATCGGGTCCTCCGCGGTCAAGGCCGTCGAACTCCGGCCGGCCGGCAAGCACTTCAAGGTGGTCGCCTTCGGCGTCGAGCCGCTGCCCTCCGACGCCATCGTCGACGGGGCCATCATCGACGGGGCCTCGGTGGCCGACGCCATCCGCCGCCTGTTCGAGACCCAGCAGATCAAGACCCGCGAGGTGGCCGCCTCCCTCTCGGGCAACGCGGTCATCGTCAAGAAAATCACGCTCCCGGCCATGACCGATACGGAGCTGGCCGCCTCGATTACCTGGGAGGCCGAGCAGTACATCCCGTTCGACATCCAGGACGTCACCCTCGACTACCAGGTCCTGAGCCGTCCCGCCAAGGGCGCCGTGGCCGGGACGATGGATGTCCTGCTGGTGGCGGCCAAGAAGGAGACGATCGCCGACTACACCGGGGTCATCGCCCAGGCCGGGCGCATTCCCGCGATCGTGGACGTCGATGCCTTCGCTCTCCAGAACGCCTACGAGGCCAACTACGGCCAGCGCGACGCCATCGTCACGCTGCTGAACATCGGCGCCAGCGCCACGACGATCAACATCGTCCGCGGCGACCAGTCGCTCTTCACGCGCGATGTGCCCGTGGGCGGCAACGCCTACACCGAGGCCCTGCAGAAGGACTTCCAGATTCCGCAGGACAGCGCCGACCTGCTCAAGCGCGGCCTGCCCGTCGACGGCCTCGACCCGATGCAGGCCGCCCCGACGATGCAGATGGTCACCGAGTCGCTGCTGCTCGAGGTGCAGAAGACCCTCGACTTCTTCCGCGGAACCTCGGGCGCCGAACACATCGACCTCATCCTCGTCACGGGCGGCTGCGCGCAGGTGGACGGCCTCGTGAGCGCCCTCCACGAGCGGCTCGACATCCCGGTCGAGGCGTTCGAACCCTTCAAGACCATTCGCTTCGAAGCCGAGAAGTTCGGCCTGCCGTCCATGGCCGAGGCTGTCGCCACCTCGGCGGTTGCCGTGGGCCTGGCCCTCCGTCGGGTGGGTGACCGATGATTCGCATCAACCTTCTCTCCGTGGAGCGGACGCCCTCGGGCCCGTCCGCGTTCGAAGGGCTCGCCGCGCGGCGCGTCCACCTGCTCGGCGGCGCGCTCGTCCTCGCCGCCCTCGCGGGCATCGGCTGGTGGTACACGTCCATGCAGGCGCAGCTGACCGCCGCGGACGTCGCCATCCAGCAGGCCCAGGCCGAACGCCAGCGGCTGACTGCGGTGCTCGAGCAGATCACACAGTTCGAGGCGCAGCGCACCCAGCTCCAGCAGCGCGTGGCGCTCATCGAGCAGCTGCGGCAGGGCCAGCACTCGCCGGTGACGCTGCTCGACCAGGTGAGCCAGAGCATCCCCGAGCGGTTGTGGCTCACCGAGCTGTCGCAGACCGGCGCCGAGGTGGTCATTACCGGGCGCACCACGACGTTGACGTCGCTGTCCGACTTCATCGGGAACCTGGAGAGTTCGGGGGCCTTCACGCGGCCCGTCGAAATCATCAACAGCGAGGTCGAGACCGCGAGCGGCACCGACATCGTGCGCTTTCAGGTCAAGGCCAACTTCCCGCTGGGCGACGTGCAGAACGAGGCGGCGCGCAGCGCCGCCGCGCCCGCGCCGCGAAAGGCAGGGGCGTCGTCATGAAGCTCGGACTCGAGACCACACCCTGGTGGGGCCAGGTCGCGCTCTACGCGCTGCTCGGCGTGGCGGCGCTCGGCGGCTACTACTACTTCTACCACCTCGATCTCGAGGCGGATCTGGCGCGACGTCAGCAGCAGTTGCAGACGCTGCAGGCCGAAGTGGCGCGCGGCCAGGCGCAGGAACGCCGCCTGCCCGAGTTCCGGGCCGAAGTGGCCGACCTCGAAGGCCGCCTGACGGCGCTCAAGGCGGTGCTGCCCGAACAGAAGGACGTCGGCGAGCTGCTCCGGCGCATCCAGACGCTGGCCACCCAGTCGAGCCTGACCATCCGCGGGTTCAAGCCGCAGGCCGTGGCCATGAAGCAGCAGCACGCCGAGTGGCCGATCTCGCTGCAGCTCGAAGGCAACTACCACGACCTCGGCGCGTTCTTCGACAAGGTCAGCCGGCTGCCGCGAATCATCAACATCACCGGCATCGACATCAAGTCGCAGGGCGAGCGCAGGGACGTCTCGACCACGGCCACCGTCGCCGCTGATTGCACCGTGACCACCTTCGTGCTCTCGGACCCGGCAGCCGCCGCGCCCCGGGGCGGACGTGCCGCACGTCCAGGCGCTGCCGGCGCACGCCCGCCTGCGGCCGCCCGGTGAGGACTCCTCTGATGCGTACGCGACTCACGACCTTGTTGCTGACCCTCGTCTGGTCGATGGCCCTGGCCGTCCACGCCGGCGCCCAGACGCCTGGCGCCTCGCCTGGCGACACGCCGTCCGGACCATCCGCCGAAGGACGCGCCACCTACGACGCGGCCGGCAGGCGCGATCCGTTCATCAGCCTGGCCTCGTCGGGTGCCTCGCTGACCGACGCCGCCAATCGTCCGGCCGGTGTCCGTGGGCTGCTCATCGCGGAGTTGAGCCTGCGCGGCATCGTGCAGACCCAGCAGCGCCTGTTGGCCAGCGTGGCCGGCCCCGACAAGCGCACCTACACCCTCGCCCCTGGCGACCGGCTGCTCGACGGCACGGTCAAGGTCATCACGGCCGATGCCGTCGTCTTCGTGCAGCAGGTGACCGACCCGCTGTCGCCCATCACGCAGCGTGAGATCCGCAAGACCCTTCGCTCAACAGAGGAGAACCGATGATGCGCCCGCGCACACCGCTCCTTGCCGTGTGCCTCTGGATGCTGGCCACCGCAGTCCCTCTGGGGCTGGCGGCGGCCAGTGCCCCGACCGCCACGCGTGAGGCCAGCCCGCAGGTCCAGGATGGACCAGTCGCCCAGGCCGCCCTGCCTGCCGGCAGCACCGGGGGCGCCCCGGTGCAGGAGGCCGACCGCGCCACCGCGCTCCGCACCATCACCGCCACCGACCACGATGGCGACGTGATTGTGCGGATCGAAGGGAACGGCCGGCTGACGGCGTCGAGCGTGCAGATTCCCGACGGCGCGCCGCCGCGGCTCGCGCTCGACTTCACGGGCGTCACCAGTCGCACCCCGGCGCGCATCGCCGTGGGGAAGGGGCTGCTGCAGCGTGTACGCGTCGCGCGCTTCTCGGCGACGCCGCTCGTCACGCGCGTCGTCCTGGACCTCGACGGGACCTTCCTCTACAAGGTGCGTCCCTCGGAGGACCAGCAGGCGCTGCTCGTGACGATAGGCGACCCCGCGCGTCGTGCGGCACGCGACGACGAAGCCACGTCGCGCGAGTTCCCGCGCCGCGCGACCCGCGCCGCGGC
>JAEZDP010000227.1 GCA_023418055.1 Acidobacteriota bacterium
GATAAGATCGGCGGGTGATTCGCGTCCGCGACCTGTCGTATGCCTACGGCGCCACACCGGCCGTCCAGGGGCTCAGCTTCGAGGTCGCTCCCGGCGAAGTGCTGGGCCTGCTGGGGCCGAACGGCGCCGGCAAGTCCACCACCGTGAAGATTCTCACCGGCATGCTGCCGCCGCAGGGCGGGCAGGTGGAGGTGGCGGGCTACGACGTGGTGGCCGAGCCGATGGAGGTCAAGCGGCGCGTCGGCTACGTGCCCGAGTCTGGCGCACTCTACGACGCCCTCACGCCCGACGAGTACTTCCGCTTCATCGCCCTCCTGTACCGGCTCGAACCCGAGGCGGTGGAGCCGCGCGTGGACGAGTTGATGCGGATGTTCGAGCTGTCGGACATGCGCACGGCGCGCATGATCACCTTCTCGAAGGGCATGAAGCAGAAGGTGCTCATCGTCTCGGCGCTGCTGCACGCCCCCGACGTGCTGGTGCTCGACGAACCGTTGAACGGCCTCGACGCCAACGCCACGCTCGTCTTCAAGGAACTCGTCCGCGGCCTCGCCTTGCAGGGGCGCAGCATCCTCTTCTGCTCGCACCTGCTCGACGTCGTCGAGCGGCTCTGTACGCGGCTCGTGGTGATTGCCGACGGGCGGGCGATTGCCGAAGGCACGTCTGCCGCCGTTGCGGCGCAGGCCGGACGCGACACACTCGAGGACGCCTTCGCGTCGCTCACCGGCGCGCGCGACGCGTCGAGTGCCGCGGCGGGTGCGCTGTCGTCGCTCGAGTGGCGCTCATGATCGGCCTCGTGCCGCGTCTGTTCGGTGCCGACCCGGTGCAGTGGCGTGCGCTCGTGCGCGTCTCGCTGCTCTCCGACCTGCGCCACCTCAGAGGGTTCGGCGGCGCCCAGATGGGGCGTGCCGGCGCCACCTCGCTCGTCGGCGCGTTCTTCGCGCAGCTGGTCTACGGCGGCCTGTGCGCGCTCTTCATCGTCACGATGCCCGATGGCTTTCTGGCGGGCACGCTGTACCTGACGCTGCTGGCTTCGACCCTCGGCCTCGCGCTGCTCGTCGACTTCACCGGCATCGTGCTGTCGCCAGACGACCACGCCATCCTGGCGCACCGTCCCGTGGAGGGGCGCACGTTCTTCGCGGCCCGTCTCGCGTCAGTCACCGCGTACATGTGGCTGCTGGCGCTGCCCTTCGCGCTGCTGCCGACCGTCGGCTATCTCATCAAGTGGACGGGCGGGTCCTGGCCCGCCGCCCTGGCCAGCCTGGCCGCCGCGCTCACCACGGCCACGCTCGTGCCGCTCGCCGCCATCGTCCTCTTCGTGTCGCTCTTGACGCTCATGCCGGCCGACCGGCTGCAGCGCGGGCTCGGGTACCTGCAGTTCGCCCTGTCGTTTGTCTTCATTGGGGGATTCATTCTCTACTCGCGTTCGCTGCGCGAGTTCGCGGCGCTCGAGGTGGCCAAGACGCCCGTGGCCTACCTCAACCCGGCGACGTGGCTCGCGTCGTGGATCGAGATCGCCGACGGGCGCGGCACGACGCTCGACATGTCGGTGGCCGCCCTGCCGGTCGTCATCGGTCTGGCCCTGGCGATGGTCGCACGTGGACGGCTGTCGCTGGCCTATGCCGAACAGCTGGGAGCGCGCGCGCGTGAACGCCGCACCCCGTCGTCGGCGCACCTGCCGCTGCAGACGCTCGTCGCCGGACCGGCGCACCACGCCGTGAGCATGCTCGCGCGTGCACAGTTCCGTGTGGATCAGAAGTTCCGGCTGGGCGTGCTGGGCATCCTGCCGCTCACCGTCATCTACCTGCTGGCGGGGTTCTCAGACTCGGGCGCGCCGGGCGTGAACGGCAGCGAGCCCGTGCTCGTGTACTACGCGGTGTTGTTCTTTCCGGCCATGCTGCGCCAGTTCCTGGTGCACAGCGAGGCGTGGCGGGCCTCCTGGATCTTCTACGCCGCGCCCATGCCGTTCGACGAACTCGTCGTGGGTCTGAAGAACACGGTGGTCACGCGTTTCCTCGTGCCCTACCTGCTGCTCGTGCTCGCCCTGCTGCAGTATCACGCGCCGCGCCCGTGGCTCACGCTGGTCGTGCACGGGCTGATGCTCGGCCTGCTGTCGCACGCCGTGCTGGTGGTGGACCTCTGGCTCAATCCGTCGCTGCCGTTCTCGCAACCCACACGGCAGGGCGCGCGGTCGTTTGCGCTGTTCGTCCTGATGGTGCCCATCATCGGGCTCATCACGACGATGCCCTGGTGGCAGCCGTACGTCTATGGCTCGACGGCCCGCACGTTCGCGGCCCTCGGGCTGCTCGTTGTCGTCAATGTCCTTCTGCACGAAGCCCTCCTGACCCGCGTGCTGCGCGTCGGACGGCAATGGCATTACGCCGGATAGGTACCGTCGATGTGGACCCGCCAGCCTTCACTTGCCGCCATGGCGCCGCTCGTCACGCATCTCAGCGACGCCGTCTGTCTCGAGGACGAGCAGGGCGTGACGGCGTGGGTCAACCCGGCGTTCTGCGTGTTGGCGGGCATGCCCGCGTCCGACGACGGCATGGTGGAGACCACCGTTGCCGCGGCGTCTGCGGCCGCCGAGGCGTTGTGCGGGCACCCGCACGACTGGACCGCGAGGCTCGAGAGCCTGCGGACCGCCGGCGTCGCGGCGCCCGCCGAGTCGTTCGCCACGCCGACGGGCACGTCGGTCGACCGCGAGTACGCGCCCGTGGTCGTCGGCAGTCGGCTGGTGGGCCATCTCTGGAAGTACCGGGACACCACCCGACGGACGCAGCTGCAGGAATCGCTGCGGCAGTCGCAGCGCCTCACCACCGTGGGGCGGCTCGCGGGCGGCATCGCGCACGACTTCAACAACCTGCTGACGGCGGTGGTGGGGTATTGCGACCTGCTCGACTCGCAATTCGACCACGGCGACGCGCGCCGGTTCGACCTGCACGAGATCCGCAACGCCGCGATGCGTGCCGCCGCGCTCACACGGCAGTTGCTGGCCTTCAGCCGCCGCCAGGTGATGCAGCCCGAAGTGGTCGACGTCACCTTGATGATCGGCGAGATGCAGAAGATGCTCGTCCGGCTGATGAGCGAGCAGGTGACGGTCGAACTCGACGTGACCGACGAACAGGCTGACGTGTTTGCCGATCCGGGACAAATCGAGCAGGTGATGTTCAGCCTGGCCGTCAACGCCCGTGATGCCATGCCCGATGGCGGCACCTTCTCGGTGCGTGTCGGCATCGAACGCCTGTCGACGTCGCAGTGCGAGCAGTTGCAGGTGAAGCCGGGCTCCTTCGTGCACATCGCGGTCGTCGACACCGGCACCGGCATGGACGACGAGACCAAGGCCAACGCCTTCGAGCCCTTCTTCACGACGAAGGACCCGGGCCAGCGGTTCGGCCTCGGGCTCGGCCTGCCGACCGCCTACGGCATCGTGCGGCAGACGGGCGGCGCGATGGCCATCGACAGTGCGCCCGGCCTGGGAACGACGGTGCACATCTACCTGCCGCGCCACACCGGCGAGTTGGAGGAGCGGGTCGTCCCGACGGCGCCCGCCCTGCCGGCCGTCGAGGCCGCCCCCTCACACGTCACCATCCTCGTCCTCGAAGACGAGACGTCGGTGTTGAAGCTGGTGCGGAGGCTGCTCGAGGCCGAGCGCTACGTGGTGCTCTCGGCGCAGGACGGGGAAGAGGCGCTGCTGCTGGCCGAGCAGCACGCCGGCCGCATCGACCTGTTGTTGACCGATGTCGTGATGCCCGGCCTCAACGGCATTGCGCTGGCCGACCGGTTCGCCCGGGTGCGGGCCGGCACGCCGGTGCTGTTCATGTCGGGCTATGCGGATGCGGCGGTGGTGCAGCGGCAGATCATCGACGCGGGGCGCGCCTTCCTGCAGAAGCCGTTCTCTCCCGATCGCCTGCTGGGCCGCGTGCGTGATGTCGTGCGCGGCGGACGCTGACCGCGCGCCAGGGGGGTGGCGCGCGGAAGGCGACTCAGCTGACGCGCTCGAGGTCGATGCGCTCGATGATGACGTCGGTGACCGGTTTGTCCATCCGGCCCGTGGGCACCTGGCCGATCTTCTGCACGACATCGAGGCCGTCCACCACGGCGCCGAACACCGTGTGACGGTCGTCGAGATGCGGCGTCGGCCCCAGCGTGATGAAGAACTGGCTGCCGTTGGTGTTCGGCCCGGCATTGGCCATCGACAGGATGCCCGGCCGGTCGTGCCGCAGCGTCGGATGGAACTCGTCGCCGAAGCGGTAGCCGGGGCCGCCCATCCCGTTGCCCGACGGGCATCCGCCCTGAATCATGAAACCGGAGATGACCCGGTGGAAGGTCAGCCCGTTGTAGAACGGGCGATGCATCTCCTGTTTGGTCACGGGATCGAGCCACGTCTTGCTGCCGTCGGCCAGACCGGCGAAATTGGCGACCGTGTTGGGCACTTCCTGTTCGAACAGCCGCACGGTGAAGGTGCCTTCGCTCGTGGTGAACTTCGCGTAGAGTCCTGAAGACAGAGACATGCCCCACACCTTATCATCCCTGCCGCCAGCACGACCGCAGGGGTGGCCGGCGCGCGCCGCGGGCCGCGCTGACGTCCGGGGACCGATGCCGTGATGACGAGCATCCTGCTAACGGGCTGGTTGCTGCAGCCAACCGTCGCCATGTGCCCGTCGGCCGCCGACGCGCCGGTCTTGCGCACGACGGCCGACCTGCCTTCGGCCTGGCTCACGCTGCTGCGCTGCACGCGGGAGTCGCTGCGCCTGGGCGACTGGGCCGCGGTGGACACGCGCCTCGCCGTGGCGCGTCGCGCGGGCCTCGCGCTCACCCCGTCCGACGCCGACTCGTGGTACGACCTGGTGGATCGACTCACCGCCACCAGGATCGTGGACGCACACGCCTGGCACGCCGCCGAGACACTGGCTGCGCCGATCTCGCCCGCGCGCGAGTGGCTGCGGACGATGGTGGCGGCCGTGAGCAGAGCACGCCTGGCCTGGCAGACGCAGGACCGCGAGATGTTTGCGCACGTGCTGGCCGATGCCCGTGCCCTTCGCGCGTTGGGTGCTGCCCAGGGCGACGTGGACCTCACCCGTGCCGCGCTCATCGTGCAGGCGGCCGCCGCCGGCGGCCAGTACGAGCGCGACGAGATGCACCTGCTGCTCGAGGCGGCCCATCAACACGAGCAGTCCTTGCGCGACGCCTTCGGCGAGGAGTACGTGCCGGTCGTCATCGCCAGGGAACTCGAAGCCGACCTGTGGCTGCAGACCGACAGGTATGCGCGAGCCGCCGAGGTGTACCGCGCGGTCATCGCGGCGCATCCGGGCCGCCCGCAGGCGTGGATGGGCCTCGCGGCGGCGTACCGCCGACTGGGCCACGTCGCGGAAGCCGAAGTGTCCGCCGCCGAAGCGCGTCGTCTGTCGCCCGGGTTCACCTTCGCCGACGGACCAGAGGGACCGCCATGACCCTGTTCGAGCTCAGCAACCTCGTCATCCTGCCGTTCTGGCTGCTCATGGTGCTGCTGCCGCACTGGGGCGGCACCCGCACCCTCGTGTCCTCGCCATGGATCGTCGTGCCGCCTGCGCTCATCTACGTCGTCGCGCTGTGGCCGGTCGCAGGGGCCGTGCTGCCGGCCGTCATGCAGCCGCAGCTTGCCGACGTCGCCAGGCTGCTCGGGACACCGACCGGCGCCACAATCGCGTGGGCACATTTCGTGGCGCTCGACCTGTTCGTCGGGCGTTGGGTTTACCTCGACAGCCGGGCGCGCGGCTTCTCCGCATGGTGGGTGTCGCCCGTCCTCGTGGTGTGCCTGCTGCTGTGCCCGGCAGGGCTGTTGCTGTATCTGGCGTTTCGTGCGGGTCTGAGGGCTGGCGATGCTGCAGACACGATGGCATGAGGGGCGGGCCATTCACGGGCCACTGATGTGGCTGGGCCTTGCGAGCGTCGTGGCCGCGCTCGTGACGACGGCGTTGATGGTCGTCGACGGCCGGATGGTGAGCGGGGCTCCCGTGTGGCACAAGCCCTTCAAGTTCTTCGTCTCGTCGGTGCTCTACGCGTGGACGCTCACGTGGTACGTGGGCCGCCTGTCAGGCGCTCGTCGCGTGGTGGCCTGGTGGGCAGGCACGGTCACGGCCGTCGCCCTCGCCATCGAACTGGTGCTCATCACCATGCAGGCCGCACGGGGCGTCGGCAGCCACTTCAATGTCGCCACGCCGTTCGACGCGGCGGTCTTCAACGCGATGGGCGTGTTCATCCTCACGCTCTCGCTGATGCTCGCAGCGATCTGGATCCTGCTGGTACGGGAACGTGACGGGCACACGGTCTTCCGGACTGCCGCGCGGTGGGGCGCAGCGGTCACGTTGCTCGGACTGGGTGTCGGCGGGCTCATGGTGCAGCCGACGGACCGACAACGCGCAGAGTCGCGGCAGGGCGTACGTCCATTGCTGTCGGGCGGCCACGCGGTTGGCGTCGCCGATGGCGGCCCCGGCCTGCCGCTGCTCAACTGGAGTACTGACGGCGGCGATCTGCGCGTGGCGCATTTCGTCGGTCTCCACGCCCTGCAGGCGCTGCCGCTGCTGGCGTGGGCCCTGGTGCGGACCAGGCGGTGGTCCGAGGCCGTCGTGCGGCGCGTGCTCGCCGTGATCGGCTCCGGCTACACCGCCGTCGTGCTCGTCGCGCTGCACCAGGCGCAGCGCGGCCAGCCGCTGCTGGCGCCCGATGCGGCCACCCTTCTGTGGCTCGCGCTCATCGTCGGCATCGGCGCCCCGGTGCTGCTGGCCCTCCTGCTCGTCAGAACGCCGCGCCGAGCAGCACCGCGTTGACGAACAACAGTTGCGTCGCTTCGGCAAACGCGCGGTTGTTCGGGTCTTCGGCAAACCCGATGACGTGGCCCTGACCGAGGGGCTGGTGCATCAGGTACGGCTTGTTGGCCAGTTGGGCGCGCGACTCCTCCCAGATCACGCCGCTGGCCAGCAGCCGGTCGGCCGCGTCGAACACGACCACGTTGCGCCCGCGGTCGAGCGTGAGCGGAGCGAAGACCCGCTGCCCCGCGACGTTGACCGTGAGTGCAGAACCGACACCAGCCGACAGCCAGTGCGTGGTGTCGACACGTGTGCGCGCCAGTGAGCCTGGCACCAGCGTCGGCAGTTCCTGCGGAGGCTCGATGGCCTTGTCGTAGTCCGCGGGCTGCGAGGGGTGGGCACCACCACCGCTGGCCGACGGCTTGGCGTTCATGGAGGCGCCACCTTTCCATTCGGCGTGCGTGTTCAGGAGGCCCACCGACTCCTGCGTGGCCCAGCGCGTGGCGTCGGCCAGGGTGATGAGCGTGCCGCCGCCGGTCACCCAGTCCTTCAGCTTGCGGACGACATCGGCCGACATCGCCGCGCCATACTGTCCCGAGGGCAGCACGACGACGTCGAAGTCGGCAAGCGCCACGCGCGGCAGCGTGCCGACCCTGATGGCACTGGGCGTCAGGCCGTATCGACGCTCGAGCACGTAACGGGCCCATCCGGCCGAGAGGCTCTGCGTCGGTGCGTCCCAGGCCAGCAGCACGCGCGGCGTACGCAGCGCACGTACCTGGTTGCTGCCGAACGACGTGCCGTCTTCGACGTACGCCGTGTCTGCCGCGACGACGTCCGCCCCGTGCTCGGCGGCGAGCTGGCCGAGCAACGGGCCGACGTCCACCGGCTGGCCGGCCGTGCGGACGATGGCTGTGCCGACCGGGTACGAGCGCCCCGCCAGCGCGAAGCGGCCACCGGCCACTTCCACGCGGACGTCGCGCTGCAGCAACCCCGCGACGACGCCGGCCGTCGAGCTGTTCCACGGCAGCAGGTAGGCCACTCTCGCGGTTGGCAGCGTGATGGCGGCCTCGTCTGCCGACGGCGTCCATGGTGTGGTGGGCACCGACAGCGCACGACCGGTCGTCAGGCATGTGACGTCGTAGAGCAGCGGCAGGCTCCAGGCGGTGACGTCGTAGATCTGGTCGGGCAACCGATTGCGCCGGCGTTCCTCCTGCGCCTCGATGAAGTCGGCCGGCATGGGTGTCTCGGTGTCGAGCAGGTTCCGCACGAGCCGACCCGCAGGCTGGCCGTGCGGCACGACGAAGGCGCCGGCCGGCACGTCGGTGCCGTCCAGCGTGGTGGCCGCACTGGTCTGCCGCACCTCGATACCGTTCCGGACGAGCAGACCGGCGAGGCGTCGCGCGAGCCCCGCGTCACGGCCCGGCACGAGCACGTACTGCTTGACGGCATGCGCCTCGCCCTCGGTGACGGCCGAGCGCCTGAACGCGACGTACTCGCGCAGCACGCGCTCGCGCTGCGAGGCGGCGGTGTCGGCCGTGGTGAGCGCCGCCGTGAAGTGCTCGACGATGCCATCGAGATAGGTCAGCACCGTGCCATCGTCCCGGCGGAAGCGGAGCCCGCGGGCCGACGACTTCTCGAAGGTCATGCCGATGGCGCCCTGCGCCATGGGCCACGACACGCCGTAGCCCGGGTAGAACGCGTCGAAGACCTCGCGCGTGAAATAGGGATAGCCTTCCGCATCGAACGCCGCGGCGTTGGCGCGGCCGAAGGCGTCGAGCATCGCGTACTGGGCCTCGGTCGTGTGGGTGTTGCCGGGGCGTGCCGACGGCGGGAAGAAGAACGTGCTGTTGCCGCCCATCTCGTGCAGGTCGACGACGACATGGGGCATCCACTCGAGCAGCGCCGCCACGCGACCGCGGCTTTCGGGCTGCGTCTGCGCGAACCAGTCGCGATTCAGGTCGAAGAGGTAATGGTTCGCCCGTCCGCCCGGCCACGGCTCGTCGTGTTCGGCCGAGAGCGGATGGCTATCGGGCGTCGATGCGCGCCCCAGCGTCGTCTGGTGCACGAACCGCGCCCGGCCATCGGGGTTCTGCAGCGGGTCGATGAGCACGACCGCGCCGTCGCGGATGCGTTCCGTGCGTGGATCGTTACGCGCCGCCAGCAGGTGGTACGCCTCGAGCAGTGCGGCCCCCGCCGGTGAGATCTCGTTGCCGTGCACGCTGTGGACCAGGGCGACGACCACGGGCAAGCGTCCCACGAGCCCGTCGGCTTCCCCGGTGGACAGGGTGCGCGGGTCGGCCAGGCGACGGTAGTCGGCCTTGAGGTCGTCGAGGCGGGCGATGTGTGCGGGCGCGGCAACCGCCAGCATCACGAGCGGACGCCCTTCCCAGGTACGACCGTACTCGACGAGACGGGTGCGGTCGGGTGCGGCCTCGGCCAGCGCCCGCAGATAGGTGACGATGCCTTCGGGTGTGGTGACTTCCTCACCATGGTCGTGGCCGAGCACGCTCTTCAGGGTCGGGATGGCGGGGTCGTAGGTGAAACGTGCGAGCAGCGCCGCACGGTCCTGTGCGTCGGCGGCGAGGGCCGACAACCACAGGCAGGCAAGGACGGCGACGAGGCGGCGGAACGGAAGCGACATGCGGCCCAGCCTAAGCCAGGTCGCGCCGGCTGCGTCGGGATTTGTGCGTCACAAGACGGTCCACGGGCCACGGGCCACGGGCCACGGGCCACCGCACTGGTGCCTGCGCCTCCGGCCTGTAGCCTTCAGCCTGTAGCCTTCAGCCTTCAGCCTGTAGCCTGATCCCCTACTCGCCCCCCTGACACCGCGGGCAAAAGTACGTGGAGCGATTGAGGTCGCCCTGCCGGCGCATCTCGATGCGGGCGCCGCACCGGCGGCAGGGCTTGCCCTGGCGGTTGTACACCCAGAGCCGCTCGCGGGGGTCGAGCCGTCCTGTCGTCCGTCGCATGCCGCGGTACGTGGCAAACCCAGCGGCGGCGTGGTCGGCGACGTTGGCGCGCAGCAGGTCGAGCGCCAGGTCGAGCAGGTGGTTCCACTGGTCGTCGGTCACCGCCGCGGGCGGCAGGAACGGCGAGACGCGGGCGATGAACAGCAGTTCGCTCTTGAAGACGTTGCCGATACCAGCTACCGCCTGCTGATCGAGCAGTGCTTCGGCCACCGTCGCGTGGCGGTTCGCGCGTAGCCTCCTCAACGCTTCCGCACGATCGAAGGCCTCACCGAGCAGGTCGGGGCCGAGCGTGGTGATCGCCGTGTCGCGCGGTGCGTCGCGATCGGCCACGAACTCGGCAACGGGCACGTTGAAGCCCACCGCCACGAACGTCGCCGTCTCCACGATGAGGCGGGCCGACGCACGTGCGCGCTGCCACGGCTCGCCCGGACGATAGACGTGCCAACTGCCCGACATCCGCATGTGGGTCCGCAGCGTCAGTCCGCCCGAGAAGTGCATCAGCAGGTGCTTACCGCGCGCCTCCACACGCTCGACGACACGCCCGACCAGTGGCGAGTTCTCGTGCACCACGGCCAGGTGGGCGAAGCCCGTCTCGAAGTGCGTGACCACCTGCCCGGCCAGCGCGCGATGCAGCGTACGCGCGGCCCTGTATATCGTGTCGCCTTCAGGCATGAGGCGCTCGCATGCCCTTCGCGCCGCCGACGAAGCCTTCCGCGGACAGCGCTGCCGCCAGCGCGTGATCCGCGATGGGCGCGCCATCGACCTCGGCGATGAGCAGTCCGCCGTCACGTGCGCGCAGCAGCGGCGACGTACGCAACGCGTGCGCCAGCGCCCGCAGGTGGCGCGTGCGGTCGGGCTCGTGCTCAGGCAGCCAGACGATGAGCGACGTGCCCGAGCGGGCGAGCCACGCCGTCAGGTGGCCGTCGACGAGCACCACGTAGGCACCGGCGGCCCTGGCCGGTCCGCGTCCCACACCGGCGTGTTCGGCCGATGGCCACTTGAGCAGTGCCCCGTACGGGTTGGCCGGATCCGCTGCCGCCACGACCACCGCCTCGGCCTCCTCGTCCGGCGCGCGCAGCGAGCGCAGCAGGTCCACGGCGGCGGGGGCCGCGAACTGCATCGCACCGAGCCCGCCGACGAAGAATCCACGGCGGATGCGCCCGCTCTCCTCGAGCGTGCGGAACACGTCATGGACCGCCGTGAAGCCGCCCGGCAGGCCCTCGGCGCCAGCCACGTCGCGCGTGACGACGCCGTAACGCGTGAGCAGTTGCTGACTCATGGCGGCGCTCCAGTCCGTCGGCGTGACCTGCCCGTCCACCGGCACGAGCGCCCAGCGGCCCTCGGCCGTAGGCGGCGCCTGCCGACGCGACTTGAACGGCCTGGCCGCTCCGCGGCTGCGGCGTTCCTTTCCCGGAGACGCCACGAGCGCGCGCAGCGCCTGGAGGGTGTCGTTGGTGATGAGGCCCATCCACACGAGGTTCCAGAGGGCGTCCACGGTGTCCTGCGGGTAGCCGCCTCCGACGGCGGCGTGCAGCGCCGTGAAGAACTGGGCGCCGCGGCCGGCCAGGACATCGAGAATGGCGCGCTCGCGATCCGGCAGGTCGGCCGCGTGGCCGCGAGGGGCCACCACGCCGCGCCACAGCCGGGGGAGGTGGTCGGTGAGGTACAGCGCGATGCGCCCGTCGCGTTCGCCCATCGGCTCCACCCCGCACCACACCACCTCGCCTGCCGACACGAGGGCGTCGAGATCGGACGGCTGGTAGTGCGCGAGGCGGGCCGGCAGCACATCGCGCTCGAGAATGGACGCGGGCATCGGCAGGGCCTGGAGCGTCTCCACGATGTCGAGCAGCGCGTCGACGCCCCGACGCGGGCGCGCCACGCCCTGCCACTGGACGAGCAGACGTCCGAGAGCCGGCACGTCCACCGGCTCCACCTCGCGCCGCAGTCGTGCCAGCGATCGTCGCCTGATGGTGGCGAGCACGGACGTGTCGCACCACTCGCGATGGGTGCCGCCGGGCCTGAACTCGCCGTCAACGAGGCGCCCCTCTGCCTGCAGCGCCGTGAGGGCCATGTTGGCCGTGGACACCCCGAGGCCGAAGCGCGCGGCGACCTCTTCGGTGGTGAAGGGGCCGTGCGTGCGGGCGTACCGGGCCACGAGGTCACGCAGGGCCCCGGGCGCCGGCGCGAGCAGCGCATCTGGCAGGCCGACCGGCAGGGGGGCCCCTAGCGCATCGCGGTAGCGCGCGGCGTCTTCGACCGCCACCACGCGCGCCTCGCCGGCCACGGCCAGGCGCACGGCGCGCCGCGTCCGGACCAGCCTGTCGATGGCATCCGGCGGAACGGCGCCGGTGCTGCGCGCCGCGACCTCCTCGGCCGACAGGTCGCCCAGCCGCAGCAGCAGGTCGTGCAGCCCGTCGAGCGAGCGCGCACGATACTCGTCCACGAGCGCCTGCAACTGCGCCTCCACCTGGCCGAGCGCGTCGGCGTCGAGCAGGTCTCGCAGTTCGGCGGTGCCGATGAGCGTGCGCAGCTGCGCCTGGTCGATGCTGAGAGCCTGTGCACGTCGCTCGGCCAGCGGCGCGTCCCCGTCGTACAGGTAATTGGCGACGTACCCGTTGAGCAGCGACTGCGAAAAGGGGGAGGGCGTGGGTGACTCGGCGGTCAGCACGCGGATGCTGCGGCGCTCCACGGCCTCGAGCGTCGCAACCAGCGCCGGCATGTCGAAGACGTCACGCAGACACTCGCGGTAGGTCTCGAGCAGAATCGGGAACGACCCGTACTTCGCCGCGACGCCGAGGAGGTCCTGCGCACGCTTGCGCTGCTGCCAGAGCGGCGCGCGCCTGCCCGGTCGCCGGCGCGGCAGCAGCAGGGCCCTGCCCGCGCACTCGCGGAAGCGCGCCGCGAAGAGGGCGGTGCTGCCCAACTGCCGCAGCACGAGCGACTCGACCTCGTCGGCCGCCGGCATGACCCACTCGGTGGGTGGCGGCTCGTCCATGTCCGGCACGCGCACCACGAACCCGTCGTCGGTCCACATGGTCTCGACGTCGAGCCCGAGCTGCTCGCGCAGGCGCGCCATGACGGCCATCGCCCAGGGCGCGAGTATCTGCCCGCCGAGCGGCGACAGCACGCAGAGGCGCCAGTCCCCCAGCTCGTCGCGGCAGCGCTCGATGACGACCGTACGATCGTCGGGCACCGCCTGGATGGCGGCGTCCTGCGCCTCGATGTACGCGAGCAGGTTGGTGGCCGCGGCCTCCCCGAGGTCGTGATGCGTCACGAGACGGGCGCGGCCATCGTCGGGGCCATCGCGGCGCAGCTGCCGCACCAGCGTGCCGATGGCCTGGCCGAACTCCAGCGGACGCCCGGGCGCGTCGCCTTTCCAGAAGGGCATCTTGCCGGGTTCGCCGGGTGCCGGCGACACCAGCACGCGGTCGTGCGTGATCTCCTCGATGCGCCACGTGGACGCGCCGAGCAGGAACGTCTCGCCCGTGCGGCTCTCGAACACCATCTCTTCGTCGAGCTCGCCGACGCGGGCCGAGGCGGCGGGCGCCCCGGCCAGGAAGACGCCGTAGAGGCCCCGGTCCGGGATGGTGCCCGCGTTGGCAATGGCCACCCGCTTCGCCCCCTGGCGCGTCGTCAGCCGATTGGCCACGCGATCCCAGGTGAGCCGTGGACGCAGCTCGGCGAACTCGTCGGAGGGGTACCGTCCCGACAGCATGTCGAGCACGCCGTCGTAGATGGCGCGGTCGAGCGAGGCAAACGGCGCGGCTTGCCGGCACGCTGCAAACAACTCGTCGGCCGACCAGTCGTCCATGCCCACCATGGCGACAATCTGCTGCGCGAGCACGTCGAGCGGGTTGCGGGGGTAGCGCGTGGCTTCCACGCGGCCTTCCCGCATCGCCCGCGTCGCCGCGGCACACGCCAGGAGGTCGCCCCGGTACTTGGGGAAGATGATGCCACTGCTCACGGCGCCCACCTGGTGCCCGGCACGCCCGATGCGCTGCAGGCCGCTGGCCACCGAAGGCGGCGCCTCGATCTGGATCACGAGGTCCACGGCGCCCATGTCGATGCCGAGTTCGAGCGACGATGTGCACGCGAGCGCGCGCAGCTGGCCGGCCTTGAGGGCGTCCTCGATCTCCACGCGCTGCGTCCGGGCAAGCGACCCGTGGTGCGCCCGCACCAGCGCTTCGCCGGCGAGCTCGTTGAGGGCCGCCGCCAGTCGCTCGGCCAGCCGCCGGCTGTTGACGAAGAGCAGCGTGGACGTGTGCGCCCGAATCAGCTCGAGCAGCCTGGGGTGGATGGCGGTCCAGATCGACGGCGTCGAGGGGCCTTGCGCCGCCGGACCGCTGGGGATGGGCTCGGGCACGGTGAGGCGCGCCATGTCTTCGACCGGCACCTCGATGTGCAGCGAGAGCTGACGCGACCGGCCGGCATCGACGATGGTGACGGCGCGGTGCGGGATGGCCTCCTCTGAGGCCGCGAACTCGTCGTGGATGCCGGTCTCGCTGCTGCGCGCCTTGCCCGCGCTCGCCGCCGGACGCGCCGAAGCGCCGCCCAGGAAGCGCGCGACCTCGTCGAGCGGCCGTTGCGTGGCCGACAGCCCGATGCGCTGCAGCGGCTGCCGCACGATGGCTTCGAGGCGCTCGAGCGACAACGCCAGATGTGCGCCGCGCTTGGTCGCCACCAGCGCGTGGATCTCGTCGATGATCACGGTGTCCACCGAACGCAGCGTCTCGCGTGCCTGCGAGGTGAGCAGCAGGAACAGCGACTCCGGTGTCGTGATCAGGATGTCGGGCGGCTGGCGCAGCTGACGGGCACGTTCCGCCGCCGGCGTGTCGCCCGTGCGGATGCCGACGATGGGCACGAGGTGCGCGACGTCCGTCTCGCGCGCGACGCGACTGATGCCGGCCAGCGGCGCCCGCAGGTTGCGTTCGACGTCCACGGCCAACGCCTTGAGCGGCGAGATGTACAGCACCCGGCACCGTCGGTCCTTGTCGGGCGCCGGGTCGAACAACAGGCGGTTCAGGCACCACAGGAAGGCGGCCAGCGTCTTACCGCTGCCTGTTGGCGCCAGCAGCAGCACCGACTCGCCCCGGGCGATGGGGGGCCATCCGCGGGCCTGGGCCGCGGTCGGCGAGCCGAAGGCGTCGGTGAACCATTGCCGGACGAGCGGGTGGAACGGCGCCAGGGGAGCCACACAGGTAGGGTAGACTAGACGGTCATGACGGGCGGGTGGGCCGTCTCATGGGAGAGGTGACGTTTTCATGAGTGATGCGGGAGAAGGCCTCGTCGACGCGGAAGCGCGACTGCAGGAACAGCTGGATGCACGTGAACACGAACGGCGTCGTCGCGGCCTGGCCGCTGGGGTCGATCCCGAGAAGCTGAGGGCCAAGGAGTCGCTGCGGCTCGCCAAGGCCGAACTGAATCGCCAGTTCGGGGTCGCCCAGCATCCGGTGCGCAAGGAGCAGCTCGAGGCCGCGATCGCCGAGATCGACCGCCGCATGGCCGACCTGGCCTAGGACGCCCAGTGCTGCGGACGGTCGCCGCCTACGGCGTGCACGCCTACACGGCCAGCGGCGTGCTGCTGGCCGCGCTGTCGACCGCCGCGATTCTCGACGGCCAGTTGCGCGTGTCGCTGGCGCTCCTGGCCGTGGCGGTGTTCGTCGATGCGACCGACGGCGCCCTGGCTCGACTGGCCAGGGTCCACCGCTACGCCCCGCGCATCGACGGCGCCCGCCTCGACGACATCGTCGACTACCTCACCTACGTCGCCGTCCCCATCTTCATCGCCTGGTGGGTCGCCGCGTTGCCGGCTGGATGGGCGTGGGTGCCCGTCGGGGCCGTCCTGCTCTCGAGCGCCTGCGGCTTCGCGCGCACCGACGCCAAGACGGCCGATCACTTCTTCACCGGCTTCCCCTCCTACTGGAACCTCGTCATCCTCTACGGGCTCGCCTGGCGGTGGACGCCGGAGGTCTTCGGCCTCGTGCTCGTCGGCTTTGCCGTGGCGGTGTTCGTGCCGATCCGGTACGTGTACCCGTCACGCACGCCGGCCTTTCAGACACTCACGCTCGTCCTGCCCTCGCTCTGGGGCGTGCAGATGGCCGCGATGATCTGGTGGATCGCCGCTGTCCCTGCCTGGCTGCTGTGGAGCACGATCGTCTATCCCCTGTACTACCTGGGGCTGTCGCTGTACCTGCACGGCAGGGCCCCGTCGGAGCGGCCGGCCTAGTTGTCCATCCCCAGCCAGGACCGGAGCGCCTGCTGCTGCGCAGGCGTGGGGTTGGGGCGTGGGCGGAGCCGCCAGCCGTTGCCGGGCTCTGCGCCAAAGGTGACGGGCAGGCGCAGCAGTTGCTCGCGTCGCGCCACCAGCACCTCCGCCGTGCGCGAGGGCGGGTAGTAGGTCATCCGCCGCTCCCACTGATCCGGGCGCACGCGCAGGTCGTCAATCGCGATGATCTCGTCGTCCACGTTGAAGCCCGCGTCGTGGCCGGGCGTGTCCCGCCGCACGCGCGACACGACCAGTCGGCCGTTGTCGACCTTGGTCTCGAGGCCGAGCCACCCTCGCGACACGTTGGTGTCGGCGGGCACGAACTGCAGGCCGAACGTGTCGAGCAGCGGCGCGTAGTCGAGTTCGCCCACGCCGTCGACCGCCTCGGCCAGCCAGGGTCGCAGGTCGATGCCCGCGACGTCGCTCACGACCGTACGCAACTGCGCTTCGGTGAAGCCCGACTCGCCGGAGTAGTCGGCAAAGAGGCGTCGCATGACGTCGTCGAGCGACCGGGCCTGCGCGGTGGCCGCACGGATGCGCGCGTCGAGCAACGCGGCGACGACGGCGCCCTTGGTGTAGTAGCTGATCGACGTGTTGCGCGAGTTCTCGTCCGGCCGGTAGTGCTTGATCCACGCATCGAACGAGGCCTGGCTCAGGGGCTGCACCAGTCGACCGGGTGCCTGCTGCAGCGCCCCGATCTCGCCCGAGAGCATCGCGACATACTCCTGCGGCGACATGAGTCCGGCCCGCCGCACGAGCAGGTCGCCGTAGTAGGTGGTGAAGCCCTCGGCCACCCACAGGCTCGGCGTGTAGTTCTCGCGCTCGTAGTCGAACGGACCAAGCGCCCGCGGCCGCAGCCGCTTGATGTTCCACACGTGGAAGAACTCGTGGCTCACCAGGTTGAGCCAGTTGAGGTAGTCGCCTCGGGTGCCCATGGTCCACCGGCTCGACATGAGCACGGTGGAGTTCAGGTGCTCGAGGCCACCACCCGCCTCGGTGATGAGGTTCAGAAAGACGTAGCGGTCGTACGGGAGGGAGCCGCCCCAGAATGCCTGCTGCGTGCGCACGATCTTCTCGACGTCGGCCGCGGCACGCGCCCCGTCCCAACTGCCGCCCTCGTTGACGTTGACGAGCAGGTGCGGCTTGCCGTCCACCTCGAAGGTGTGGATGGCGGGCGAGCCCGCAACGATGGGGCTGTCGACGAGGACGTCGAACGATGCCGCCCTGAACGGGTCAGCCGCCGTGCCCGCTCCCGGCATGCCCGAGACGACCGTCGGCCAGCCGTCTGGCAGGTTGAAGGCGACGTGATGCGGACGTGCCAGTCCCTCCACCAGTGTCAGGAACGTCGGCGCGCCGTTGAGCATCGCAAAGCCCGACTCGACCCAGTTGGTGCGCACCGACATCTCGCGGCTGTAGACGCGATAGCGGACGGTGACGCGTGGCGCGCCGTCGGTGGCCACCCGCCAGCGGTTCTTCGCCGTCTTCTCGACCAGGCCATCCCCCACAGGCTCGACCCGCGTCACCGCTTCGACGTGACGTGCGTACTCGCGGACGAGATAGGAGCCCGGGGTCCACACGGCCATCATCAGCTCCACGTGTGCGGCGCCGCCGGTGGGGTACGAGGCCTCGACCTCCACGTAGTGCGTCTCGGGCGCGGGAACGCTGAGTGAGTAGCGGATGGCGTCGGATGACGTCGGTGACTGAGCGGACGCGGACATGGCGGCCAGCAGGATGGCACAGGTCATGGCGGCGGGGAGGGTTCGGGTCATGGGTCTCTGCTAAGATCTGGAACGCTGCAGCCGCGGCCGGTGCCGCGCCAGCCAGTGGCGATCCATTCAGTCTGCCGCGGCCCGTTCGACGCCGCGCGCGAGGGCCTCTCATGCGGCTTGCAGGTATCGTACTCGTTGTGCTCGGCGTCCTGGCGCTTGCCTATGGCGGCTTCAGCTACACCAAGCGCGAGAAGATCATCGACATCGGTCCGATCGAGGCGACGGCCGAGACACGCGAGAGCGTGCCGCTGCCGCCCATCCTCGGCGGCGCGGCGCTCGTCGGCGGCATCGTGCTGCTGGTCGTGTCCGCCCGCAAGCCGTAGGTCCCGTGGCGACACCAGGGTCGCTCTTCGAGCGACGGTACGACATCCTCGAGCTGCTGGCGCGCGGCGGCATGGGGGCCGTCTACCGCGCCCGCCGCGTCGTCCTGGGCGACGACGTGGCAATCAAGGTCCTGACCTCGCCGGGCGACGAGGCCATGCGCGAGCGTTTCCTGCGCGAGAGTCGCGCGGCCGCCCAGCTCCGCCACCCGCACATCGTCTCGATCCTCGATTACGACGTCGACGTGCAGGGCCATCCCTATCTGGTGATGGAGTACCTGAACGGTCCCAGCCTGCTCCAGCGGCTTGCGGTCGACCGGCGGATCGCCGTGGACGAGGTGCGGCGGCTGGTGCCGCTGCTGTGTGGGGCCTTTCAGGTGGCGCACGCCGCGGGTGTCGTGCATCGCGACATCAAGCCCGCCAACATCGTCGGACATCAGTACGGGTCGGGGGAGTTCGTCTACAAGGTGGTGGACTTCGGCCTGGCGCACATGCGCGAGACGCCCGGCGACCTCCGCCTCACGATGGCGCGCGAGTTCGTGGGCACGGTGCTCTACGCCTCGCCCGAGCAACTGCGGGGCGAGCCGACCGATGCGCGGTCCGACATCTACAGCCTCGGCGCCACGGTGTACGAACTGTTGACGGGCCGCCCGCCCTTCGTGCACGACGAGCCGTTTGCGATTGTCAGTAGTCATCTGACCCGCCAGCCGCGGCCGCTGCGGGAGCTGGTGCCCGACATCCCCCCTGACGTCGACGCCGCCGTGATGCGGACGCTCGAGAAGGATCCCGACGCGCGGTTCGCCTCGATGGAGGCGTTTGCCGCTGCGCTCACATCAGGTGGGGCGCACGGGGTGCCGGCCGTCCACGACGAGACGGTGCTGCCCGAGATCCGTGGCTATGAGGTCGAGTCGCGCATCGCCTCTGGGCGGTTGGGCAGCCGCATCTACCGGGCGCGCCACGCGACCATGCAGACCCCTGTGGCCATTCGCGTGCTGCGGCGGTCGGACGTGCCCGACTGGGAGGCCGCACGCGACCGCTTCCTGCGCGAGGCCCGTGCCATGCAGGTGACACATCCCGGCTTGCTGCAGGTGCGCGACATCGGCGAGTCGCCCGATCTGCTGTATGTCGTGACGGACCTCCTCGAGGGCGACAGCGTCTCGGAGCGGGTCGACGCGGCCGGGCCGATGGCATGGCCCGACCTGCAGAGCCTGGCCGGACAGCTCCTGGACGCGGTTGCCGCGCTGCACCGGCGCGGC
Organism: Acidobacteriota bacterium; assembly: GCA_023418055.1. Lineage (GTDB taxonomy): Bacteria > Acidobacteriota > Vicinamibacteria > Vicinamibacterales > Vicinamibacteraceae > JAEZDP01. Next base: position 19,365 of record JAEZDP010000227.1, read on the forward strand.
GCCTTCATCTGCGGTGTCAGCCCGTTCACCACACGGCTGCTCCGCGACGCGGATGGTGATCGGCTGGTAGTGTCGTCGGGAGGCATCAGCCGGGTGCAGGACCTGCTGGGGACGCTCAGCGAGGCCGCCCTGCGGGGCGACGAGATCCGCCGATCGGAATTGCCGTACGTGGCGCCGGAAGTGCTGATGGGCGAGGCGCCCTCCGTGGCGGCCGACCTGTTTGCCGTCGGGGCGCTCATCCACTTCATGGCCGCCGGCGCGCCGCCGTTCTGCGAAGGCTCGTTGCCGGAGTTGCTGGGCGCCATGCTGCGCAAGCCGCCCGCCCTTCTTGAGACGGAGCGCCCGGATGTGCCGGCCCCCTTCAGCGCCGCCATCAGGCGCTGCCTGTCCCCGTTGCCAGGGGAACGTCCGCCAGACGCGCGCGCGCTGGCCATGGCGCTCTGAACGAGCGTCCGTCCCACCCCTCTCGTCATGGCTCGCCGACCAGACGCACGCGGAACGCTGGCGAGGCGCCGGAGCACATGGCCGCTGGGTGGGCTGCTGCTGGTGGTGCTGTGCGTCAAGGCCGCCCTCGCCGTGACGCTGGCTGACCACCCGCTGGTGCAGCCGGCGGGCGACCTCGATGCCGGCGAGTACTGGCGCCTTGCCCTGCGTGTCGGTGAGGGCGACATCCTCCTGGCGGACACGGCCTTCTACGTCTCGCCGCTCTACATCTACGCGCTTGCGCTGATGCGCGCACTCAGCGGAGGCAGCGTGGCTGGCGTGCTTCTCGCGCAGGCGGCGCTCGGCACGACCGCGGTGTGGGCCGTGGCGCGTACCACCTCCACGTGGAGTACACCTGTCGCCGGCCTCGTGGCTGGTGCGCTGGTGGCTGCCAGCGGTGTCGTCGCGCTGCAGGAAGCGGTCGTCGGGCAAGCGGCCCTCGACCCGTTACTGATGGCCGGATTCCTTCTCGCGTTCTCGCTCGCGCTGCAGCGTCGCCAGTGGCGATACTGGCTCGCCTGTGGCCTGCTGCTTGCCCTGCTCGCGGTGAACCGGCCCAACGCGTGGGTGCTGCTGCCGCTCTGCGTCTCCGCGGCCGTCTGCCTGGACGCCGCGCGGACACGCGCAGCAGGCGCGGTCGTGCTCGGCGTCGCTCTCATGCTCACGCCGCTGCTCGGGCGCAACGTCGCGGTGACGGGCGAGTGGCAGGTGCTGCCTGGCCATGGCGGCCTCAACCTGTACACCGGCAACCACGCGGGCGCCACGGGCACCTACACGGTGGTCGAGGGCATCCGCCCGTCGATGGCGGGTCAACGCACCGACACGCGACGGATCGCCGAGGCGGCGGCGGGACGCACCCTCACCGATGGGGAGGTGTCCCGGCATTTCGTCGGGCGCGCGCTGGCGTGGTGGCGCGACGCGCCGGTGGATGCCCTGAGGCTGACCGCCTACAAGGGATGGCTGGTCCTCCACGCGTGGGAACTGCCTGTCAACGCGAGCTACGCCTGGTTCCGCGAGCAGACGTGGCTGCTCTGGCTCATGCCCGTCGGGGCCTGGCTGCTGCTGCCCCTGTCAGGCGCGGCGCTTGTGACTGGCGACGCCGGCGTCCGCCTCGATTGCGTGGCCGCGTGGCGGTGGTTCCGCTGGGTCTTGCCGCTCTACCTGCTCGGCGTCGTGCTGACCTTCGTGGTCGATCGGTACAGGATGCCGGCTTTGGTGGTGGCGGCGGTGATCGTCTCGCCGCTGCTCGCGCAGGCGGCCTCACTGGCACGCAAGGACATGCGTCGCGCATGGCATGCCCTCTGGCCCGCGGCCGTCGTCGCAGTCGTGCTGGGGGCGGTGTCGCTTCTGCCCGCGCCCTTCGACCTCGGCCAGGGCGAGGCCGACACGCGGATGGCGTTGCATGCCATCGACGCGCGCGATGACACGTCGGCGCGCGACTGGCTGGCGCTCGCCGCAACGAGGCATCCGACCCCGGGGGTGGGGTACTACCGGGCAGGCCTGGCCTGGCAGCAACGCGGCGCATGGGCCCAGGCCGAATGGGCCCTGCGGGAGGCCCATCGCCTCGACGGGGAGGTGCCGGAGGTGGGCTTTGCGCTCGGCGGTGTCCTTCTGTCGCAGGGGAAGGGGGCCGACGCGCTGCCGCTGCTCGAGCACGCCGAGAGGGCAGGCGTCAGGCCCGATCGCGTGCGTCTCGACCTGGCGCTCGCCCAGTGGCAGGCCGGCGACCGAGCAGGCGCTCGCGGCACGCTCGCAAGCGGTGTCCCGGTCGAAGGGCGTGCGCTATGGCGCGCCCGCGCCCTTGCCGCGGTGGACGCCCGCCAGTCTGCCTTGGCCGCGTGGCTGCTCGCGGCCTATCGCGAGGTCGCAGCGGACGATGCCGAGGTCGCCGAGAAGCTGGGCCTGATGTTGGCGACGGAGGGCGAACTGGCGTCAGCCGCCGCTCACCTCGAGGACGCGTGCCGGCTGGCACCAGACAGGGCCACGGCACGGTTCAACCTGGCACTCGTGAAACTGCAGCAGGGCCACCGAGCCACGGCGATGACCCTGCTGCGCGAGGCGTTACGCATCGACCCCGCGTACGTGCAGGCGGCCGGTGCCCTTCGTGAACTTGGGGGATGAGGCCGCATGCCTCACGCCCTACGCCTCACGCCCTACGCCTTACGCCCTACGCCTTACGCCTTACGCTCACGACACTCAGAAGTCGATGCGCGCAGTAAGCAGCAGCCGTCTCGGCTCGGCATACCGCGTTGGCTGCCCGAACGCCGGGTTCGGCTGGTTGCGGTTGACGATGACGGCGCGAGTGTAGCTGGCCGGATCGCCCGGCACCTGCGTGCCGTCGAGCAGGCGCGTGCGCGGGTCGAGAAAGGCGCGGGTGTCGCGCGCCGTGGCCGTCTGCTCGTTGAACAGGTTGAGCACGCGCGCTTCGAGACGGGTGACGACGCGCCCGCCGAGCCTCAGGTTGTAGGCAGCCAGAAAGTCCACGTTGGTCCAGAAGTCGTTGCGGTTGCTGCCGAGCGGCTCAATCAACATGCGGTAGCCGCCGTACCAGTCCTGCACGCGCGCTTCGTACGGCGTGCCGCTCTGCGCGCGGACGTACCCCCCGAGCGAGAACGCGTCGGTCAGCATGTAGGTGCCGAAGACCTTCAGCACGTGCGTGCGGTCCTGTGACAACACGCCGTAGCGGAAGTCGTCCTCGACGAACACGCCGGGGCCGTCCTGGAGGATGGACGAGGTGTTGAACACCGCGCCGCCGGCTTCACCCGTGTAGTCGAGATCGAAGTTGCCCTCGAGCCGGCTCCAGGCATAACTGGCCGTGAGGCTCCAGTTGTCGGCCAGGCGTCGCGACAGTTCAGCCGTGACCGCCTGGTAGTCGCGGCGCGCATTGGGCAGGTTGGCGACGAAGAACGACGAGGCCGGCAGGTTACGGGGCTGGTCTTCGATGAAGTCCTTGGCGGTGCGGTCGATGAAGAAGACGTCGAGTCCCCAGTTGCCGCCAAGCGGCGTGGCGTAGCCGACGAGCACCTCGTCGGTGTAGGTCGGCGCGATGTTCGGGTCGAGCACGCGCCCCGTGGTGTTGGGTGCCGGCGTGTCGCTGACGAGGGCGCCGGTCGCCGCGTTGAAGAAGGCGTTGTTCTGGTACAGCCGCAGCGGCGCATGTGCACGCGCGCTGCTCTTCTGGTCGCTGCCGTAGTAGCGGCCGTAGTTGCCGTACACCTTGTCGCCGGCGTCCTTGCGCAGCTGGTAGTTGAAGCCGATACGGGGCTGCACCTGGTCGCCGTAGTCGAACGGCAGGAACGTGTTACGCGTCGCGATCTCCTGCGCGAACTCGTCCTTGTTCACGAGCACGCCGGCGTTGACGACCAGCCGCGGCCCGATCTGGATGTTGTCCTGCACGAAGAAGCTGTAGGTGCGCGACTTCGAGAGCTGCGAGTTCTG
>JAEZDP010000222.1 GCA_023418055.1 Acidobacteriota bacterium
TGCAGGAAGCGTTGCCGATAGGTGCGCTCGGCCTCACCGAGCCGGCTGCGCATGGTGTCGGCGGCCACGGCGCCGTGCTGGAACCGGCGCTTGGGGAACACGGGCATCTCGAACCCCGTGACGGCCAGCACGCCCCGGCGCACGATCTCTCCCTTGAGCGCGTAGAGCGTCGGCACGTCGAAGTCTGTCAGCGCGGCGAAGGGAATGCCCTCGGCCACCTCCATCACGGCCGGCATGGTGAAGGGGCTGAAGCCGTCGAAGCCGAACCGGCGCTGCGGCGCGTAGGTCCGGACGTACCCGCGGCTGAGGCCGCCACTGTAGGTCTGCGAGTGTTTGATCTTCCCGACACCCCAGCCCTCCTGATACAGCATCAGGTTGTTCACGACGCTGCGAATTGTCAGCTCGCTGTTCTCCTCGATCGGGTAGTCCTTCAGGTTCTCATCGCCGCCGTCGCCGTCGCAGATCCACCGCCAGTCGGGATAGCGGCTGCGGATGCCGCGATAGAGCAGCAGCCCCATGGCCGCACACTGGACGTCGAGGGGCTTGTAGTCTTCGACCACGGCCACCGCCTCCGTGAGGTCGAGGTCCTCGGGCATCGCCTCGATCTCCTCGAGGAACAGGCTGAGGTCGAGTTGCGAGAGGAACGTGCGCGCCTGCGCGAGGTCTGGACCGTCACCGAGATGCAGCGTGAAGGCCTTGAGCCGCGCCGGCGACATCCCGAGGCGCCGCATCACGTGGTAGGTCACGAGGAACACCGCGCCGCTGTCGATGCCGCCCGAGAACGCCACGCCCACCGGCCCCCCGCCCCTCGTCTCCACCTGATGCAGCCAGCGTTCGGTTTCCGCCGCCACCGCCCCGATGTACTGCGCTCCGATCGCATCGAGGTCCGTCGTCCATGCGTCGCGGCGCGGAGTAAAGAAGCGCGTGTACGAGGGGTCGGGGTCGGGGCAGCCCACGAGTTGCACCTCGACGACATGGTGCGCGGGCACCATGCGGGTGTAGCTCGGGTGTAACTGGTCACCAAGGCCTTCCGAATCGAGCGCGGCGCGCAGCGTGTCCATGCGGTCAGCGACAAACAGCGCCGGGCCCTCCTGCCGCTTTGCGAGGAAGTACCGCATCGGCCGATCCATCGAGCGCGCCATCCGCACGGTGATGCCGTCACGCGCGACGATGGCAAACGACCCCGCGATGGCACGCACCGCCTCAGGGTCGGCCGAGCCGACGCGTCGCCTGGCCTCGTCGATGTCGATGTCGTACAGGCGGTTCAGGGCGGGATCGAGCAGGTCGACGACACGTTCCACGTGCTGCAGCATGTCTGGCATCTTATGCAGGATGCGGACAAGAAGGAACACACGACCGGCCACGACGCGCGGCCTGCTCGTGCAAAGGGATTAGAACCGTTCCACGGACACGTTATCGATTGGCGCCGTGCCCCCGTGCGATACTCCCGGCGTCCGCGTGGCAATGTCGACAACCGCGTCCGTGCGATCCCGTCCCACGCTCCTCGCCCTCGTCGGGCCGGCCGTGCTGGTCGCGGCGTGGGCGCTCGTGGCGTGGGCCGGCGTCTTTCCCGAGTCGCTCTTCCCGCGTCCCGTGGATGTCGCGCGCGGGTTGTGGCGGGAGGTGGTGAACGGCCGGCTCCTCAACGACACCATCGCCTCGCTCTTCCGCGTGTGTGCGGGCTTCTATCTCGCCGTCGTGCTCGGCGTGCCGCTCGGCCTGCTGATGGGACGCTCCGCTCGGCTCCGCGATGCCTCCCTCCCCACCGTCAACTTCTTCAGGAGCCTGTCGCCGCTCGCGTGGATTCCCTTCGCGGTGTTGTGGTTCGGTATCGGCGACCCGCCGGCCATCTTCCTCATCTTCATGGCGGCGTTCTTCCCGATGGTGCTGGCCACGAGTGCGGCCGTGGCCAACATCCCGAGCGTGTACTTCAGGGTCGCACGCGACCTCGGGCTCTCGGGGTGGGCGCTCTTCCGCGACGTCACCCTGCCCGCCGTGGCGCCACAGGTCATCACGGCCCTCCGCGTGACGGCCGGGCTCTCGTGGCTCGTCGTCGTGGCCGCCGAGATGCTGGCCGGAACCGATGGGCTCGGCTTCGCGGTATGGGACGCCCGCAACGGGCTTCGCATCGACCTCCTCGGCGCGGCCATGGTCACGATTGGGCTGCTCGGCGTGCTCATCGACAAGCTGCTCGTGCGGCTCACCCGACTGCCGGGCGTCCGGTGGGGCTACGAACGATGACGATCCCCACGTCCTTGCGTGGCCCGCTGCTGTCACTCGACGCCGTGCATGTGCGGCTCGGTGCGACCGAGGTCCTGGGTGGGCTCACGCTGCACGTGCATCGCGGCGAGTTCGTGGCGCTGGTGGGTCCCTCCGGGTGCGGCAAGACGACGCTGCTCAATCTGTGTGCGGGCTGGCTCGAGCCTGCCGTGGGCACCCTGACACGCCCCGCGCGCATCCGCATGATCTTTCAGCAGGACGGCCTCTTCCCGTGGCTCACCGCCGGCGACAACGTCCTCGCCGGCCTGCGCCACCTGCCCGACGACGGCACCCAGCGTCGGCGCGCCGACGCGCTCCTCGCGCTGGTTGGCCTCACCACGTTTGCGGGTCACTACCCGCACCAGCTGTCGGGCGGCATGCGGCAACGCGTCGAACTGGCCCGCGCCCTTGGCGGCGACACCGACCTCCTGCTGATGGACGAGCCGTTCTCGTCGCTCGACTACCTCACGCGGCTGCGTCTGCGCCAGGAACTCGCCATGCTGCTGGCCGACGAGCCACGCACCGTCGTGCTCGTCACGCACGACATCGAGGAGGCGGCGCAACTGGCCGACCGCGTGCTGGTGCTGTCGGACCGCCCCGCGACCGTGCGCGACGAGGTCCGGCTGGCCTCACCGCGGCCGCGCAGCGCCACGCAGCCCGACGTCGTCGAGGCGGTACGCCGCATTCTGGCGAGGCTGGGCCTCGAACCCGAGGAGCCGGCGCGCGCGGCGACGACGCCGCCTCACGCCCGGCTGGTGCCGCGATGACGGGCCCCGTGTTCCGCTGGATGGCCGGCGCCCTGCTGTTGCTGGCGGTGCTCGCGGGCCTTCGCGCCCGCCCCTGGGAGCGTGATGCTGCTGCCGATCAGCACCAGACGCGCGACGCTCCGCGCGAGGTGCTCGGCGTCGGCTACCTGCCGGTCACCTGTCACCTGACGTGCCCTGTCACGGACTTCGCCTCGAGGACCAGCCCCGGCACGCG
>JAEZDP010000407.1 GCA_023418055.1 Acidobacteriota bacterium
CATCGCTGCTCTATGAATCGGCGAAAGACGACGACACATCAGACACCGGCGGCGGCAGGCGGTCAAGCTGAACGGCGAAAAGAAGAGAAGGATGAGCTTACGGAACCTCGGCCGGCAGCGCCGGGCGGCCCGAGGACCCCATCCGCCGAAGAATCATCGCCTGACGGTTGCGCAGCCGGCGCGGCGGTGAGGCGGGGCTGTAGCGCACGGGGTTGATGATGGCTCCGGCCAGCAGCGCGGCTTCGGGTGCCGTGAGGCTCGCCGCCGGCTTCCGGAAGTAGCGACGGCTGGCGGCCTCGGCGCCCCACACCCCGTCGCCCCACTCGATGACGTTGAGGTACAGCTCGAAGATGCGGCGCTTCGACAGCACGTGCTCCAGCAGACGCGTAATCATCAGCTCACGGAGTTTGCGCACGGGGTTACGCGAGGGCGACAGGTAGAGGTTCTTGGCCAGCTGCTGCGTGATCGTGCTGCCGCCGCGCAGGGTGGTGCCGCGCGAAAGATGGTCCTCGATGGCCTCGCGGATCTGCTCGAGGTCCACGCCCTCGTGCTGCCAGAACAGGTCGTCCTCCGCCACGAGCACCGCCCGCTTCAGCGTCTGCGAGATGCGCCCATATGGCACCCATCGATAGTCGCGTCTGGCAGGCGTGCCGATGGCGTGTGCCTCGCGGGCGCGCAGCCGCATGAACGCCGTCTCGTCGGGCGGGGCGTCGATGAGCACGCGCACGTCGGGCAGCGTCAGGTAGAGATACGCCATCGTCGCGAAGGCGACCGCGGCCAGACCAGCGACGACCTGTCCCGCCGTGCGCCACAGCGACGACCGGGCTCGCCCGGCGCGGGGATGCACGCGCCGTCTGGCCGTCCGTGGCATGGCAGGCAGTGTAGCGCGCTTACAATGGCCGTCCATGACCCCAGCGGCCGACGACGCCGGCACGAGCGCACACGACGCGTTCACGGCGGGCATGTTGCGCTGGCGGACCCTCATCACCGCCATCGCCGTCGTGCTGGTGGGCGCGGCCACGCTCTACGTGGCCGTGTCGCTGCTCCGCGCCACGGACCGCCCGTGGACGGGTCTCACCCTGTCACGCGAGAGCGACGACCGGGTGGTGGTCCTGGTGGTCGATCCGGCCTCCCCCGCACACGACGCCAACCTCCGTCCCGGCGACGAGATCGTCCACATCGACGGTATCCCGATGACGGATGCCGCGGCGCTCCTGGCGCTGCACGACCGACTGCCGGCCCGCGCACCGCTCGAGGTGGGGTACGTACGCGGCGGACGCGGCGGCACCACCGCCCTCGTCGCGCGGCCGCTGCTGCACACGACGGGCGAGTGGCTGGGCATCGCGGTGCGCCTCGTCGTGGTGTTCGGCCTGTTCTTCGGCCTGGCCGCTCTCGTGCGACAGTGGCGGCCCGACGACCCACGGGCGCTGCTCTTCATGCTCGTGTCGGCGGCCTTCGGCACCTCGCTGCTGATGATGGCCATCCCGGGCGGCGTGAGCCAGCCGCCCGAGACCGTGCTGCCCCTGCCTGACGGGTTCAGCCGGATGAACGTCACGGCGCTCGTCATCGTCTCGGTGTCGGGCGTGGCGGCAGGTCCGCTCCTGCTGCACTTCGTGCTGCTCTTCCCGCGCCCGCGCATCGACAGCGACGTGCTGCGGCCGTTGCTGGCGTGGAGCTACCTGCTGCAGGCGCTCTGCGTGCCGGTGGCCGTGGCCGGCCTGCCCGGGGCGGTGGTCAGGGGCCAGCCTCCCACGACGCGGGTCGTCCTGCTCGCCACACTGGCCGCTGGCCTCTCGATCGCCGCTGCCCTCGCTGTGCGCGCCTGGCGGTGGGCCGGACCGTCCATCCGGACCCGGGTGATGGCGGCGCCCGTCCGCACGGCGGCCATGGCGGTGCTCGTCGGCCTGGCCCTCGCGCAGTTCGCGCTCACGCTGGTGGCCGCCACGGCGCCGGACTGGCTCCTCGTCGGCACGTCGGCCTTCCTCCTGCTCGGCGGCATCGCGCTCAGCATCTGCGTGGTCATCGTGTATCCCGTCGGCGCGGTCGTCGGCTTGTGGTCGGCCTGGTCGTTTGCCGACGCGGCCGAACGACAGCAGATCCGGTGGCCCCTCATCGGCATCGGCGCCACGCTGACGGTGGCCATCGTGCTCTCGCTCGGCGCCACCGGATGGTCACTCGGCCGCGAGACGCTGCCCGGACGGCTCTACACCGTCCTCGAGATCGCCACGTGGGTCGCCTATTCCTTCATCCCGCTCTCGTTTGCCACCGCCATCCTGCGGTACGGGCTGATGGACATCCGCGTCATCATCCGGCTCACGTTCATCTATGCCGTGACGTCGGCGTCGGTGGCGCTGGGCGCCGGCGCCGTGGCCCTCCTTGTCACCGCCCTGGTGGCGCAGCTGGCCGAGAGCGGGCGCGTGGCCACCATCGTGCTCACGCTGCTCGTCGTCGCCATGGTGGAGCCGGTGCGTCGTCGCATCCAGCGCCGGCTCGACGTGCGGTTCTACCAGCAGGCGCCGGACCCCGCGGGAGTGCTGGCGCGACACGGGGAGGCGCTGCGGCACGTGTCACGTCGCGAGGATCTCGAACGCCGACTCGTCACGGCACTCCAGGAGGCCGTGCCCCATCGCCCCACCCTGGTCTTTCGTGGCCGCGACGAGCGCGCCGGGTTCGACATGGTGAGTTCGCCCGGCACGCATCCGCCCGCAGACACCGCCGAGGCCGCGCGGTGGATCGAGCAGCACAACGCGACGCTGCACGGGCCCATGGTGCTCGACCGGGAGACCGACGGGCGCACGCCAGGCACGTGGACTCGCCTCGGCGTCGAGTTGCTGCTCCCCATCCGTCACGCGGACGTCGTTCACCTGGTGGTGGGGCTGGGCCGCAAGCGGTCGGACGAGGGTTGGAGCGAACGCGATCAGGAGCTGCTCTCCTCGATCGCGGCGCAGACGTCGATGGCCATCAGCGGCCTGCAGACGAAGGTGCGCGACGCGTCGTTGCGTGAAGCCTTCGACAACCAGCAGGCCATGTTGCCGCAGACGGTGCCGCAGCCGCCGGGCTACAGCCTCGCGGGCGCCTGGCATCCTGCCCTCGCCGTGGGCGGCGACTACTACGACGCGTGGTGGCTGAGCGAAGACGCGCTGGCGGTGTGCATCGCCGATGTCGCCGGCAAGGGCCTGCCCGCCTCGCTCGTCATGGCCAACCTGCAGGCCACCGTCAAGGCGCTGGCGACGCCAGACGTGACGCCGGCCGCGCTCTGCACGCGCGTCAACCAGACGATGGCCGCCAACCTGCGGCGCGGGCGATTCGTCACCTTCTTCTTCGGCATCCTGTGGACGGCCCAGCGGCGCTTCGCGTTCGCCAACGCCGGTCACAACCCGCCGATTCTCGTGCTGCCCACCGTCACGCGCGAGCTCGGGCTGGGCGACCCGGCCCTGGGCCTTCGCCGATCACACGACTATCGCGACGCTGAGGTCGCCCTCGTACCAGGGGCACGGCTACTGCTCTTCACCGACGGGATCACGGAAGGACGGGCACCGGCGGGCGAGGAGTTCGGCGCCGAACGTCTTGCGGCGATCGTCGCCCGCGACCACCGCTCGGCCGACGGCCTGCGCGACGACGTGTTGTCGGCCATCGCCGCCTGGACGCAGGGCCGCTTCGACGACGACGTCACGATGCTGGCGATCGTCTGTCCGCCGGGTCACTCGGAAGGCGTGTCGAGCACCTCACGCAGCACCCTGAGCAGCGCGTCGGCCGTGTAGGGCTTGGACACGAAGTGCGTGACGCCCGCCTTGACGGCGCGCGACACGTTGGCGTTGGCGTGCAGCCCGCTCGAGCCGATGATGCGCACGGCTGGGTTCATCGCCTGCAGGGCCGACACGGTGGCCGGCCCATCCATGATCGGCATCATCATGTCGGTGATGACCACCGCGATGTCGTCTCGATGCTGCGCATAGAGCGCCACGGCGTCGGCGCCGTGCGTGGCCAACAGCACGCGGTAGCCGAAGCGCTCGAGCGTCTTGCGCGCCACCACCCGCACGGCCTCCTCGTCGTCGGCCAGCAGCACCAGTTCGCCGTTGCCCGCGGGCAGGCCCGTCTGCCGGCGCACCACCTGCTCGGCGTGCTCGCCTGAGGCGGCCGCTGGCAGGTACACCCGGAACTTCGTGCCCTTCCCCACCTCGCTGTAGACGTTGATGAACCCGCCGTGTGCCCGCACGATGGCCAACGTGGTGGAGAGGCCGAGCCCCGTCCCGTGTCCCACTTCCTTGGTGGTGTAGAACGGCTCGAAGATGCGCTCCTGCACGTCGCTGCTGATGCCGGTGCCCGTGTCCTCCACCTTGATGACGACGTACGGCCCGGGGGTCGCATCCGGGTTCAAGCCCGCATACACGTCGTCGACGACGGTGTTCTCGAGGCTCACCGACAGGCTGCCGCCCCGGGGCATGGCGTCGCGGGCGTTGACGCACAGGTTGGTGAGGACCTGGTGCAGCTGGGTGGGGTCGCCGAGGACCATCCAGAGGTCGTCGGCGGTGCGACAGGTGAAGGCGATGTCCTTGGGCAGCGTGTCGCGCAGCAGCGCCTGCACGTCGCGCAGCACCCGCGCCACCTGCACTTCGACACGCTCGCCCTCGACCCCGCGGGCAAACGCGAGCACCTGGCGCACCATGTCGGCCCCCCGTTGCACGCTGGCCTGCAGCGTGTCGAACAGCGGATCGCGCGGCCCTTCGCCCATCCTGTCGCGCAGCAGCTCGAGGGCCATCATGATGGGCGTCAGGACGTTGTTGAGGTCGTGGGCGATGCCGCCAGCCAGGGTGCCGATGCTCTCGAGGCGCTGCGCGCGCATCATCTGCTGCTCGAACTTCTTGCGGGCGGTCACATCGGTGCCGATGACCAGCACGGCCTTGGGCCGGCCCTGCTCGTCGCGCACGACCGTGCAGCTGGTGTCCACGATGCGGCGTCCACCGTCTCGCGTGGCGTGGGTCATGTCGCCGTGCCACTCGCCTGCCGCCTCGAGCGCCCCCTCGATCTCGAGGGCGGGCTCGGTGACGTACAGGAAATCGCGGGCATAGAGGCCCAGCACCTCGTCGGCCGACCACCCGTAGGTGCGCTGCGCGCCGCGGCTCCAGTAGGTGATGCGTCCGTCGAGGTCGTGCACGAGGATGGCCTCGCGGGCCGCGTCGAGCAGCGCCGCCTGTTCGGCCATCCGCTCGCGCGTCCGGCGCGTCTCGGTGATGTCGAGGAAGTACACGGCAATCCCGTCCGACGACGGGTAGGCGCGCACAGAGAACCACGCCTCGAGCGGACCGTACAGCGCCTCGAATTGCGCCGTCTGCCGCTCGGTCATCGCGCGCCGATAGTGATCCTCGAAGGGCGTACCGACGGCCGCCGGAAACTCCTCCCACACGCTGCGGCCGAGCAGCCCGTCGCGACGGCGCTGCAACACACGCTCCGCCTCGCGATTCAGATACGTGAACCGCCACTGCCGATCGAGCGTGAAGAACGCGTCGGTGATGTTCTCGAGCGTGCTCGCCAGGCGTTCGGCGAGTTCCTTCTCGCGCTCGCGCATCTGCACGACGGCGCTGACATCCTGCACGGCGCCCTGCACGCGCACGATGCGGCCCGCGCTGTCGCGCACCGCATCGCCCATCACCCGCACGCGAATCTGGCGGCCGGCGGCGGTGACGAGCGGCACGTCGAGGTCGAATGGCGTGCTGCCGGGGTAGAAGGCGAGCGCCTCGTCGAGCGAGGGCGCGTAGTCGTCGGGCACCTCGTGGATGGCGCGCGCGCCGGTGGTCCAATGCACCGTCCAGTCGATGAGATCCACGGCCCATCCACCGAGACGGATGAGGCGCGAGGCCATCTGGAGCATCTGCCCGCCGAGAACATCCTCCTCGCGCGCGCCGGTCACCGCCGCTGTTCCTGGACGATCTTCAGCCGGTCTCCGGCCCGCGGCTGTTCCCCGGGAGACATGCCGTTCAGGACGGCGAGCGTGGCGGCCGGCACAATGTTGGCCCCCGGGCCGCCGGCGATGCGCTCCCACGTGTCGCCCGCGCGAGCCGTGTACAGGCGCACCACATTCGGACGGATGTCGCGTGCCTCGTCGTCGCGCAGCGGACGGAAGGACCGCAGTGTGGCGTTGAAGGCCGGCTCCGCCTGGCGGAACACCTCGGCGGGCGCCAGGCCGGCGATGCGATAGACGTTGCGGTTGTGCGCCAGCCAGGCGATGCGAAGCCCGGCGTTGCCGACGCCCTGCATCTGCCCCTGGAACGTGCCGACGAAGGCCTCGAGCCCGTTGATGGTCGTCGCTCCGCCTTCGACGATGCGGAGCCCCGACTGTCCCAGGTCGTTGGCGGCGATGTCTTCCAGGCGCGAGCCGCGCGGTTGCGGCACCAGTTGCAGGAAGACCACGGCATTGCCACCGGGTGCACGCGCGACGACCTGGGTCGGCGCGTTCTGCACGGGCCACTCCGCCGGGAACTCCAGCGAGAACCGCAGGTCGGGGTGCAGGAAGGTGGCACCGCGGACGATGCCTTCCGCCGGGTTGTCGCCGTAGATGAGGCCGTCGATCTTCTGCAGGTAGTCGGCCCGTTTGACCTGGAAGGGACCGCCGCTGGCCGTCAAAGCGGCGACCGTCTCCTGCACGCGCGCGACGCGATCTTCCGGCATCGGGTGGGTGGACATCCAGTTGGGGACGCCCTTGCGATCGGAGCCCTCGGACAGACGGCCGAGCGTCTCGAGCAGGCTGGGCACGCCGGCCGGGTCCCACCCGTTCTCGGCGGCGTAGCCGGCGCCGAGGCGGTCGGCCTCGAGTTCGTCATCGCGGCCGAACCGCAGGAACAGCAGGCCGAGGCCGGTTTCCGCTGCCTGGCCGAACGGCCGCAGCTCGGGCACGAAGATCTGGCCGAGGAGCAGGCCGAGCGACGCGCCCGTGGCCTTGCTGTACTGCGCCGCCGAGTGCCTGGCCGTGACATGTGCGATCTCATGGCCCAGCACGCCCGCCAGTTCGGATTCGTCGTTGAGATGCGCCAGAATCCCGCGCGTGAGGTAGATGAACCCACCCGGAACGGCGAAGGCGTTGACCGACGGCGAGTCGACGACGGCAAACGACCAGGGGAGTTCGGGCCGCTCGCTGTTCCTGGCGAGCGGCATTGCGACGCTGTCGATGTAGCGCTGCAGATCCTGGTCGTTGTAGACCCCCATTTCCTGGCGGATCTGGGGGTCGCTCTGCTGGCCCAGGGCAATCTCCTGGGCCTCGCTCATCAGGTTGAACTCGCGTTTGCCCGTCGCCGGGTTGGTGGCGCAGGACCACGACAGGAGTGCAGCAAGGGCAGCCGCCGCGATGGCGCGACTGGTGTGCAATCTCATGCGGAAGGCCCCTCCGCCGGCCCGGACCCGCTACTTGCCGCCGAAGTAGGACGGCAGCACCATGCTTCTCATCGTCTGCAATCCGGCGGGCGCTTGCAAGACCTTGGGAATCGAGTTGACCGTGATGGAGGCCGTGGCGACGTCGCCGTGGACCCCTCCGTCAATCTTCATCTGCAGGTTCGGCGAGCCGGTGACGGTGACCGCGTCGTACGACTCGGGCGCCCCAAGATACGCCTCCATGTGCAGCACGACGAGCGGGTCGTCGCCCCGGTAGCCCGTACCCGTCTGGATGATGCCGGCCACCTGTCCTTTCTTGACGGTCAGGAAGGGGCTGCTGGTGCTCCGGGTGGCGATCTTCGGGCCGATGTCGTCGGTGATGCGATCGAGCTTCCAGTGCATGGCGTCGGCGATCATCGCCACCGACTCGGTGAGCCCGACGTGGCGGACGGTGCCGCCGTCCACCTTGGCCTGGAACTGCTCGGGCGTGAGGCCGGCGCCAATCTTCTGCTGGAACGGCAGGCGACGCACGGCAGCGTCCTGGATGCGGTCCACGCGAATGCGGTCCACGCGCTCGCAGACGGCCGTGAGCGTGATGGGCAGCGCATCCATGGTGAAGCCCGGGTTCACGCCGGTGCCGAGCACCGCGACCTTGGCCTTGCGTGCCGCGGCATCGATGCGTCGCGCCACCTTCTTGTTCGAGAACCACGGATAGGCCAGCTCCTCGGTCGTCGAGACCACCGGCACCTTGTGCTTCAGGATGTCGTCGAGCTGCCCTTCGATGCCCGCCAGCGAGGAACTGGTGCACAGCACGACGACGTCGGGACGGGTGTTCTTGATGGCGGCACCGATGCGCTCGCCGATCTCCACCTTCAGAGGACGACCGACCTCGGCCACCATGCCCAGGTCCTGACCGACCTTGGCGGGGTCGAGGTCCACGGCGCCCACGATCTTGAGGCCCTTCCGCGCCGCGCACTGCTTCACCACGGCCAGACCAATCGGCCCGAGGCCGACATGCAACACACGAATCGCCATGCAGGGATGACTCCTGGGAGATGCGCCTGCATGCTGTGCGGGCGCCGACAGAACCCACCGATTATACTCACTGGCCTGTCGTGGAATTGTTCCTCGCGCTGCTCCTCATCGCGTGTTCGCTGGCGGTGGCCCTCGTGCTGCCGGTGCTGTCGTTCGTGCGGGCGTCGCGAGCGGACCGGGAGGTGCGGAGGCTCACCCTCGAGGTAGTGGCGTTGCGGCGGCTGGTGGACGGCCTGCGAGACGAACCCGGCCGGCGCACGCCGACCGACACTGCCGAAGCCGCTGCCGCTGTCCCGCTCGAGGCGGACGTGTCTGCGCCGCCCGTCGTGGATGCGGCGTGGCGCGACACGGTCCGCGGCCTGCAGCGGCCCGTCGAGACCGCGCCACCGCCGCTGCCTCTTGCCACCGAACCGGTGATTGCCGACGCGCCAGACGCAGGCCTGCCTCCACGTGCGAGCGCCGACGACATCGAGCAGCGCATCGGCGCCCGCTGGCTGCTCTATGCCGGCATGGCGGCGCTCATCCTCGGCATCAGCTACTTCGTCAAGTTCGCCTTCGACAACGGATGGGTGAGCGAACCCTTGCGCGTGCTGGTCGGACTGGCGGCTGGCGCGTCCCTGGTGATCGCGGGGCTGCGCTTCTCTCGGCAAGGGCTTCCCCTCTTCGGCCACGTCCTGACCGGCGGCGGTATCGTCGTCCTCTACATCGCGCTGTACGCGGCCCTGCACGTCTACGCGCTCATCGGCCCCGGCCTGGCATTTTCGGCGATGGTCGTCGTGACGGGTGTGTCGGCGGCCCTCGCCGACCGGGGACGGTCGCAGCCGCTTGCCGCGGTCGCGCTCGTCGGGGGCTTCGCCACGCCGTTCCTCGTCGGCGGCGATCCGGGTGCACAGGTGGTGCTGTTCACCTATGTCGCGCTGCTCATCACCGGCACCACGGTGCTGGCGCTGCGGCATGCGTGGCCGCTGCTGCACCTGCTGGCCTTCGTGCTCACCTGGGTCACCATCGCCACCTGGTGGGGCGGCAACTACGCGCGGGCGCCGTGGCTGCGCACCGAGCTGTTCCTCACCTATTACGTCACGGTGTTCCTCTACGCCCTGTTTGCCGTGCGGCGGCAGGCGTCGCACTCGCCCGTCGCCCGGCTCGTGATGTGGGCGCTGGTCGCCGCGCCGGTGCTGTATCACCTGGCCTCGCTCGTGCTGCTGGCGTCGCACCCGGGTGCGCTGCTCGTATATCTCGTGCTGTTCACGGTGACCGGCCTGTCGGTGAGCTACCACACCGACCGGCCGTGGCTGCGGTCGATCGTGCTGCTGCTTGCGGGCCTACCCCTGATGGCGTGGATGGACGGCTTGCGGCGACCGGGCTGGTACGCCGGGGCCATCATCACGACCGTCGCGATCTACGGGCTGCACCTCGCAGGTCAATGGCGGGCCGTCAGCGAGGACGACTCGGCCGGCGACGTGCCGGTCGCCGAGCTGCTGCACACGCACCTCAACGGCCTCTGGCTGCCGGCGGCCCTCTACTTGTTTCTGGAAGACCGCGCTGCCTGGTGGAACCCGCCGATGCTCACGGCGCTCGCGCTGTGGAACGCGGGACTCGCGTGGGTCCTGCGCGCCCGTCTGGCCACGCTGGCCTGGCACTTTGCCGCCATCGCGGCGACGCTGGCGGCGGTGGCCATCGGGGTGTGGTTCGACGGCCCGGCAGTGGCCGTCGGCTGGGCGATGGAAGGCGCCGCGATTGGATGGCTGGCCATCGCGCGCGGCAACCGCTGGCTCGGCGCGGGCAGCGCCGCGCTGTTCGTCCTGGGCGCGCTGCGGTTGTGCGAGATGCTCGCGCGGCCGCTGGCCGTCACCGCGTGGCCCGTCGTCAACACCCGATCGCTCGCGGTGGCCCTGGTCATCGGCGCCGGGCTATGGGTGGCCCGCGAACTGCGCCGCGTAGGCGCTCACCCGCAGACGCCGCGCCACGTGCTCATCATCGGGGCGCACGTGCTGGCCATCGCATGGATGTCGGCCGAACTCCATGCGCTCTTCGGACAGCGGGCGTATCTGGCCGCGGCCGACGACCGGCCGGTGGGCGTGGCGCGGGCGGAACTCTTCGAGCAGGTGGCCCTGTCGGTGGCCTGGGGCTGCTACGCGGTCGCGCTCATTGCCCTCGGCATGGCGCGACGGTACGCACCGGCCCGCTATCTCGGCATCGCGCTCTTCGGCCTCACGATCGTGAAGGTGATGACACGCGACATCGCCGAGCTCGACCGTGTCTATCAGATGCTGAGCGTGCTCGGCGTCGGAGGCCTGCTGCTGCTCGCCTCGTTTCTCTATCAGCGGATGGCGCGTCGCGACCCCGTGGCGCCGCCAGAGGACCAGCCCATCCATTGACTTGCACAGAGGCTCACGTCAGGATGAGCCCACCGATGTCGGAGTTCAACTTCGCGGACGCGCGCATCCTGGCGGTGGACGATCAGGTGCAGAACGTCACGGTGCTGCAGCGCCTCCTCGTCCGCGACGGGTTCACCCACGTCGTCACGACGACGAGCCCGCGAGAGGCGATCCAGCTGTTCGAGTCGGAGCGACCAGACCTGGTCCTCCTCGACCTGCACATGCCCGAGATGGACGGCTTTGCCGTGCTCGAGGCGCTGACGCCGCGCATCCCCGTAGACACCTATCTGCCCATCGTCTTCATCACGGCGGATGCCGACACGCATCTGAAGAAGAAGGCGCTGTCGCTCGGGGCGAAGGACTTCGTCAACAAGCCGTTCGACGCCACCGAGATCGTGCTGCGCATCCGCAACCTGCTCGAGGCGCGCTTCCTCTACCGGGCGCTCGAGGAGCAGAACAACATCCTCGAACAACGCGTGCAGGAACGGACCGAGGAACTCGAGCAGGCGCAGCTCGAGTTGCTGCACCGGCTGTCACGCGCGGCCGACTTCCGCGACGACGACACGATGCAGCACACCGAACGTGTGGGCCGGACGTCGGCGGCGCTCGCGCGCGAACTGGGGCTGTCGGAAGAGACGGCGGCGCTCATCCGGCTCGCGGCGCCCCTGCACGACCTCGGCAAGATTGCCGTGCCAGACAGCATCCTGCTCAAGGGCGGACGGCTGAACGACGAGGAGTTCGAGGTCGTGAAGCGGCACACGGAAATCGGCGCACGCCTGCTGTCAGGCAGCGCCCACCCGCTGCTGCAGATGGCCGAGGAGATCGCGCGCACCCACCACGAGCAGTGGGATGGGTCAGGGTACCTGCAGGGATTGCACGCCGGAGACATCCCGCTCGTGAGCCGCATCGTCGCGGTGGCCGACGTCTTCGATGCGCTGCGCCACGCGCGGGTCTACAAGAAGTCGTGGCCGCTGTCAGAGGCGCTCGACGAACTCCGGCGCCAGCGAGGCACGCAGTTCGATCCAGAGGTGGTGGACGCCCTGCTGCGCATCATCGAACGCGGCGCCCTCGACGTCAGCGACGCCGAGGACGAATAGCGGACGGACTACCGGTCCACGGTCCTCGGTCTACCGGTCTACAGTCTCCGGTCTACGGTCCACAGCATTACCCGCCGTGAGGCGCCACGCGTCGGCCGTCAAGCGTCATGCATGAGGCGTGAGGCGTGAGGCATTAGGCGTTAGGCGTTAGGCATTAAGGTACCTGTCCACCTGCGCAGCCGCTTCGCGCCCCTCGGCAATCGCCCAGACGATGAGCGAGGCGCCGCGTCGGGCGTCGCCGGCGACAAACACGTCGGGCGCGCTGGTCTGGCGCGTCACCGGGTCGGCCTGCACCCGCCCGAAGGCGTCGCACGCGACGTCGAGCTGCGAGAACACGTCGAGCTTCTCCGGGCCGGTGAACCCCATCGCGAGCAGGAGCAGGTCCACCTCTTCGCTGAACTCGGTGCCGGGGATCGGCTCGAAGGTGAGGCGCCCGTCGCGCTGGACGGGTTCGACACGCACCGCATGCAGCCGCTCGAGGACGCCGTTGCGACCTTCGAGGTGGGTGGTCATCACGGCGTAGTCGCGCTCGCCGCCTTCCTCGTGCGCGGCCGAGACGCGGTAGATGTTCGGCCACAGCGGCCACGGGTCGGCCGCACTGCGAGCGTCGGGTGGACGCTGCGCAATCTCGTACTGCCGCACGCTGCGAGCCTTCTGCCGGTGCGCGGTGCCGAGGCAGTCGGCGCCCGTGTCGCCGCCGCCAAGGATGATCACGCGCTTGTCGGTGGCAAGAATGCGCGCCGCGTCAGGGACGGCGTCGCCGGCCACCACGCGGTTCTGCTGCTCGAGGTACGTCATCGCGTAGTGCACCCCGTCGAGATCGGACCCGGGCACGCCCAGCCCGCGCGCCTGCGTGGCGCCGACGGCCAGGCAGATCGCGTCGAACTCTTCGCGCAGCTGCGCGCCGGTGACGTCAACGCCCACGTTGACGCCGGTACGGAACTCCACGCCTTCGGCAGCCATCTGCTCGAGCCGCCGGTCGAGCAGCCGACGGTGCATCTTGAAGTCGGGGATGCCGTATCGGAGCAGGCCCCCGATGCGGTCGGTGCGCTCGAAGAGCACCACGTCGTGGCCCTTGCGCGCGAGCTGCTGCGCGGCAGCCAGGCCCGCCGGGCCCGACCCGATCACCGCCACGCGCTTGCCGGTGCGCGTGGGCGCCACCTCGGGCACCACCCAGCCCTGCTCGAAGCCGTGGTCGACGATCGACACCTCCACCTGCTTGATGGTCACGGGCAGGTCGTTGATGCCGAGGACGCACGCCGTCTCGCAGGGAGCCGGGCACAGCCGACCGGTGAACTCCGGGAAGTTGTTGGTGGCGTGCAGCCTGGCGAGCGCCTCTCGCCAGCGGTCGCGATAGACCAGATCGTTCCAGTCGGGAATCAGGTTGCCGAGCGGGCAGCCCTGGTGGCAGAAGGGGATGCCGCAATCCATGCAGCGGCTCGCCTGCGCCTTGAGGGAGGCCACCGGAAACGGCTCGTAGACCTCGAGCCAGTCGGTGACCCGTTGCTGCACGGGACGCCGCGTCGGCAACTCCCTGGTGTGTTCGAGAAATCCCGTCGCCTTGCCCATCAGACTGCCACTCCCAGCTGTTCGGCGCGCTGCTTCTCGAGCGCCTTCTTGTAGTCGATCGGCATCACGCGCACGAAGCGATCGAGGTTGCTGCTCCACTGCTCGAGCAGGCGCGCGCCGATGACGCTGCCCGTGAAGGTGCAGTGCCTGGCGACGAGCGCCTTCACGAACGTCTCGTCCTCGTCCTCGAGCGACTCGATGAGCACCATCTCGCGATTGCAGCGCTGCGCGAAGTCGCCGTCGGGATCGATCACGTACGCGATGCCGCCGCTCATGCCGGCCGCGAAGTTGCGGCCCGTGTTGCCGAGCACCACCACACGCCCGCCAGTCATGTACTCGCAGCCGTGGTCGCCCACACCCTCGACGACCGCGACCGCACCGCTGTTGCGCACGGCGAACCGCTCGCCCACGACGCCGCGGAGGAACACCTCGCCGCGCGTCGCGCCATAGAGCACCACGTTGCCGGCAATGATGTTCCGCTCGGCCTGGAAGGGCGCCCCGGCCGGCGGCAGCACGACGATCCGTCCCCCCGACAGCCCCTTGCCGACGTAGTCGTTGGCGTCGCCCTCGAGCCGCAGCGTGATGCCCGCGGGCAGGAACGCGCCGAAGCTCTGGCCGGCCGACCCGTTGAACGTGAGTTCGATGGTGTCGTCAGGCAGGCCCTCGGCGCCGTACCGGCGGCTGACCTCACTGCCGAGCATTGTGCCCGTGGAGCGGTCGGTGTTGCGGATGGGCAACTGGGCGCGCACCGACTCACCCCGCCAGAGCGCAGGCTCGGCCAGCTCGATGAGTCGCGTGTCGAGCACGTCGCGCAGCGAGACCTGCTGCGTCGTCGTGCGATGCAGCGCCACCCCTGGCGTCCCGTCGACATCCGGCTGCAGGTGTGACGCATCGAGGATGCCCGACAGGTCGAGCCCCTGGGCCTTCCAGTGGTTCACCGCGGGAGTGACGTCCAGCAGGTCCACGCGCCCTACCATCTCCTCCAGGGAGCGGAACCCGAGCGCCGCCAGGTGCTCACGCACTTCTTCGGCCACGAAATGGAAGAAGTTGATGACGTGTTCAGCCTGGCCCGCGAACTTGGCACGCAGCGCGGGGTTCTGGGTGGCGACGCCCACCGGGCACGTGTCGAGGTGGCACACCCGCATCATCACGCAGCCCATGACCACGAGCGGCGCGGTCGAGAAGCCGAACTCCTCGGCCCCAAGCAGCGCGCCGATGACGACGTCGCGCCCGGTCTTCAGCTGACCGTCCACCTGCACCGCGACGCGGTCGCGCAGACGGTTGGCCACGAGCGTCTGCTGGGTCTCGGCCAGGCCCAGCTCCCACGGCACCCCGGCGTGCTTCAACGAGGTCAGCGGGCTCGCGCCCGTGCCGCCATCGTGCCCGCTGATGAGCACCAGGTCGCTCTTGGCCTTGGCCACGCCCGCGGCCACCGTGCCCACGCCGATCTCCGACACCAGCTTCACGCTGATGCGTGCCTGGGGGTTGGCATTGCGCAGGTCGAAGATGAGCTGCGCGAGATCTTCAATCGAGTAGATGTCGTGGTGCGGCGGCGGGCTGATGAGGCCCACGCCCGGCGTCGAGTGACGGACCTTCGCGATCCACGGGTACACCTTGTTGCCGGGCAGCTGGCCGCCCTCACCGGGCTTGGCGCCCTGCGCCATCTTGATCTGCAGTTCGTCGGCGTTCACCAGGTAGTGGCTCGTCACGCCGAAGCGGCCGGAGGCCACCTGCTTGATGGCGCTTCGTCGATTGTCGCCGTTGGCATCCGGGGTGTAGCGGCGCTCGTCCTCGCCACCTTCCCCGCTGTTGCTGCGTCCGCCCAGGCGGTTCA
>JAEZDP010000448.1 GCA_023418055.1 Acidobacteriota bacterium
GGACGGCGGTGGCCGCCTCGCGCGTCAGGGGCTCACGATACGGACGTTCGCTCACCATCGCGTCGAAGCAATCGACCACGGCCAGCAGGCGTGCGCCCGCGGGAATGTCGTGTCCGGCCAGGCCCTCGGGGTAGCCATTGCCGTCCCACCGCTCGTGATGGGCCTGGACCAGGCTTCGCACGGGCCCGGGGAAGGGCACCCCGTCGATGATGTCCGCGCTCACACGAGGGTGGGCACGCACACGATGAAACTCGTCGACCGAGAGCGGACCGGGCTTGGAGAGGATGTGATCGGGCACCGCCAGCAGGCCCACGTCGAGCAGGAGCGCGGCCGTGTCGACGGCGTCGAGTTCCTGGCGCGTGAGCCCCGCGGCCTCGCCGAGCCGACGGGCGTACCGCCGACGCCGCTCGAGGCGGCGGCCCGAGGCGTCCAGCTTGGCGTCGATGGCCGTGGCGAGCACCTCGACGAGTGCAGCGCGTGAGGCGTCCTGGTCGTCGCGCACTGTATCTGTCGGATGGCTCACGTGAGCGGCCAGGAGCCAGGCGGTCAGGCCGACGCCGGCTCCCAGCCCCGCAACCGTCGCGGCCGCCAGAGGCCACAGGCCGGCCATACCCCCGCCGACTGCCCCGCCAACCAGCAGGGCCACGACACCCAGGCGCCGAAGGCCGTCAGACGAAGCGAAGAGGGAGGGCCGCAGCACGAGCTTCTCACTGTCCCACACACAGGCGCATGGATGCCACTCGTCCCTCGGAAAAACGCACGCCGGTGTTTCAGTGCACCACAACGTGCGAGCGCGCAAGACCGAACAGCCGCTTGACCACATCTGCGGCCTCTGGCACGCTACGTCTGATGATGTGGGAGGCGCTTTCGCGTCTGGTGGTCGTGCGGCTCGTGCTGCTCGTGGCCATTGCCGCGGCCGGGCCTGCCGGCGCCGCATCGTCCTGGCACTCCCTCGACAGCGTCGAACACCGTCTCGGGTCGACGCTCGAAGCCGTTCCCCCGACACTCCACGCCGGCGCGCTGCCGCCCGATGCGAGCCGGCACTGTCCGGCCTGCGAGTTCGGCACCGCGCTGCGGGCCTGGACGCCGACGCCCACGACGGGCCTCGCCGCGCCAGCACCGGTCGTCGCCTGCCGCATCACGCCGTCGGCCACCGCGCTGCACCCCTCGGCTGCCGAGGCGTACGCCGGCCGCGCACCACCCCGCGCCTGACTTTCCCGTTCTCTTCCCAATTCATGCAGTGAACCTGTCCGGTCGTCGCCTCGCGGCGCCGGGCTCCGCGTCAGGACGTGTACGCGGGTGTGTCCCTGCCGTGGCTGTCCCGACCCGGGGAACGCCGCGCCGGGGCCATGGCTCCGGGCCGAGGCCCGTGCCGTCAGCGTCCGGAAAGTCGTTTGACCATGTTCTCCTCCATTGCTCTCCGCCGGATGAGCGGGGCCCTCGCCGGCCTGTTGCTCTCCGTTGCCCCGCTTGCTGCCCAGCACGCCACCATGGACGTGCGCGGACGAGTCCTCACCGCCGAAGGTGCCGTACCCTTGCCTGGCGTCGAGGTCGTCGTCGAGGAGCGGCGGCTCTCGGCCGTGACCGACGACCGTGGCGTGTTCGTCTTTGCGGCGCAGCTCCCCGGCACCATCCACCTGCGCGTGTCGCTCCAGGGGTTCGTTCCCGTCCGAGAGGAGGTCGTCGTCGGGCCCGGCCTGACCGAGGTCCTCATCAGCATGAAGGACGACCTGCACTACACCGAGGTGGTGTCGGTCAGCCCGCAGCCGCGCGATCCCTTCGAGTCGTACCAGCCGACGTCGGTCCTCAGCGGGCAGGAACTGGCCATCAAACTCGAAGGGTCCCTCGGGGCCATGCTCCGCACCGAGCCGGGCGTCGCGGAGCGCTCGCTCGGCACGGCGCCGTCGCGGCCGGTCATCCGCGGGCAGGATGGCGATCGCGTGCTCATCCTGCAGGACAGCCAGCGCACCGGCGACATCTCGAGCCAGTCGGCCGACCACGGCGTCACGCTCAACCCGGCGGCGGCGTCGCAGGTCGAGGTGGTCCGTGGGCCGGCGACGCTGCTCTATGGCGCCAACGCCATCGGCGGCCTCGTCAACGTGATCTCGAATCAGATTCCCACCCGCCCCGTGACGCGCACCGCGGGATCGTTCCAGACAGACCTGGCGACCAATGCCGGCCAGGCGGGCGCGGCCGCAGACATCACCGTCGGCAACGGCACGTGGGCGCTCAATGCCGGCGGTGCGGGCCGCCGTGCCGGCGACTTCACCACGCCCATCGGCGACGTGGAGAACTCACAGACGCGCGGCACCTTCGGCAGCATCGGCCTGGCGCGCACCGCAGAGCACAGCTACCTCGGCGCCAGCGCCGTGTTCGACGACACCCGCTACGGCGTGCCTTTCGTCGAGGACGGCGACATCGAGCTGAACCCGCGCCGCCGCGTGTTCAACACCCGCGGCGAACTGCGGAACCTCACCGGCCTGTTCGACTCGGTGCGCGGCTCGGCGGCCTACCACCGCTACCGCCACGAGGAACTGGCGGACGACGAGCCGGTCACGTTCTTCAGGAACGACCTGTTCGACGTGGACCTGCGCGCGACGCATCGCCCGGTCGGCAGGGTCACCGGCACGCTCGGCGTGTCGGGCTATGCGCGCACCTTCGATGTCGAAGGCGCCGAAGATCTGTCGCCGAAGGTCGATCAGCAGATGTTCTCGCTGTTCTCCTATCAGGAAGTGGCGTGGTCGCATGCCACCCTGCAGTTCGGCGGTCGCTACGACAGGGCAGCCTATTCGCCGGGTGGTGGCCTCCGGGCGCGCGACTTCAACAACGTGTCGTTCTCGGTAGGCACGCTGCTGCGGCCGACCGACGCGAGCGTGTTTGCCGTGAGCCTCGCACGCGCGGCGCGCAATCCGGCTCTCGAGGAGCTGTACTTCTTCGGCGCCCATCCCGGCAACTTCACCTTCGAAGTCGGCAACGCCGACCTCGAGTCCGAGGTGGCCTGGGGCCTGGACCTGTCGTACCGGCTGCGCCTCTCGCGTGTGTCGGCCGAGGTCAGCTACTTCAACAACACGATCGACAACTACATCTTCCGAAGCCCGCTCGACGAGGATGCCTTCGACATCCGCTTCCCGGGGACGGACGACGACCATGGTCACGACCACGACCACGATCACGCCGACGGCCATGACGGCCACGCGCATGGCGACCTGCCCATCATCGAGTTCCTGGGCCGTGACGCACGCCTCCAGGGCGTCGAAGCCCACGCCGACATCGACATCGCGCGCGGTCTGCACGTCGAGCTCGGGTTCGATTCGGTGAGAGGCACGTTGCGGGACAGTGGCGATCCGCTGCCCCGGATTCCGCCGGTACGGGTGACGTCGGGCCTCCGCTACCATCGCAACGCCCTGCAGCTTGGTGCGCAGCTCGTCACGGTGGCCGATCAGAACCGCGTCTACGACATCGAGACGCCGACGCCCGGGTACGGCGTGGTCAAGCTGTTCGGCGCGTACTCGTTCACGACGGGACGTGCGGTCAACACCCTCACGGTACGGCTCGACAACGCGGGCGACCGCTTCTACCGCAACCACCTCTCGTACATCAAGGACCTGGTGCCCGAGATGGGACGCAACGTCCGCGTCGTCTACGGCGTGCGGTTCTGAACGCACGCGCCTCGCGGGATGCGCCGAGGTCGGCCAGGCGTGTGCCCGCGTGGGGAGTGCTGCTAGAGGCTGGGGTTCCAGAGCGGCTCGCTGATGCCGCTCTGGTGATTCTCGAAGCGCGCCATGAGAAACAGCGCGTCGGACAGCCGGTTCAGGTACGCCACGACATGACCGCCCACGGGTTCGACGTCTGCCAGCGAGATGGCGTCGCGTTCCGCCCGCCGGCAGACGGTGCGGGCCACGTGCAGCGCCGCCGCGGCAGGAGTCCCGCCCGGAAGGATGAAGTTCTCGAGCGGTCCGACGACCTCGTTCAGTTCGTCCATCAGCGTCTCGAGGGCGGCCACGTGGCGCGCCTCGATCTGGGGCAACGTGAACCGGGCCTTGTCCTCTTCGAGGAAGCACAGGTCCGACCCCAGGTGGAACAGCTCGTTCTGGATGCGCCGCAGCTCCGGAGCCAGGCGGGCCGTGACGCCCGTGGCGAGCACCACGCCCAGGTGCGAGTTCAGTTCGTCCACGCTCCCGTACGCCGACACGCGCGCCGCGTTTTTCGGCACGCGCTGCCCGCCGCCCAGGCCCGTGCTGCCATCGTCGCCCTTGCGTGTGTAGATGCGTGTCAGCCGCGGCATGACACCATGGTACAGGGAGGCATCCCGGAACGACGGATCGACCAGCTCTCGACACGCGACGCCACGCCGTGACACCAACGCCCGCCGTGCCATCGGGCGGCGGCCGGCTGGTGGGCCGGCTGGCGCCGACACCGTCGGGCCACCTGCATCTCGGCAACGTCTGTGCGTTTGCCGCCGCGTGGCTGTCAGCGCGCTCGGCGGGGGGGCGCCTGCTGCTTCGGATCGAGGACGTGGACCGCGGGCGCGCGCGTCCCGACGTGGAGGATGGCATTCGCCGCGACCTCGACTGGCTCGGTCTGCACTGGGACGCGGAGACGCCGCCGCAGTCGGCTCGCACCTACGACGATGTCCTGGAGCGCCTGACGCCGTACGTGTACCGCTGCACGTGTACGCGCGCGGTGCTTGCCGGGCGGGGCGGGCGCTGTCCCGGCCATTGTCGCGAGGCAGGGCACCGGACAGGCGCCGTGAGGTTCGCGCTGCCGCCAGATCCGGTGACGTTTGTCGATCGCCGGTGGGGCAGCCGCAGTGTCGAGCCTTCCGCCTTCGGCGATCCCACGCTCGTGCGTCGCGACGGCCTCGTGGCCTACAACCTGGCGGTCGTGGCCGACGACATGGCCGACGGCGTCACAGAAGTGGTGCGCGGCAGCGACCTGCTCGACTTCACCGCAGTGCAGGTGTGCCTGTACGCCGCGCTGGGTGCCGGTCCGCCCACGTGGCTGCATGCCCCGCTCGTGCTCGGCAGCGATGGCCGCAAGCTGTCCAAGTCGCATGGGGCGGCGCACGTGGGCGTGATGCGCGCGGCCGGGCATGCCGCGGCCGACGTCTGGCGCGTGGTCCTGCCGTGGCTCGGCCTGCCGCCGGAAGTCACGCTCGTCGACGCGGTGTCGCTCTGGCGTCCTGATGCCGGGCCGCTCGGCCCCGTGGTGGTAGATGCCGCCGCACGCTGACGGCATCTGACGCGTCTCGCAGCGCTTACGGTTTCCCAGGCGCGTCGAGCGCCTCGCGCGTGGCGAGCGATGGCGGCTTCGCCTTGAGCGTCGCGGCCACCTGCTCGGCCGCCCGCATCACGCGGAGCAGGTTCCCGCCGATGATCTTCTTCACGTCCTCGTCGCTGTAGCCCCGGCGCAGCAACTCCGCGACCAGGGCCGGATACGTCGAGACGTCCTCGAGGCCGACTGGCACCGAGGTGATGCCATCGAAGTCGCCGCCGAGTCCGATGTGGTCGATGCCGGCCACCTTGCGTATGTGGTCGATGTGGTCGGCCACCTGGGCGAGCGTGGCCCGCGGCTCGGGGTTGGCCGCGCGCCATTCCGCCAGCGCCGCCCTGGTCGCCGCCTCGTCGTTGCCGTGCTGCGTCCGCAGCCGCTGCAGTTGTGCCTGCACGCGCCGCGAGTGGTTGGCGACCTCCTGCGAGATGAACCCGGGGACGAACGTCACCATCACCACGCCGCCGTTTGCCGGCATGCGTGCGAGGATGTCGTCAGGGACGTTCCGGGGCACGTCGCACAAGGCCCGTGCCGATGAGTGCGAGAAGATTACCGGCGCCGCCGACACCCGCAAGGCGTCGTCCATCGTGGCCGGCGCCACGTGGCTCAGGTCCACCAGCATGCCCAGCCGGTTCATCCCGTGCACGACGGCCTCGCCGAACCTCGACAGCCCGCCGAGGGCCGGCGCGTCGGTCGAGGCGTCGGCCCACGGCACGTTGGCGCTGTGGGTGAGGGTCATGTACCCCACCCCCATCCGATGGAACATGCGCAGCGTCCCGAGCGACGAGTCGATGGAGTGCCCACCTTCCATGCCCATCATCGACGCGATGCGTCCCGAGCGGAACGCCCGTTCGAGTTCGTCGGCCGTGCGGACGAGCGCGAAGGTCTCGGGATAGCGGCGCACCATCTCGTGCACCGCATCCACCTGTTCGAGCGTGGCCGCGACCGCCGTGTCGCCCTGCAGGCTGGCAGGCACGTACACCGACCAGAACTGGGCGCCGACCCGGCCTGTCTTGAGGCGCGGGATGTCGGTCATCAGCTGCGGCTGCGCGCGGCCGATGTCCACCTTGGCGAAGTCGTACCACGCGCCTTCACGCATCGCCCACGGCAGGTCGTTGTGCCCGTCGATGAGCGGGGTCTCGGTCATCAGCGTGCGCGCACGCTCGAGCAACGCGGGATCCGCGGCCGGCTGGCCGCTCGCGAGGCCCGGAAATGTCGCGGCAAGGAGCGTGAGGACCAGAAGTCGGAAAGTGGACATGCGCACAAGTCTAACCGCGTGGTTGCTCCGGGTGGTCGGCGCGCCTCAGGCGGACGAACTCGCGCTGCAGTTCAGCGCGGAAGTCGGGATGGGCGATGCCGATGAGGGCCTCGCCGCGCTCTCGCAGCGTGAGCCCCTGCAGGTTGACCGCGCCATGTTCGGTGACGACCCAGTGGACATGACCGCGCGTGGTCACCACCCCCGCCCCCGGCTTCAGTTCCCAGACGATGCGCGACACGGTGCCCCTGGCGGCCGTCGAGGGCAGCGCGATGATTGGTTTGCCGCCGACCGACAGCGCCGCACCGCGGATGAAGTCGAGCTGGCCCCCGATGCCAGAGAAGATGCGATGGCCCATCGAGTCGGCGCACACCTGGCCCGTCAGGTCGATCTCGATCGCCGAGTTGATGGCGACGGCCTTCGGGTTCCGGCGGATGAGCGACGTGTCGTTGGTCCTGTCGCACGGATGGAACTCGACGCGCGGGTTGTCATCCACGAAGTCGAACAGCCGCCGGGTGCCGGCCACGAACGAGGTCACGAGGCGGTTGGGATGGACGGCCTTCAGCCGGTTGGTGATGACCCCCTGGTGCACCAGGTCGATGACGCCGTCCGAGAACATCTCGGTGTGCACGCCCAGGTCGTGTTTGCCGCCGAGGCGCTTGAGCACGGCGTCCGGAATGCTGCCGATGCCCATCTGGAGCGTCGATCCGTCCTCGACCAGGTCGGCGATGATGTCGCCGATGCGGGCGTCCACCTCGGTCTCCGGACGCTCGACGTGCTCGTGCAGCGGGCGGTCGGTGGCCACCACCGCATCGAAGCGATCGAAGGGGACGACGACGTTGCCGCGTGTGCGCGGCATCCTCGCATTGACCTCGGCGATGAGGAGGCGGGAGGTGTCGGCGGCGGCCCGGGCGCTGTCCACGGACGTGCCGAGCGTGCACAGGCCATGGCGATCGGGCGGCGACACCTGCAGCAGGGCGGCATCGAGCGCGATGCGCCGCGACGTGAACAGGTAAGGAATGTCCGACAGGAAGACGGGCAGGAAGTCGGCGCGTCCCTCGTCGATCGGGCCACGCAGTGCGGCGCCGGTGAAGAGCGACACCGAGCGCAGGCGCCCCGCCTGTTCAGGCGCGGCAAACGGCGCCGGTCCGGACGTGTGCATGTGGTACAGCGTCACGCCCTCGAGATCGCGCCGGGCCGACAAGGCGTCGAGCAGCGGCGTGGGCGTGGCCGCGGCGCCGTGCACGAACACCCGCATGCCGCTCGTGATGTGTCCCACCGCCTCCTCGGCGCTCACGGCGCGCGCCATCCAGCCTGTGTCACCCGTCATCCGCCACGCCTCCCGCCTGCCTGTGTGCCGCCACTCGGGCGGCGTATCTCGTCGGGTACGATAGCAGGTCTCATGTCCGACCTTCCCGTACGCCTCCTGCCCGTCCTCGCCGCCATCGCCCTGCTCGTCACGACCGCCGTCGACGCGTCTGCGCAGGACCTCGCGGTGCCGGCACCGCTGCGTGAGGCCGTGGACCGCGCCGCTTCCGCGATGACCCCCCGCCTGGTCGAGACACGGCGCGACATCCACCGCCATCCGGAACTGGGGTTCCGCGAGACGCGCACGGCCGCGCTCGTAGCCGATCGTCTGCGGTCACTGGGCTTCGACGAGGTGCGTACCGGCGTAGGCGTCACGGGCGTCGTGGGCGTGCTCGTCGGCGGGCGGCCGGGGAAGGTCGTGGCCATCCGGGCCGACATGGACGCGCTGCCCATTCCGGAACTCATCGACGTCCCCTACAAGTCCACCGTCGAGAACGTGAAGCACGCCTGCGGGCACGACGGTCACACGGCAGTGGCCCTGGGCGTGGCCGATGTCTTCAGCCAGATGCGCGCCGAGATCCCCGGCACGGTCGTGTTCGTCTTTCAGCCGGCCGAGGAGGGCGACCCCGATGGCGGGACGAGCGGCGCGGCCAGAATGCTCGCCGCGGGGCTCTTCGACACATCGGCGCCGTCGGCCATCTTCGGCCTCCACGTCATGCCCACGCTCGAGGCCGGCACGCTCGGCGTGAATCTCGGGCCGGCGATGGCCAGCTCCAATCGCTTCACCGTCACCATCACGGGACGGAAGACGCACGCGGCCTATCCCCACACCGGCATCGACCCGATCGTGATTGCGGCGCAGGTCGTCACCGCCCTGCAGACGATTCCCAGCCGCATGCACAACGCGGCCGATCCCATCGTCGTGTCGGTGGGCACCATCAACGGCGGCAATCGCTTCAACATCATCGCCGACCAGGTCACGCTGACCGGCACCGTGCGGACGCTCAGCAAGGAAGGGCCGGAGCGCATCCGCGGCCTCATGGATCGGCTCATCAAGGGCGTGGTCGAGGGGAGCGGGGCCACCTACACGTTCGATTTCCCGCAGGGCAACCCCGTGACCTTCAACGAGCCGTCCTTGGCGCAGGCCAGCCTGCCGGCGCTCGCCAGTGTCGTGGGCCGGGAGGGCATCGCGTCGCCTCCACCGCAGATGGGCGCTGAAGACTTCGCGCTGTATCAGGAACGGATTCCGGGGTTGTACTTCTTCCTCGGGGTGGGCAATCAGGCCAGGGGCATCACCGCCATGATCCATACCGAGTACTTCGACATGGACGAGGCCGCATTGCCCATCGGCGTGCGGGCCATGTCGGCGGCCGTTCTCGACTACCTCTACCGGCCCTGATCGGGGCGGGTGCCGGCGGCCGGATTCGAGGCGCACGTCGAGCAGCCGGGTGAGGCCTCGCGCGCCGGCGCGAACACGCCGAAGACGCGACGCACCACCACCC
>JAEZDP010000455.1 GCA_023418055.1 Acidobacteriota bacterium
GGGCCTCTTCGCGTGGGGCGGGGGCGGGGGCCCCGACCCCCGTGCTACCCTTGTCACTTTGCCAGACCGACGCCCGTGGACGCACACACGCTCATCCTCACCTTCATCGGCCTGCTGCTCGCGCTGAGCGTGCACGAAGCGGCTCACGCCCTCGCGGCCTGGAAGCTGGGTGATCCCACCGCGCAGCGGCTCGGGCGCATCACGC
Organism: Acidobacteriota bacterium; assembly: GCA_023418055.1. GTDB lineage: Bacteria > Acidobacteriota > Vicinamibacteria > Vicinamibacterales > Vicinamibacteraceae > JAEZDP01. The sequence goes on from JAEZDP010000455.1 coordinate 206, forward strand.
TCAACCCGGTGGTGCACATCGACCCGATCGGCACCGTGCTGCTGCCGCTCGTCGCCTTTGCCGTCGGGGCGCCCATCATCGGCTGGGCCAAGCCGGTGCCGGTGGACGTGCGCAACCTGCAACATCCCCGCCGCGACTTCATGTGGGTGGCCCTGGCCGGCCCGGCCAGCAATCTGGTGCTCGCGCTGCTGGCGAGCCTCATGTTGCGGCTCCTGCCGCTGCTGCCCGTCACGGTGGGCACGCTCGACATCCTGACGCCGCTCTTCGTCTTCACCCAGACGTTCCTGTATCTGAACGTGCTGCTGGCGGTGTTCAACATGATTCCGGTGCCGCCGCTCGATGGCAGCAACGTCGTCGCGGCCCTGCTCCCCGGGCCGCTGGCCTCGCGCTGGGACGAGCTGCGGCCGTTCGGCATCTTCATCCTCTACGGCCTCATGTTCACCGGCATGCTCCGGTTGCTCATCGGTCCGCCATCGACGTTTCTCACGAGGCTCCTTCTGCTGTGACCACACGGGTAGTGTCGGGCATGCGTCCGACCGGCAAACTGCACCTCGGGCATCTCGTCGGGGCCCTGCACAACTGGACGGATCTGCAGCACACGCACGAGTGCTTCTACTTCGTCGCCGACTGGCACGCGCTGACGAGTGACTACGCCGACACGAGCCGCGTGACGGCCCATGGCCTCGACAACGTCACCGACTGGCTGGCCGCCGGCGTCGACCCAGAGCGGGCGACGATCTTCGTGCAGTCGCTCGTCCCGGAACACGCGGAACTGTACCTGCTGCTGTCGATGATCGTGCCCATCCCGTGGCTGGAGCGCGTGCCGACCTACAAGGAGCAGCAGGATCAGCTCACCGACAAGGACCTCTCAACCCACGGGTTCCTCGGCTACCCCCTGCTCCAGACGGCCGACGTCATCATCTACGACGCCAACTTCGTGCCCGTGGGCGAGGACCAGGTGCCGCACCTCGAGTTGTCGCGTGAGGTGGTGCGCCGATTCCATCACCTCTATGGGCAGGTGTTCGTCGAGCCGCAGGCGCTGCTGACGCATTTCCCTCGTCTGCCCGGCCTCGACAACCGGAAGATGAGCAAGAGCTACGGCAACACCATCGACCTCTCCGACACGGCCGCGGACGTCGAAGCGAAGGTGCGCCAGATGTACACCGATCCCAAACGCGTGCGCGCCGACATTCCGGGGACGGTCGAAGGCAACCCGGTGTTCGTCTACCACGACGCGTTCAACCCGAACCGCGAGGAAGTGGACGACCTGAAGGCCCGGTATCGCGAGGGCCGGGTGGGCGACGTCGAGGTCAAGCGGAAGCTCGCGTCGGCGCTCAACGCGTTCCTCGAGCCGATGCGCGAGCGCCGCGCCCATTACGAGGCGCGGCCCGAACTCGTCCGCGACATCGTCCACGAGGGCTCGGCGAAAGCCCGCGCCCTCGCCGTCGAGACGATGGGGCGGGTGCGCGAAGCCATGCGCCTGCGCTACTGACGTCATGGCTGTCTCTCCGCAGGAGTACGAGTCGAGCCTCGAGCGGTACCCGGTGCGCCTCGAGGCGTTCTCGGGGCCGCTCGACCTCCTGCTCCATCTCATCCGCAAGCACGAGATCGACATCTACGACATCCCCATCACCACCATCACGCTGCAGTACCTCGAGTACCTGGAGCTGATGGAGGAGATGCAGCTCGACGTGGCCGGCGAGTTCCTCGTGATGGCTGCCACGCTCATCCACATCAAGTCCAGGACACTGCTGCCGCGTCCCGCCCCGGAGCAGGAGGACCCCGAGGAGGATCCGCGCGAGGCGCTGGTGCGGCGCCTGCTCGAGCACCAGCGCTTCAAGGCCGCCGCCGAACTGCTGCACGAGCGGGAGACGGTGCGCAGCGCGCAGCGCGGACGTCCCGACGAGCGCATCGCGACGCTCGCGGGCGAGGGTCTCGACGCCGAGCCGGAGCTCGAGGTCGATCTCTTCAGCCTCATGACGGCCTTCCGCGCCGTGGTGGAGCGCTCGAAGCAACGCCCGCGCATGGTGCTGCCGATGGAGCAGATGTCCATCGAGGACCGCATCGAGCAGTTGCTCGCCCGGCTGTCGGAGACCGAGGCCGTGGGCTTCGAGGACCTGTTCGACGACACGGCCGCGCGGGGCGACTTCATTCTCACGTTCCTGGCGCTGCTCGAGATGATCCGGCTCAAGATCGTCCGCGTGTTCCAGGGAGGTGTGGGCGGCCCCATCCGCGTCTACCGTCGGGCACGGCCGGCCGACGCGCCCCACCCCATCGGCGAGCCCCTGGTGCCCGCGCCAGGGACCGCCTCGTAAGTGATGACTGACGAACTCACCCCAGATCCGACCGTGGCCACGGACGAGACGCACGATGAGCGTCCCGACACCGAGGGGCCACTGCCCGCCGGGACCGACGCCGACGCCTCCGCCGACGTCCCCGGCGAAAGCGACGGTTCCCTGTTCGATCCGGCCGACGTCGCCGACGCGCCGCGACGTCCCCACGCCCTCAAACCGGTCGTCGAAGCGCTGGTGTTCGCCTCGCCGGAGCCGATCACCGCCCGGTCGATCGTCCGGCTGCTCGAGCAGCCGAAAGACGAGGTCGAGACCGCGCTCGCCGAGCTGCAGGAGGACTACCAGCGCTCGGCCGGGCTGCAGCTCGTGCAGGTGGCCGGCGGCTTCCAGATCGTCACGCGTCCGGAGTTGTACGAGTGGGTGCGGCGGCTGTTCAAGGAACGCACCACGCAGAAGCTGTCGGTGCAGGCGCTCGAGACGTTGGCGGTGATTGCCTACAAGCAACCCGTGACCTCGGCCGAGATCTCCGAGATCCGCGGGGTGACGGCCGCCTCCGGCGTGCTCAACACGCTGCTCGATCGCAAGCTCGTGAAGATCGTCGGACGCAAGCAGGTGGTCGGACGTCCCTTCATGTACGGCACGACCCGCGAGTTCCTCGACAAGTTCGGGTTGAAGGACCTGTCGGACCTGCCGAAGGTCGAGGACATGTCCGAGGCGCTGGGCTTCGACCTGCCGACCCCGGTGGACGAAGAGACGACGCTGCCGCTCGACTTCGGTGCCGCAGAGGCCGAGGTCCCGGGCGACGAGGGCGCGCCAACCGAGGCCGGTGAGACCCCGCCCGACGCTGTCGAGGCGCTCGAGGCGCCCGATGACGAGGACGGGGACCAGGGCGGGGACGGCGACCAGGGCGAGAGCAACGATGAGCGCTGAGCAGAGGGCCGGCGGCGACGGCACCATCCGGCTGCAGAAGATTCTGTCGGCGGCCGGTGTGGCCTCGCGGCGCGTGGCCGAGACGCTCATCACCGAGGGGCGCGTCAGCGTCGATGGTGAGGTCGTGCGCGAACTGGGCGCGAAGGCACGGCCCGACGCGGATATCCGTGTGGATGGCCGACGGGTCCGCACCGAGGTCGCACGGCGCTACGTGTTGCTCTACAAGCCTGTCAACTACGTCACGACGACCGTTGATCCGCAGCAGCGACCGACCGTCCTGACGCTGCTCGGGCCCGGCGCTGAAGGGCTGTACCCGGTGGGACGCCTCGACTTCGACTCGGAGGGCCTGATCCTGCTCACCAACGACGGCGAGCTGGCCGATCGGCTGACACATCCGCGCCACGAGGTGCCGCGCGCCTACGAGGTGCGGGTCTTCGGCGTGCCCGGTGCCGACGTGCTGGCGCGGCTCGCCGCCGGCGTGTACATCGATGGTCGCAAGACGTCGAAGGCCGTGGTGCGCCTGATCCGCACGTTCGAGAAGCCGTCCGGCACGCAGTCGCTGCTCGAGATCACCATCCACGAAGGCCGCAATCGGCAGGTGCGGCGGATGTGTCAGGCCGTGGGGCTGCCCGTCATCACGCTCGTGCGGACACGCATCGGGACGCTCACCGACAGCCGGCTCAAACCGGGGATGTATCGCGAACTGCGTCCGGCCGAGGTGCAGCAACTGCGGAAGGATACCGGCCTGCCGCCTCGGGCTCAGGCGCCGACGGCCTCGTCCGACCCCACGCCACGCGCGGGCATCCGCGTGCCGACCCGTCCCGGGCAACCCGCCCGTGCGATGCGCAACAAGATCACGCTCAAGGAGGCGGCCAAAGGTGTCGCGGGCACCCGTCGGACGAGCGCCCGCGGCAAGCCTCGTCCCCCATCGTCGGCTGCCGGGTCAACAACCCGTCCCGCCGCGCGCCGTGCGCCGGGCAAGCGGCGGTCGTGAGGCCTCGCGCCAGACGCCATACGCCATACGCCTTACGCCTTACGCCTTACGCCTTACGCTGGACGGCTCACCACGGCATTTCTGCCCAGAACCTGACCAGGTCCACGACCTCGCGGACACCCGGGGTGCGGCGCACCTCCGCGTGGGCCAGCAGGCCCGTGGTCACCATCCGGACAGAGGTACCGCGCGCGCGGAGCGACGTGGAGAGCGCCATGGCCTCGGGCGTGGGGATGATGTTGTCGCCTTCCGCGTGCAGCAGGTAGACCGGCGCACTCGGCGCGGGCGCGAGTTCCGGCGAGAGCGCCACGTCGTCGCGCCTGCGGAGGACATGGGGCAGCAGCACCGTGCCTATCCCCTCGGTGTCTCGCGTGTTCACCAGGTGAAGCAGGCGTCGTGTCTCCGCCGGCATCCGCTGTTCGTACAGCCGCGCGTCCTCGAACTCGCGGTCCGCACGGGCCGCGTCGAACATCGCCACGTGTGAGGCGTGCAGGAAGCGGCCCAGGCCTTCTCGCAGCAGCGGCACCTGGTCGGGCGGCACGAGCAGGTCGGCTGCGTTCATCAGCAGCACGACACCGCCATAGTCGTGAGGAGGTGCCACCTCGCCGGCCGGATGTTGGCCGGTGGCGAGGTACCGGAGCACCCGCGTCAGGCTCGCGTGCCCTCCGAAGCTGAAGACGAATCCCACGTGATCGCGCAGCGCCGGTCGTCCAGCCGCGACGATCGCCAGGCCGCCGGAGAACGAGACGCCGAGCATCGCGATGCGGGGGGCTTCGCCTGGAGAGGCGGCGGCCGTCTCTCGCGCCAGCGCGAGCGCGGCGTCCTCGATGTCGTCGGTCAGCCGCGCCGTGATCAGGTACGACAGCAGGTCCGGCAGTTCGGGCGTGACGACGACAGTGCCCGAGCGGGCAATCTCCGTGGCGAAGTGGCGCAGGCGGGGTTCGTCGATGCCGAGCGCGTGGATGCCACCGAGCAGCAGCAGGGGCCGCGTGCGAACGACGGCAGGCGTGTAGACGCGCGCACGCAACGAACCGCGGCGCGAGGGCAGCGACCGCTCCCTCGTGGTGACCTCCGAGGCCTGCCAGCCTGCCGCCAGTCGCGGAAGCGGATGCTCGAGGCGCGCCGCCCGCACCAGCAGCCCGCTCGCGCGGCCGTACTCACTCGTCGCCAGCAGGCCCACCGCGGCAAGCGCCGCCGCGACCACCAGCACGACGAGGAGCAGGACACGCACGGAGAGAACATAGCAGGACGGGAGGAGGGAGGACGGGGCGTCATGCCTCATGCCTCATGCTTCATGCTTCATGACAGGGCGTCGGGGTTCGGGCTTCAGGCTGCAGTGCCACTGGCGCCCGCCGTGAGCACCGCGACCGTCGACTGTGAACCGGAGACCGTGGACTAGTAGACCGTGGACTGGTAGACCGTGGACCGAATGGACCGTGGACCGGATAGACCGTGGACCGTGCACTGTGCACTAGACTACGGCCCGTGCTGATTGCGATTGACGGACCATCTGGAGCAGGGAAGGGCACGGTCGCGCGGGCGGTTGCCGAGGCGTTGTCGTGCCGGCATGTGGACACCGGCGCGATGTACCGGGCGGTGGGCTGGCTGGCAGTCGAGCGTGGCGTGCCGCTCGACGACGAGGACGCGGTGGCGGCGCTGGCCGAGGCGGCGACGTTCGACCTCGACGATGGCCGTGTGGTCATCGAGGGCCACGACGTCACTCGGGCCATCCGCACGGCCGACATGGACCAGGCCGCGGCGCGCGTGGCGCGGCTGCCAGCCGTGCGGCGTGTGCTGCTGGCACGCCAGCGCGGCTATGCCGACGGCGGGACGGTGGTCATGGAAGGCCGTGACATCGGCACGGTCGTGCTGCCCCACGCCGAGGTCAAGATCTTCCTGGACGCGTCGGCCGAGGAGCGCGCCCGGCGGCGCGCCTCGGACAGCGCCCACGCCAGCGGTGGCAGCGACGTCGGGACCGTCGCGCAGGCCCTGCGGACCCGCGACGAACTCGACCGCACGCGCACCTCGTCGCCCCTGGCGCGCGCAGACGATGCGGTCTATCTCGACACGACGAGCCTGCCGATTGCGTCGGTCGTGGCGCAGGTGCTCGACCTCGTGGCGCGCCGGCGCGGCCCACTTTGACACTCCTCGCGTAACTGTAGTATTTTCTGTCGGTTGTCCGCATGTTGCGGGCTCCATGAGACCAGCCCGCCGGTGCTGCGAACCGGCAAACGCCATCGAGGAGGATTCAGTACGCATGTCAGATCACCAGACGGACCAGCCGGAAGTAGCACAGGGAGGTGTCCGGCCGTCCGCTGCCGGCAACCCCGCGAACACCACGCGTGCGTGGGCGAACGAAGACGAGAACGTCGATCCGCAGGAATTTGCGGCACTGCTCGACCTGTACGACACCAGCTTCCGCAACATCGCGGAGGGGGAAGTCGTCAAGGGGACGGTGTTGTCCGTATCGGCCTCGTCGGTCATCGTCGACGTCGGGTTCAAGTCGGAAGGCATGATCTCGATCGATGAGTTCCTCGATGAGAACGGCGAGGTCATCGTGCGGCCCGGCGACACGGTGGACGTGTTGCTCGAGCGCACCGAAGACCGCGACGGTCACATCGTCCTCTCGCGCGAAAAAGCCGAGAAGATGAAGATCTGGGACGAAGTCGAGAAGGCCTTCAACGACAAGAAGGTCGTCATCGGCCGCGTCATCGAACGCATCAAGGGCGGCCTGGCCGTGGACATCGGCGTCCGCGCGTTCCTGCCCGGCAGCCAGATCGACGTCCGCCCCGTGCGCAACCTCGACGCTCTGCGCGGCCAGGAACTGCGCATGCGCGTGATCAAGGTCAACAAGAAGCGCGGCAACATCGTGCTGTCACGCAAGGCGCTGCTCGAGGAAGAGAACGCCGAGAAGAAGAAGCACACGCTCGAGACGCTGTCGGAGGGCAAGGTGCTGCGTGGTGTGGTGAAGAACATCACCGACTACGGCGCCTTCATCGACCTCGGCGGCATCGACGGCCTGCTGCACATCACCGACATGTCGTGGGGGCGCGTGCAGCACCCCTCGGAGCTGTTCAAGGTCAACGACGAGGTCGACGTCATCGTCCTCAAGTTCGACCCCGAGAACGAGCGCGTGTCGCTCGGTCACAAGCAGCTCACGACCGACCCGTGGTCGGACGTGTTCGAGCGCTACCCGGTGACGGCGCGCGTGACCGGACGGGTGGTCAGCCTCACCGACTACGGCGCGTTCATCGAACTCGAGCCCGGTGTCGAGGGCCTCATCCACGTCAGCGAGATGTCGTGGAGCAAGCGGGTCAAGCACCCGTCGAAGATCCTCAACGTGGGCGACTCGGTCGAGGCCATGGTGCTTGGCGTCGATCCGTCGGCGCGTCGCATCTCGCTCGGCCTCAAGCAGGTCGAGACCAACCCCTGGCACGAACTCACCGACCGTTACCCGGTGGGCACGAAGATCAAGGGCAAGGTGCGCAACCTCACCGAGTTCGGCGCGTTCGTCGAGGTGGAGGACGGCATCGACGGCCTCATCCACATCTCGGACATGTCGTGGAGCAAGCGGCTGAAGCACCCGTCCGAGATGCTGAAGAAGGGCGACGTGGTCGACGCGATGGTGCTCAACATCGACGCCGAGAACCAGCGCCTCTCGCTCGGCCTGAAGCAGCTCGCCTCCGATGTGTGGGACGACTTCTTCGGCCGCGTGCAGGTGGGCGACGTCGTGGACGGCAAGGTGGTGCGGATGACCAGCTTCGGCGCCTTCGTCGAGCTGACCGAAGGCATCGAGGGCCTGATCCACGTCTCGGAGTTCGACAGCGAGATCCCGGGCGAGAAGATCGACCTGCAGGTGGACCAGGTCTACCAGATGAAGGTCATCAAGCTCAGTCCTGCGGAGCGCAAGGTGGGCCTCAGCATCCGCGCGCTGCGTGACGAGTCGTACCGTGGCGACTGGGAGTCGTACACGAGCGACGCCGCACAGTCGGGCGGCGCGACGCTGGGCGATCACTTCAAGCAGCAGCAGTATCAGACGCGCGGGCTCCGGACGCCAGTCCGGGGCCCGCGTTGTCGTCTCTTCTCTCCGAGGACCTTCCCGATGACCAAGGCGGATCTCGTCGAGCAAGTCTCCCACGTATCCGACCTCACCAAGAAGGACGCCGAACTCATCGTCGAGACGGTGTTCCAGAACGTCATCCGCGCGCTCCACGCGGGTGAGAAGGTCGAATTGCGGGGCTTCGGGAGTTTCCGTCTGCGTCGCCGCGAGCCGCGGAAGGGGCGCAACCCGAAGACGGGAGATCGGGTGGACGTGCCGCCCAAGCAGGTGCCCTACTTCAAGCCCGGCAAGGAACTGAAAGACCTCATCAACCAGTCGGTGCCCGACGAGGAACTCGCTGTCGTCGCACCGGGGGGTGAGGACACGCGCACCGACCACTTGCCGTAAGATCGCCGGATGGAGCACCTCTGGTCTCCCTGGCGTCTGCAGTACGTGACCGGCGGCACCGCACGCACCACCTGCGTCTTCTGCGATGCCGATGTCGACGAGGGGCAGGCGGCGCTCGTGGTGTACCGCGGCGACGCGGCCTACGTCATCCTGAATCTCTTCCCCTACAACAACGGCCACCTGATGGTGGTGCCCGCGCGGCACATCGCGTCGCTCGTCGAGGCCACGACCGAGGAGCTGTGTGACCTCATGGCGCTCACGCGCCTGGCCGAACAGGTGCTGCGTGAGGCCTACCAGCCGCACGGGCTGAACGTCGGCATGAACCTCGGGAAGGCGGCTGGCGCTGGCGTGGCCGACCACCTGCACATCCACCTCGTGCCGCGGTGGACGGGCGACACCAACTTCATGACCACTGTCGGCGAGAGCCGCGTGCTGCCCGAGACGCTCGACGCCACGGCCGCGCGCCTGCGCCCGCTGTTTGCGGCCGCGAGCGCGTCGCTGGAGGGGACGCGCTCGTGAACTTCGAGCCCAACGCCACGCAGCGTGCCTTCGAGACGCGTGCACGGGAGTTCGCGGCGGATCGCGTGGCGCCCCGGGCCGCGGCCATCGACGCGGAGGCCGCCTTCCCCCTCGACCTCGTCCGCGAAGCCGGGGCGCTGGGCTTGATGGGCGCCACCATTCCGACCGCGTGGGGCGGTGCCGGGCAAGACGCCCTGGCCTATGTGCTGGCACTCGAGGCGATCGCGCGGGCGAGCGCGACCCTGGCCGTCATCCTGTCGGTGAACACGTCGCTCGTCGCGGAGACGCTCCTGCGGCACGGGTCGGACGCGCAGCGCCAGGCGTGGCTGCGCCGGCTCGCGACCGGCGAGGCCATCGGCGCCTTCGCGCTGTCGGAGGACCAGGCGGGTTCGGATGCGGCGAATCAGCAGACGCGGGCCGAGGCTGACGGCGACGGGTTTCGCCTGACAGGGGCCAAGGTCTGGGTCGCCAACGCCGAGGTCGCTGACGTGGTGCTGGTGTGGGCCGTGCGCGATCCGGCGCTGGGCCACCACGGCATCAGTGCGTTCGTGGTGCCGATGGACACGCCTGGCATCGGGAGAACCGCTCGGGCCGACTCGTTGGGCGTGCGGGGGCTCGGATGCATGGACCTGGCCTTCGACGGCGTGCGGGTGGGCCCGGACCAGATGCTGGGGCCTCCCGACAAGGGGTTTGCCATCGCGATGGAAGCGCTCGACGGCGGACGCATCGCGATTGCCGCACAGGCGCTGGGTGTCGGCGAGGCTTCGCTGTCGGAGGCCATTGCCTATGCCCGACGCCGCGTGGCGTTCGGCCAGCCGATTGCCACCTACCAGGCCATCCAGTTCATGCTGGCCGACATGACCACGGAACTCGAGGCCGCCCGGTTGCTGACCTGGCGCGCGGCCGATGCGCAGGACGGGCGCCGCCGGGTGTCCCTCCAGGCGTCGATGGCCAAGCTGGCGGCGTCGGAGGCGGGACACATGGCCGCCGACACGGCGCTGCAGATTCTCGCCTCGGAAGGCTACCGCCGCGGCTCGAACGTCGAGCGGTTCCTGCGGGACGTCCGTGCCGCCGGCATCTACCAGGGCACGTCCGAGGTCCAGCGCCTCATCATCGCCGACGCGGTCGTGGACAACGCGTGACCGCTCCTGCGGCGCGCGTGCTCCGTCTGCGCCCGTCCCGGCGCGTTCTTCCCTTCATCTCCCGGCTTCGACGTGACTGACCTGACTGCCTTCCGCCCGCGTGCCTTCGTGTTCGACCTCGATGGCACGCTCGTCGACAACATGCACCTGCACGCCGAGTCGTTCGTGGCGTTTGCCGAGCGCCACGGCTTGCCGGATCTCACCATGGACCTCCGCCGCCGCATCGACGGCAAGCGCAACAGCGAGATCTTCCCGCTGCTGTTCGAGCGCGACATGACGATGGACGAGGTGCTCGAGTACGAGGAAGAGAAAGAAGGCGCCTACCGAAGGCTGTCGGTGGGGCGTCTGGCCCCGCTCGACGGCCTGCACGTGCTGCTCGACCGGCTGGCGCATCACGGCATCGCGGCGGCGGTCGCCACTTCGGCTCCCGCGAAGAACGTCGAGCACACGCTGCGCGAGGCGGGCCTCGCGGAGCGGTTTCCGGTGGTGGCACGCGGCGACGAGGTCGTCAACGGGAAACCGTTTCCTGACGTATTCCTCAAGGCGGCCGAGAAGCTGGACGTTCCGCCGGCGCACTGCCTGGCTTTCGAGGACGCACCCATCGGCGTGGAGGCGGCGCTGCGCGCAGGCATGCGCTGCATCGCGGTGTCCTCCACCTTCACGCACGAGCAGTTCACGGCGCACGATCCTGCGCCTGAGCTGGTGGTTGCAGACTACCTGGAGTTCCTCGGCGGCCCCGGGCGGTGGCTCGCCATCTGACGACGACGTGATGGCGGCACGCGCCGAACGCGTCGGCGCGTCCGGCGCGGCCTCGTGCGTTCTGCGTCACCCGCTCAGCGCACGGCTTCCACTTCCTTGTGGAAGACGTAGAGCGGATCGGCATTATCGTCGCGCGTGGTGAAGTTCCAGGTGCGCCCGCCACGCTGCTTCACGCGCAGGGCCTTCTCGAGGTAGTCCACCGAGAAGGTCTCGAGCTGTGCAAACGACAGCGTGAAGCCGTCCTTGTCGTGGGACGTCTGATAGCGGAGGCCGGCAGGCGAGGCGATGAGCGTGCCGTCGCAGGAGCCCATACCGTGTTTGTGCACCACGGCGACGCGGGCGTCGAGGCGCACCTTCTTCAGCTCGACGGCGACGCGGGTCTCGCCGTCGTTCCGAATCTCGACGGTCTGCACGACGGGCTCGATGCCCTCGGCCTGGACGTTCAGCTGGTGGCTTCCTGGCGCGACCTCCCGTGACACGAGCGGCGTCGTGCCCAGGTACTTGCGGTCGAGAAAGACCATGGCGCCAGGCACGTCGCTCTCGACGCGGAGCGTGGGCGCGGTGGAAACGGCCGGCGCGGGGGCTGCCGGAGGCGGTGCGGCCGGTGTCCGTTCGGCACGGGGTGCAGCCGGGCGCGGTGAGGCCTCGGGGGTGTCGCGTTCGGCCGGCTCCGGCGCGTCGTTGTCATCATCGGCGGCGACGGGCGCGGCAGTGTCCACGGCGGCGGGCGGCGTGTCGGGCGCCTCCGACTCACCGCCCACGAGCAGCCACCCTCCTACGACGACAGCCACGAGGGCCACGGCGCCGACGACCATCCAGAGACGGCCTGCGCTGCTGGTTGCGGGAGGGGCTGCGAGCATCCCGGCATCCTAACATGCAGGGTTATGGCTGATCGCGTGCGCCTTTCGTGCTCGACACGGACGGGGCGCCGGTTCGAATCTCTGCAGTACGCTACGATGCGCAATCCATGGCCGGCCGCCTGAAACTCGTCTCGGCATCTGCCGACAACCACCCCGACATCCATCCTGTCGCGCATCAGCTGGTCATCGGCCGCGACCCGCAGTCGCACGTCGTGTTGTCGGAGCCCAGCGTGTCGCGCCGTCACGCGCAGCTGCTGCTGCGTGACGACGAAGTGCTGCTCGAGGACCTCAACAGCGCCGTGGGGACCTTCGTCAACGACCAGCGCGTGCAGCTGCAGGTGCTGCAGGATGGCGACCGCGTCAGGTTCGGCCGACGCGTGGAGTTCGAGGTCGTCTCCGACGCGTCGAGCACGCTGCTCGACGGCCCCGTCGAAGACGCGCGGACCGGCGTCAGGCATCTGCAGGAACTGCTCGACGTCGCGCGACAGCTCAACAGCGCCGCCGTGCTGCCCGAAGTGCTTGGCGCGGTGTTGCGGTCGGCCATCCGCATCATGCGGGCGGAGAGCGGCGTCCTGGCGCTGAGCGGGCCCGACGACCGGCTCGACGTCGTGTTGCGGCTCCCGGTGAAGGCGGCCGCCGACGTGGCGCACGACGAGCTCCAACTGCTCACCGACGCCGTGCGTCAGCGCCGCACCGTGGCCAGCCAGGCCATGCTCGAGACGATGACCGGCGTGCTGACGGGGCTGCGTCCCGACATGGTCGCGACGCCGCTGATGGTGGCGCGTCGGGCGATGGGCGACGAACACGCGTCGTTCATCGGCCGCTTCGACGCGCTGGGCGCGCTTCTCGTGTCACGACCGGCACGGACCCAGGCGGTGCCGCCCGAGGAACTGGCGATTTTCGAGTCGCTGGCGGCTGACGCCGCGATGGCCATCGACAGCGCGCGGCTCTACCGCGACGCACGGGCGAAGGCCAAGATCGAACACGAGATGGCGCTTGCCAAGGACATCCAGGCGTCGCTGCTGCAGGCGCCGCCGGAGGTGGCCTTCTGCACGACGTGGGCGCGCACGGAATCGGCGGCGTCGGTGGGCGGCGACCTGTACCAGGGCGTGTCGCGGCCCGATGGCGGGCTGGCGCTGGCCCTGGGCGACGTCGCGGGCAAGGGCGTGGCCGCGTCGCTCATCATGGCGCTGGCGACGGGCATGCTCAAGCTGTTGCACGAGATGGGGCATCCCCTCGCCGAGATTCTCCCGTTGCTGCACGGGCAGCTGCTGAACTACAGCCCCGGCAACAAGTACCTGACGCTGGCGGCGTCGGTGGTGTACCCGGACGGCCGTGTGCTGCTGGCCAATGCCGGGCACTGTCCGCCTGCGGTGGTGCGGCACTTCGGGCACGTGTCGCTCATCGACAGCGGCGGGCCGGTGCTCGGGCTGCTGCCGTTCGGCGACTGGACGCCGATCGAGGTGCGGCTCGAGCCGGGGGACGCGCTGGTCATCTACAGCGACGGGATCAGCGAGTCGGTGTCGCCGGGCGGCGAGGACTTCGGTGCGCGCGGGGTGGCGCAGACGCTGGAGCGGCTCGCGGGGCGTCCAGCCGCAGAGATGGCGCAGGGGCTGCTGGCGGCGGCGGAGGAGTTTCGGCAGGGGCGCGCGGCCGACGACGACGTGTCGCTGCTGGTGATGCGCTACGAGGGGGAGGGGGTCAGGTCTTGATCCGCAGCGTGCTGCACGCCCTGGCACCGGTGCCAGAT
>JAEZDP010000091.1 GCA_023418055.1 Acidobacteriota bacterium
CATCGCGGCCGAGATGACGACGCTGCTCGAGGAGCGCCCCGACGCGCCGATCGCACGCCTCCTGGCGCAGCGCTACAGGGGCCTCTATCGTCCCGTGCTGTTTGTCACGCCCGAAGGAGAGGTGTTCGGCGCGCGCCGTGGACCCGGGGGGGCGAGAGGCCTGCAGCGGTACGCCAGACGGCTCCAGCAGCGCCCGTCCGATCCGCCCGGGCCCGTCGGCGTGGCCGAAGTGAGGGCCGGCGGACGCGTCCGGGGCAATGTCGTCGTCCTGCCGACGCGATCGTGGGGCACGGTGCTCGAAGACGTCGGACCCCTCACGTGGCTCGGCGCCCTGACACTGGCGCTCGCGGGCGCCGCGGCCGTGGCATGGGCCACCTTCGGCCCCGCCCATCGGCGCCTGAAGGCGCTCGAAGAGGCCGCACGGCGGCTGGGTGACGGCGATCTCTCGGCGCGTGCCCCCACCGACGGTGCCGACGAAATCGCGGAACTCGCCGCGGCGTTCAACAGGACGGCAGCCGCCCTGCAGCACGAGATCGACCGCGTCCGGGCGGAACAGGCCACGCGCCGGCAGTTGCTCGCCGACGTGTCGCACGAGCTGCACACGCCGTTGACGGCCATTCGCGGCTACATCGAAACCCTGCAGATGCGTGAGCTTCCGCTCACCGATGCGGATCGCGCCCGCTATCTCGCGATCGTCAGCGACGAGACCGAGCGGCTCGAGCGCTTGATCGCCGACCTGCTCGATCTCTCCCGGCTCGAGAGCGGCCGTCTGACCATCCGGGTCGAGCGCGTCCAGGTGCCGGCGCTGTTCTCACGCGTGCTGGACAGGTTTCTGCCGACGGCGCAGGCCCGCGGGGTCACACTCGAGATGGCCGCCGTGCCGCTCGTCGTGACTGGCGACGCAGGCCGCCTCGAGCAGGCCCTGTCGAACCTGGTGTCGAACGCGTTGCGATTCACACCGGCCGGCGGTCGTGTCCGCGTCGAGGCGCGTCAGCAGGACGGCGCGACGCTGCTGGCCGTGCAGGACACCGGTCCGGGCCTGTCGCCCGAGCAGGCGTCCAGAGTATTCGAGCGCTTCTACAAGGCCGACGCGTCGCGCAGTGACGAGGGCACCGGGCTCGGTCTGTCGATCGTGCGTGCCATCGTCGAGGCCCACGGCGGCACCGTCGATGTGGAAAGCGGGGAAGGGCAGGGCAGCACGTTCGTGCTGCGCCTGCCGGGAAGCGAGTAGTGCCGACCCTTCGAAGGCGGGGAGTTAGTCGAGCTGCTCGAGAGCTGCGGCGACCTCGGCATCGGTCCTGAGCCGGCTGTCCACCGAGAACTCGCCGAAGCCGATGGCCAGCGAGCGTGCGAGCATGCGCTCGACCTCCGAGTTGACCACGCCCTCGAGCACCACGCGTCCCCGTTCGACGACGATGTGGATGGGTGGGTTGGTCATCGAGGCGTAGTGCCAGAAGGTCGGGTTGCCGTAGATGGCCCGCGCGATGCGCAGGCGCAGTTCGTCATCGAACCGCGAGGCCGGCAGCACTTCGAGCTGGTTGTCCACCCTCGCCACGCCCTCGACCCGCGAGACACGCCTGGTGAGGTCGTCCACCTTGTACGGCATGGTCACCTTGCCCGTGAGCGTCACGACGCCGTTCTGCACTGACGCATTCACGGTATCGAACACGGTGAAGTTGACGTAGCGCGTCACCTGCGCCGAGACGTCCTGGAAGACCTGGAAGTCCTTGCGGTCGCCCGACTGGGCCAGGGCGGTGCCAGAGCCGGCGACGAGCGCGAGGGTGACAACGAGAGCCTGCAACCTGCGTGCGTGGAATGTCGTCATGGCGTTTCCGCGGGCCATCGGTCCTGCTGGCGAGGAGCCGTCTGGCGCGCGTCCTCCGTACACCCCAGATAGATCAAAGCCCATGCCAACCGGACGTTGCGCCGAACTGCCGAATACCCGGGCTCAGAGGGCACAACGACAGGTCGAGCGGGCTGACGCGAGGACAGCGGCACCGCTGGCGCTGTCACGCCGAGCGGACACCTGGCGCCGGATGTCGCACTCGGGCCGGGGGCGCTACAGCAAGGCGAGCGTGACGAGGCCGGCAGCGATGAGCAGCACCTGGCCGACGGGGTGCACGTCCTGCTGGCCGCGGTGGAGGCTGGGAATCAGATCGGCCATCGCGACGTACAGGAAGCTGCCCGACGCAAAGGCGATGACGTAGGGCAGCACCGTCGGCATGTGGCCGAGCGTGAAGTACACGGCCACCGCCCCCGCAATGCCGCCGACGCCGGAGAGCAGATTCAGCGTGAGCGCCCGCGTGCGTGTGTAGCCGGCCTTGAGCAGGATGGCGGCGTCGCCGAGCTCCTGGGGCACTTCGTGGGCGGCGGTGGCCAGCGCGGTGCTGATGCCGAGCGGCACGCTGGTGAGGGTGGCGGCGGCAATGATGGCGCCGTCGACGAACGTGTGGAAGGCGTCGCCGACAATGACGAGGCTGGCAGCGCTGTTGTGTACGGCGCACTCGTCGGGCTCGTGGCAATGCCGCCAGACCACCAGCTTCTCGAGGATGAAGAACGTCAGGATGCCCACGAGCAACGTCGTGAGCGCCGCGACCGGGGGCAGCGTCTCGAGCGCTTCGGGGACCAGCTTCAGCAGCGAGAGCCCGAGCAGCGAGCCGACGGCATAGCTGATGAGCCACGCCACCACCCGCTCGCGCGCCTTGTCACCAAACAGGTAGACGACCGAGGCGACGAGCACGCCCAGGATGCTACCGGCGGCACTGAGCAGGATGGCGAGCGCGAGCGAAGACACGCCGGCGATGATACGGCATGGGGGCCCGGGTCACCGGTCACGTGTCGCGATGCAGGCGGCCGGAATCAGACGTCAGGCCCGAGGCATCAAGCACCAAGCATCAGGCATCAAGCATCAGGCATTACTACTGCGCCATGTAACCGCGCCGGGCACGCACCTGGTAGCCGGCGTCGCGCACGTCCACGCGGATGGTGTGCCAGCGGCCATCCTTGTCGCGAGGCGGCACGTAGCCGAGCGAGTACTGCCGCGACAACTCGTCGGCAATGCTGGCCGTCGCCGGGTCGATGCCCACCGAGCCCTGCGTCACCTCCGTGCGGCCGCCGCTGTCGTCGGTGATCGCCCGCAGGGCATTGACGTCCACGCGGTCCTGGTTGCCGATGATCACCCGCGGGCGCTGGCCGGGCAGCCGTCGCCCCGGGAACGGCAGGGGGAAGGGCAACTGCACGCTGGGGCGCCCCGACCACCCGCCCTGTGACGTGTAGCTGTCGCCTCCTCCGTCGATGCCGATGGCGTAGACGAGCACCTCCGTCTCGCGGATGAGCGATTGCAGGGCACGCGGGGCCGTGTGGCTGTCGGTGTCCACGCCGTCCGAGATGATGAGCACCGCCTTCTTCTTGTGGCGGCCCGACTGCGCCATCGGCACGGCCTCGGCCGCGGCGTCGTACAGCGACGTGCCTCCGCGAGGGCGCACCATCGACAACGCCCGCGCCAACTGCCCGCGGTCGGTGGTCCAGTCGCTGGCCAGGTCCACCCGATCGGAGAAGGTGACGATGAAGATCTCGTCTTCGGGCGACAGCAGGTCGTAGAGGAAGCGGTTGAGTGCTTCTTCCGCCGCCTGGAACTTCGCGCCGGCCATGCTGCCGCTGACGTCCAGCACGATGCCCAGGCTCACGGGTACGCGTTCGTTGCTGAAGTGGGTGATCGACTGCGGCTGCCCGTCTTCGAACACGGCGAAGTCGTCGCGCTGCAGCCCGGACACGAAGCGGCCCGACCGGTCCGTCACGGTGGCCGTGACGTTGATGAGCTCCACGGCGCTGCGGAACTTGAACCCGCCGCCGGAGGGTGCCTGCTGTGCCACGAGCGTGGCCGACGCGGCAACCGCCGCGATCAGCGCTACCCCACTCCTCATCCAGGGAGACCGACCGATGGTGTGTGCGAGTCTCATGGCATCACTCCCTGCGCGTGTCAACGCGCCTCAGACCTGACCCCGCCGGATGTGCGCTTGTCGAGGTGCGGCACCACGACACCCTCGACGTTCCTGAACGTGACCCGATACCGCCGGACGCGGGTGTTGGCCGGGAAGCTGACCTCGAAGGCGGCGTCGGCACCCGGCATCAGCGTCGGCGCGTCGAGGGCGCTCCGGCTGCTGCCGAGGAACCCTCCGGCCTCGTCGAACAGGAAGACGCTGGCCACGGTGCCGGTGCGGGCCGAGCCCGCCGGCGGATTGCGCACCAGCCCGCGAACCACCAGGGTCGACGCCGACTGCTCGTGTCCGAGCGACACGAGGTCGAGCGGAATGCCGCCAGGTGCAGGCGCCGAGGCCGTGACCGCGGCGGCCGTGGGCGTGGTGGAGGTGCCCGACGTGCTCCACAGCACACTCAGCACGCCCAATCCGATGAGCACCACGATCGCCACCGGCAGCCACCGACGGTCGTCGCGCGGCGTCGTCTCGGACGCGTCCACCCCGAAGAGTGCACGTTCGGAGGGGGGCGCGACGGGAGAAGCGTCTGCCGCCGCTTCCTGGCGCAGCGGCTCTGCAGGCGTCACCGTCTCGTTCGGCGTCGCCGTCACAGGGACCGGGTGCACCACCGGACGCGACACGGGCTGGTCGGCGGCCGCTGCGAAATAGGCGTCGCTGCCGTCGGCGTCGATCGACACGAGTTGCGGCAGGACGGCGGTCTGCGTTCGGACACGTGGCGCGGGCTCGTCGAGCGCGGCCGTGAGCGCCATCATCCGCGCCTCGGACCGGCGCTGTTCCTCGCGAAGCAGACGAAGGGCCAGCCATCCCATGGTGGCGGCCATCAGCAACGAGACGAGCGTGATGATCAACATGACCGGATCCCTTCAGCGAAGCTTGAACTCGACGGCGACTTCCACCATGACGTCCACCGGCGTGCCGCGACGCGTGCCTGGCGCAAAGCGCCACCGCCGCACGGCCGTGACCGCCTGCTGGTCGAGCCCACCGCCGAGCCCCTGCAGGATGCGCACGTCGCCGACGCGTCCGTCGCGTCGCACCACGATCTCCATCACGACGTCGCCTTCGATGCCCCGGCGCCGCGCGTCTTCGGTGTAGTCGGGCTTGACCTCGGCGAGCAGGCGAGGCGGCTCGACGCCGCTGCCGGGGCCGTACACTCCGCCGCCATGCCCGCCACCCTCACCCTCGCCGATACCCGAGCCGTCGCCTTCCCCGAGACCCACGCCGGTGCCAGACCCCGCGCCTCCACCGTCGCCGCTGCCGCGGCTGTCGTCCTGCGCCGGGCTTTCCTCGAGCACGCCGGCCTGCGTATCGGCGTCGGCAGGCCGCGCGGCGACCGGCGCTTCCACCGGGGGCAGCCACTCGGCCGGCACGGGCGGAGGCGGCTCGGGGGCCACCGGGGGCGGATCGGGATCGACGGGCCGACGTTCGGGGATGGGACTTGGCAGCGAAGCGCGGCCCTCGCGCCGGGCCTTGGGCGCGGGCGTCGGCATACGCAAGCCCCCGCCGCCGCCTCCGCCGCCAGGACCCGGCTGCGCCAGGAATACGAGCCGCATGGGCTCGAGGGGAGCCGTCTCCGTGAGGGTGCGCGCCTCGGTGGAGCCGATCTGCGCGACGGCCGCCAGAATCAACCCGCCGAGCACCACACCGTGAATGGCCGCTGAGGCGGCCACGGGCAGGCCCGCCGCGCGTCGCGACGCGCGATGCCGCGCGAACAGCACGCCAGGCGTCGCCGCGACGGCTCCGGCTGCCAGTGGCACAGGATCGCCATCACGCAACAAGCGGCCCACCCGCCGCGCTTCCTCGAACGCGATGAACTCGCCATCCACCGCGGCAATCGCGCCCTCGTCGAGCAGGCGCGCCACGACGGCCGGGTCGACTCCGGCGGCGCGGGCGACCTCCCTGGCGGAGTACACGTCCTGGCTGCTTGGCGTGGGCATGGCGCTGATTCCTCCCGTGGACGGGAGTGGTCACCGCAACAACCGTGCCTGCCATACCGTTCGCGAAAGCGCACAAATCTCGGCGCAGCGCGAGCGAGCGCTCGCGTCACGGGGACGCGCCAGGGTGACAGTGTCCCCTGCTCAGGACGTGGCGGACGGCGTCGACTGCTCGCGCGGCGTGCCCGGCTTGAGCGCCTCGACGAACGCCCAGCCGTTGCCGTGGTCCAGCACGCGTGCCGCCTTGAACTGGGCTCCGACCGCCTGGTGCAGGGGTTCGATGGCGGGTGCACCCTCGGTCTTCGTCCGCGTCACCACGAGCACGCGTCCCCCGGGTCGCAGGACGCGCGCCACCTCGGCGTAGTCCACCGTCGGCGTCCGTCCGATGGCGTCGACCACCACCAGGTCGAGGCGGCCGTCGGTGAAGGGCAATGGCGCCACCGGGCCGTGGCTCACATCGAGCAGGACGCCCGCCTCGTCGGCGGCCGCCGACAGGCGCTGTGCGCCGGCGGCATCCTCGGCACGTGCGTGCGCACCGCCGCTGAGCCCGGTGACCCGGGCCAGCGCCGCCGTCAGGCCGGGCTCCTGGGCGCCCAGCACGAGCATCTGCTGGCCCATGCGCACGCCGACCATCGTCACCACCAGGTCGTAGCGGTTGGGGTCGCCCCGCAGCCACCGCACCAGCACGTTCGACGCGAAGACATCCGAGAGGCTCATGTGAGGAGTCTACCCTCCTGCTACACTGCGGAGCGCAGCGAACTTCCATCGGATCTCAGGCGATGACCGCATCGAAGCTACAGCCCTCCCTTCTGGCCGGCCTGTTCATCGGGGTGTTGTCGGCCCTGCCCATCATCTCTGCGGGCAACTGTCTCTGCTGCCTGTGGGTGGTGTCGGGCGGGGTGCTCGCGGCGTATCTCCTGCAGCAGGATCAGCCCACCCCCATCGAGAGTGGCGATGGCGCCATCGTCGGCCTGCTGGCCGGCCTGGTGGGGGCCGTGCTGGCTTCCCTGCTGGCCATTCCCATCCAGATGATGATGGGACCGCTCAGCGCCGACTTCTTCAGGCGCATCGCGGAGCAAGCGGGAGACGCCCCGCCCGAGTTCCGGACGGCCATCGAGCAACTCGCCGCCGGCAGCGTGGGTGTGGTGGCGGTGTTCATCGGGCTCGTCTTCAATCTGATCTTCTTCAGCGTGTTCGGCCTCCTCGGCGGCCTGCTGGGGCAGGCGCTCTTCAAGCGGTCGGCCCCGCCGCCGCCCATTCCCGCCTTCCTCGACCCGACGCGGCCGTCGCACGAAGGGTAGGGCGGCTCACGCCATACGCCGTACGCCGTACGCCAAACGCCTCACGCCAGACGCTCTCTCGGCCGTGGCCTGTCACGGCCTCCGCTCCGTGACGGCGTCGGCGGCAATGCGCTGTCGCAGGCGTTCAAGGGCCCGCGTCACGTGGTCGTAGCGATCTTCGAGGTCCTCGCACGCCGCGGTCGCCAGAAGGTCCAGCCGGCGGATGACGTAGAGGAGGTAGCGGGCTTCGTTGGCCGAAGCGGCCGCGACCTCGAAGAAGCGAAGGCGGTCGCGCGTTCCTGAGCGTTGACAGCCTTCGACGATGTTTGCTGCAGCGGACACTGCCGCGCGGCGGAGTTGGCTCTGCAGCCCGTAGCGCTCGGCTTCGGGCATTCGGGCGGTCAGGCGGTACACATCGAGGACGAGTGCGTCTGCGAGGAGGAAGGCATCGAGTCGCTTCGGGTTGCGAGGCATGCGCCTGTCGCGAGCAAACCACTTGCCGCGTCCCGGTGCGAGCGTTCCAGCGCCACAGCGCGCCAGGGTGACCTGCGATGCTGCTCTACTGCGAACCTCACGACGCAGGTGCGTAGCAGCTACGCAGCGTAAGGCGTACGGCGTAAGGCGTAAGGCGTAAGGCGTGTGGCGTGTGGCCCAAGGCGTGAGGTAAACGCGTGAGGCTGGCCCCGACCGCCCCCGCCCTGCTAGCATTCGCCCCATGTCCGACCAAGACCCCTCCACTGAGATTTCCGCGCTGCTCACCGAAGTGCGGCGCTTCCCCCCGTCCGACGAGTTCCGTGCCGCGGCCAACTGGAACGACCCGGCCATCTACGACCAGGCAGCCGCCGACCCGGAGGCCTTCTGGGCCGAGCAGGCCCGTCAGTTGGAGTGGATCAAGCCCTTCACCAAGGTGCTCGAGTGGGACGCCCCCGACGCCAGGTGGTTCGCCGACGGCAAGCTGAACGCTTCGGTCAACTGCGTGGACCGGCACGTGCGCAACGGCCGCCGCAACAAGGCCGCGCTCATCTGGGAGGGCGAGCCGGGCGACCGGCGGACATACACCTACTTCGACGTCCAGCGTGAGGTGTGCAAGTTCGCCAACGTCCTCAAGAACTTCGGCGTCAAGAAGGGCGACGTCGTGGCGCTGTACATGCCGCTCGTGCCCGAACTGGCCTTTGCCATGCTCGCCTGCGCGCGCCTTGGCGCCGCGCATTCGGTGGTGTTTGGCGGGTTCAGCGCCGAGTCTCTCGCCGATCGCATCAACGACGCAAAGGCCAAGGTGCTCGTCACGGCCGACGGCGGCTACCGCCGAGGCCAGATGTTGCCGCTCAAGAAGATTGCCGACGCGGCCCTCGAGCACACGCCTTCCATCGAGAACGTGATCGTCGTCAAGCGCGACTCGTCGAACTTCCCGGTCCACATCAAGGAAGGGCGCGACCACTGGTACCACCGCGTCAAGCAGGATGCTGCCTCCTGGTGCGAGCCGGAGCCGATGGACAGCGAAGACACGCTCTACATCCTCTACACGTCAGGTACCACGGGGAAGCCCAAGGGAATCGTCCACACGACGGGTGGCTATCTCACTGCTACGATGGCGACGTCACGCTACGTCTTCGACCTCAAGGAAGACGACGTGTACTGGTGTACGGCGGACATCGGGTGGGTCACCGGGCACAGCTACGTGGTGTACGGGCCGCTCGCGTGCGGCGCAACCTGCCTGATGTACGAAGGCGCCCCCGACTGGCCCGAGCGCGACAGGTTCTGGGAGCTCTGCGAGAAGCACGGCGTCACCATCTTCTACACGGCCCCGACCGCCATTCGTGCCTTCATGCGCTGGGGGACCGAACTCCCCGCCAGCCGCAACCTCAGCACCCTGCGCCTGCTCGGCTCGGTGGGCGAGCCCATCAACCCGGAAGCCTGGATGTGGTACCACGAGCACATCGGCGGCTCGCGCTGCCCGATCGTCGACACGTGGTGGCAGACCGAGACGGGCGCCATCATGATCACGCCGCTGCCCGGCATCACCACCACCAAGCCGGGATCCGCCACCAGGCCGTTCCCTGGCATCAGCGTCGAGATCCGCAAGCAGGACGGCAGTGCCGTGCCGGTCGGTGGCGGTCTGCTGTCGCTGACCAAGCCGTGGCCGGCCATGTTGCGTGGCATCTACGGCGACCGTCAGCGCTTCGTCGAGACGTACTGGCAGAAGTGGGGCGATGGCACCTACTTCGCCGGCGACGGGGCGCGGGTGGACGAAGATGGCTTCGTCTGGCTGCTCGGACGCGTCGACGACGTGCTGAACGTGAGCGGACACCGCATCGGCACGATGGAGGTCGAGAGCGCGCTGGTCGATCACAAGTCGGTGGCCGAGGCTGCCGTGGTCGGCAAGGTCCACGACATCAAGGGGCACTCGATTGCCGCCTTCGTGACGCTCAAGGAAGGCCAGAAGCCGTCGACGGGCCTCGAGCACGAACTCAAGGAGCACGTCGTCAAGAAGATCGGCGCGCTGGCGCGGCCCGAGGACATCCACTTTGCCGCCGACCTGCCCAAGACGCGGTCCGGGAAGATCATGCGCCGCCTGCTGCGCGACATCGCCGACGGCAAGGCCATCGGCGACACCACGACGCTCGCCGACCCCGCCGTGGTGGCGCGGCTGAAGTCGGAATACGAGACGCAGGAGGACTAGGTGCCTGACGTGCAGGCGATGCCGGGGACGCCCGAACCGGCGGCACCCGGCTCACCACCCGGCCGGCGTGGACCGGGTGGCCTGGCGCTGGTGGCGGTCCTCCTCGTGCTCGGCGTGGCGGGAGCCATCGTGTGGTGGGTAACCGTCACGCCGCCCTACGATCGGACGGTCGGCACCACGCCGGTGCCGGCCGAGGCGCATCCGCCAGCCCTGGCCGAGACGATGGGTGAGGAAGGGACGCTGCGCATCGAGGTGTTGTCGCTCGACAGGCTGTCGGAAAGCACCGTCGAACTGCGTATGGCGGTGACGCACGTCGGGGCCGACGGCGTGGCGCTCGACGTGGCCCAGCGTTTCAGCGCCGATGGTCCAGACCGCGGGACGCTCTCGGAGGTCTATCTGGCGGACCTCGGGCACCAGCGGAAGCTGTTCATCCTGCGCGATGCGGACGGCGTGCCGCTCGGGAGCCGTGACGAACGGCCGCTCGAGCCTGCCGAGCGCCGCGTGGTGTGGGCGCGTTACCCGGCGCCCGGCACCGACGACACCGCCGTCGTCGTCCACGTGCCGCATGCCGAGCCGATGCCGAACGTGCCCATTGGCGGCAGCGGCAGGGAGGCGGCACCGGAAGGGCCGTGACACACGCGGAACCACCCCGCGACGTGCGACGTACTACCCTTCGATTCAGCATGCCCGTGCAGGCCGACGTACGTTCGCGCGCGTCCGTGTGACGTGGCAGACACAGGGAAGACGACTCATGGCACTGATTGAAACCCGCGATCTCTGGAAGACCTACGTGATGGGCTCGGAAGAGATCCACGCGCTGAGCGGCGTGTCCATCCAGATTCAGCGCGGCGAATACGTGGCCATCATGGGGCCCTCCGGCTCGGGCAAGTCGACCCTGATGAACCTCATCGGCTGTCTCGACACGCCCACGAAGGGCACCTACCTTCTCAACGAGAAGGAGGTCAGCCGCATGGACGACGACGAGCTGGCCCGGATTCGCAACGAAGAGATCGGGTTCGTCTTCCAGACGTTCAACCTGCTGCCGCGGGCCACGGCGCTGCACAACGTCGAACTGCCGCTCGTGTACGCGGGCGTCGGGTCGGCGGAGCGCTCCGAGCGGGCGAAGGCGGCGCTCGCCAAGGTCGAACTCGAGGCGCGCATGCACCACAAGCCCAACGAGTTGTCGGGCGGGCAGCGCCAGCGCGTAGCCATCGCCCGTGCGCTGGTGAACAACCCGTCGATCCTGCTGGCCGACGAACCGACGGGCAATCTCGACTCGAAGACGGGCGTCGAGATCATGGCCCTCTTCGAGCGTCTCCATGGTGCGGGGAACACCATCATCCTCGTCACCCACGAGCCCGACATCGCGGAACACGCCCATCGCATCATCTCGATCAGGGACGGCAAGGTTGAGAAGGACGTGACGCGCGGCGCCGTCGCCGCGGTGTAGCCGCGCTCGGCGCACCTGCCCGAGTGGGCCGACTCTACTGTACGACCCACACGCCGGCTATACTGTCAGGTCGACCGTGCCGACCGACTGCCAGCCAGCCCGTTCTGCCGTCGCGTCGGGGCGCGCAAGGCTCGCCGCGGCCGTCCTGTGGCTTCTTGCCGGATGCGGCGGATCCACACCCACGGCACCCACGCCGCAGCCACCGCCACCAGCCCAGGCGGACCCGCTCCAGCTGACCTGTCCGGGCCCGCTCGAACTGCGGGCCGTGCAGGCGCAACCCGTGCCCCTCGTCTTCGACCTGCCCCAGTCCCGCGGAGGCACCGCCCCCGTGACGGTGGCGTGCACGCCTTCGCCCGGCGCGGCAGCCCCGGTCGGCACCTCCACCGTCACGTGTACGGCCACCGACGCCAGGCAGATGAAGGCCACCTGCGAGTTCCCGGTGCGCGTCGTCGCCGCGCCGCGGTTGCGGGTCGAGCGCATCCTCGCCCTCGGCGACAGCCTGACCTTTGGTGTGGTGTCGCGCACCCGCCCGCTGCGGGTGATCGAGGGCGACACCTACGTGGCGAAGCTCCAGACCCTCCTGGCGGAACGCTACTTCGATCAGCAGCCGACGGTGTTCAACTCGGGCGTGCCCGGTGAGCGCGCCGACCAGGTTGCGCGCCGGTACGGCGTTGCGCTGCGCGAGACCAATGCCGACGTCATGATCCTGCTGGCCGGCGCCAACGACCTGGCGGCGGAGGGCGCTCGTGCCGTTCCCTCGGTGGTGCGGGCGATCGAGACGATCACGCGCGATGCGCAGGGCCGTGGCGTGGCGGTCATCCTGTCCACGCTGCCGCCGCAGCGGCCGGGGTCGCTGCGCGGTGCCGCCCACAAGGAGGTCGTGGAGTTGAACGCCCAGATCCTCGGCCTGTGCAGTCGCTACGGGGCCCTGTGTGCCGACGTCTACACGGCGATGGGGGGCGAGTTCACGCCGCTCATCGGCGCCGACGGCCTCCATCCCACGCTTGCCGGCTACGACCGCATGGCCGAAACCTACTTCGACGTCATCGTCAGGGCCTTCGAGGACCCTTCGGGGTCAGACCTGCCGCACGACGATTCCGGGGTCAGGTCTGCTTCACGTCGAGCCGGTGCCAGACCTGGACGTACCGGGCTCGCCTCGCCCGTCAACTGACGGCAGCCCAGTGGGCGTCGCCCACCAGCCTCAGCGGCAGGGCCGCGGACTCCGGGGCCGAGACGTACGGGACGGGCTGCGGGGCCATGGCCTCCGGGTCTGGCAGGAGCATGGCCGACAGCAGCGCCTGCGTGTAGGCGTGCTGCGCCCGCGCGAACACCGACTCCACCGGCCCCATCTCGACGATCCGTCCGCGATACATCACCGCCACACGCGTGCAGATGGCCCGCGCGAGCCGCAGGTCGTGCGTGATGAACATGCAGGTGAGCCCCAGCCGCTTCTGGAGGTCACGAAGGAGCTGGACGACCTGGGCCTGCACCGACACGTCGAGCGCCGACACTGGTTCGTCGGCCACGAGCAACTGCGGCGACAGCGCCAGCGCGCGCGCGATGGCCACCCGCTGCCGTTGCCCGCCACTCAAGACCTGCGGCAGCCGCGTGGCGACCTCGGGATCGAGTCCGACCAGCGCGAGCAGTTCCGCGACGCGCGCCTCGCGCTCGACCGGACGTCCCACGCCATGGACGTCGAGCGGCTCGCGCACGACCGTGCCGATCCGCATGCGCGGGCTCAGCGACGCGTACGGGTCCTGGAAGACCATCTGGACGTCCCGCCGCCACCGGCGCAGGGCCGCCGCGTCGTAGGCGAGCACGTCCTCACCGCGATAGCGCACCGCGCCGCTCGTCGGCTCCACCAGGCGCAACGCACACCGCGCGGTGGTCGTCTTCCCGCTGCCCGACTCGCCGACGAGCCCGAACGTCTCGCTTGCAGCCACCGCAAAGCTGACGTCGGAGACCGCCACGTCCGTGTCGCCCGAACCCCACCAGGCCCGTCGCCGGTAGTGCTTCACCAGGTGTCGGACTTCGAGCAACGGCCCGTCCATGTCAGTCAGTGGCGAGCCGCGCGGCCTGCTCCACCAGATGGCACCGCGAAAGGTGCCCGTCTCCGACCGGGTAAAGGTCGGGTACGTGCGCACAGGCGTCGTGGCGCCAGGCACAGCGCGGTGCAAATGCGCATCCTGCCGACCACAGGCTCACCGCCGGAGGCTGTCCCGGGATCGGCTCCATCCCGCCGCCCTGGCTGTGGACGGAGCCCGGCATGGCCTTGAGGAGGGCCTGGGTGTACGGGTGGGCGGGCATACGGAACAGTGCACGCACGGGCGCCATCTCCACGATCCGCCCGGCGTACATCACCGCCACGCGGTCGGCCGTGTGCGCGACCACGCCGAAGTCGTGGGTGACGAGCAGCAGCGACAGCTCGAACTCCCGCTTCAGCTGCCGCAGCAGGTTGAGAATCTCCGCCTGCAGGGTCACGTCGAGCGCCGTCGTCGGCTCGTCGGCGATGACGAGCGAGGGGCGGCACGCAATCGCGAGGGCGATGAGCGCCCGCTGCCGGAGCCCTCCGGACAACTCGTGGGGAAACTGGGCGAACCGGTCGGCCGGTCGGTCCATCCGGACCGCGGCGAGCGTCTCGAGCGCCGTGCGCCGCACGTCGGGGCCGCCCATCTGATGGATCTCGAGCGCCTCGACGAGTTGCTGTCCGATCGTCATCACCGGGTTGAGGGCGCTCATCGGCTCCTGGAAGACCAGCGCCAGGCGTGCGCCGCGGACCGCATCCATCTCGTGCTCACTCAGCGCGAGCAGGTTGCGTCCCTCGAGCCACACCTCGCCGGCGACCACACGGCCGGGCGGCGGCACCAGGCGCATGAGCGAGAGGGCCGTGAGGCTCTTGCCGCTGCCGGACTCACCGACAAGCGCCAGCGTCTCGCCACGCGCGATGTCTACACTGATGTCCTGCAGGACGGGCACCTCGGTGCCCTGGACCGGAAACGCGGT
This sequence comes from Acidobacteriota bacterium, assembly GCA_023418055.1. GTDB lineage: Bacteria > Acidobacteriota > Vicinamibacteria > Vicinamibacterales > Vicinamibacteraceae > JAEZDP01. Next base: position 14,340 of record JAEZDP010000091.1, read on the forward strand.
GGTGAGGTGGCGCACCGACAACAGCGGCATGATTGGATGGAGCCCAGGGTCGAGCGGCCGCGCGCCTAGATCGGCAGCTCCTCGTACTGACCGAACACCTGGCGCATCGTATCAGCGATCTCGCCGACGGTCGCGTGCGCTTCGACGGCCGCGATGATAGGCGGCACGAGGTTGTCGCGCGACGTGGCCGCCGTGTGCACCGCATCCATCGTCTCGCGCCAGCGCGCGGCGTCGCGGGAGGCGCGCAGGGCCTGCACGCGCTGTACCTGCTGCGCCTCGAGCGCCGGATCGATGCGCAGGACCTCCGGCGCCGCGGCGCCACCCGTCACGAAGCGGTTGACGCCCACGACCACGGTGCGCCCTGCGTCGATGTCCTGCTGCGAGGCGTAGGCCGTCTCCTGGATCTGCCGTTGGATCAGCCCGGTTTCGATGGCGCGCAGCGTGCCACCCGCCGCCTCGATGCGATCGAGCAGATCGCGCGCCTCGGCCTCGAGCCTGTCGGTGAGCGCCTCGATGGCGTAGGCGCCACCGCACGGGTCGGGCGTGTTAGCCACGCCGGTTTCGAGGGCGATGACCTGCTGCGTGCGCAGGGCCAGGCGCGCCGAGGCCTCGGTCGGCAGCGCCAGCGCCTCGTCACGGGCGTTGGTGTGCAGCGACTGCGTGCCGCCGAGCACCGCGGCCAACGCCTGCACCGCCACGCGGACGATGTTGTTGTCCGGTTGCTGGGCGGTCAGCGTCGACCCGGCCGTCTGCGTGTGGAAGCGCATCTGCAGCGCGCGCGGGTCGGTGACGCCGAAGCGATCGCGCATCAGGCGGGCCCACAGGCGGCGTGCCGCACGGAACTTGGCGATCTCCTCGAGGAAGTCGTTGTGACAGGCGAAGAAGAAGGAGAGCTGGCGGCCGAGGACGTTGAGGTCGAGGCCCGCGTCACGCGCCGCCTCGACGTAGGCCACGGCGTTGGCACACGTGAAGGCGATCTCCTGCGCGGCCGTCGCGCCAGCTTCGCGGATGTGATAGCCGCTGATCGAGATGCTGTTCCAGCGTGGCATCTCGCGTGCACACCACGCAAACATGTCGGTGACGATGCGCAGCGACGCGGCAGGCGGGTAGATGTAGGTGCCGCGGGCCACATACTCCTTGAGCACGTCGTTCTGCACGGTCCCGGCCAGGGCGCTGGGGGGCACGCCCTGCCGCCGGGCCACCGCCACATACAGCGCGAGCAGGACGATGGCCGTGGCGTTGATGGTCATCGACGTGGACACCTTGTCGAGCGGGATGCCGGCAAGCAGCCGTTCCATATCGTCGATCGAGTCGATCGCGACGCCGACGCGGCCCACCTCGCCGGCCGCCAGTGCATGATCGGAGTCGTACCCGATCTGGGTCGGCAGGTCGAAGGCCACGCTCAGGCCATTGACCCCCTGCGCGAGCAGGTAGCGATAGCGGGCGTTGGACTCGTCGGCCGTTCCGAAGCCGGCGTACTGGCGCATGGTCCACAGCCGGCCGCGATACATCGTGGGCTGGATGCCCCGCGTGTACGGGAACGTGCCTGGCAGGCCCGTCCCGTCCTCAGCGGGTGCGCGCGGCAGGTCGTCGGGTGTGTAGAAGAGGCGGGACGTCATGACTGTGTGCAGACCATTGTCCGACATCCGTGGCGTCCTTGACCTGCCTGCGAGCGCGCCGATACAATCCGGACACGTTTCAGCAGTTCTCCGAAGACGCCTTCCTCGTCATGTTTCGCAGAGGCGCCCGACCGCAGCGGCCACTCCTCACGGGCTGTGTGCGGCCGTCGGGTGGCAGGCGCGGTGCCCAGGCCGTGTCTCTGAAAGGAGTAGACCATGGACGACACCGTGAATCGACTGGCGAAGGAACTGGCCGACGCCATGGCCGAAGCCGTCGCGTCGGATCCTCGTGTCGAAGCGTGCCGCGCGCGCGCCCGTGATGCGGGATACGACATGCGGGTTTCGCTCGAGGCGGAGATCGGCTTTGCCACCCGCAGCGGCAAGCGCACGCGCAGCCGCGTGGCGCTCAGTCGTGCGTCGCATGCCGCACGGCACGAAGCGATGACCGACAACGACCGGCGGTTCCTGCGGTCGCTGCGCATAGCGCCCGACGCGCAGACCGAAGAAGTGGAGTAGGGGTGGCGGGCCGGCCTCGAGGGCCGGCCCTTGGTCATGCGCGCAGATCGCGGCCCGTCATCTCGACAGGCTGCGGCAGGCCGAGCAGCGCCAGCAGCGTGGGCGCCACGTCCGACAGAGCGCCGTCGCGGAGGGTCGCCGGCGCATCGGCCGCAGGCGTCACGAGCACCACGGGCACGAGATTGGTCGTGTGCGCCGTGTGTGGCGCGTTCAGTTCGTAATCCCACATCTGCTCGGCGTTGCCGTGGTCGGCCGTGACCAGCGCCGTGCCCCCCACGGCCCGCAGGGCCTCGATGCAGCGTCCCAGCTGTATGTCCACCGCCTGGATGGCGGCGATGGCGGCTTCGAGGCTGCCCGTGTGCCCCACCATGTCGGGGTTGGCGAAGTTGCAGATGATGAGGTCGTGCCGCCGGTGCGACACGCTGTCGATGAACGCGTCGGCCACGCCGCGTGCGCTCATCTCGGGCTGCAGGTCGTAGGTGGCCACCTTCGGCGACGGCACCATGATCTGTTCTTCGCCGACGAAGGGGCGTTCGCGGCCGCCGTTGAAGAAGTAGGTCACGTGGGCATACTTCTCGGTCTCGGCCAGTCGCAGGTTCGTGCGGCCATGGGCTTCGAGCACTTCGCCGACATAGTGCGTCGCCGACTGCGGCGGAAACACCACCGGGAAGTTGAAGGCCGCCGAGTACTGCGTGAAGGTCGTCACGTGCACGGCCGGCCGCACGGCCGTCGCGAAGCCGTCGAAGGCGTCTTCGGTCAGCGCACGCAGGAACTGCCGCACGCGGTCCGCGCGGAAGTTGAAGCAGATGAGGGCGTCGCCGTCGCGAATCGGCCCGACTGGTTCGCCTGCCGCGTCGGTGATGACGGTGGGGACGATGAACTCGTCGGTCACCTCGGCGGCATACGCGGCCTCGACCACCGTGGCGGCATCGGTGGCGGCCGACCCCCGGCCGTTGACGATGGCGTCGTAGGCCAGGTGGGTGCGTTCCCAGCGTTTGTCGCGGTCCATCGCGTAGTAGCGCCCCGACACGCTGGCAATGGTGCCGACGCCGGTGTCGCCCAGCACGCGCTGCAGGGCGGCGACGTACCCGCGGCCTCCCGTGGGTGACGTGTCGCGACCGTCGGTGATGACGTGCACGAACACGCGCGAGACCCCTCGCGCGGCGGCCAGCCGCAGCAGCGCGTGCAGGTGATCCTGCGCGCTGTGCACGCCGCCATCGGAGAGCAGCCCCACCAGGTGCAGCGCCTGCTGCCCGCCACAGCACCGATCCATGGCCGCGAGCAGCGTGGGGTTGGCGTCGAATTCGCCGTCGCGGATGGCCTTGTCGATACGCGTCAGGTCCTGGTAAACGGTGCGCCCGGCGCCGAGGTTCGTGTGGCCGACCTCGGAATTGCCCATCTGTCCGGCCGGCAGCCCCACCGCCTCGCCACTGGCCTGCAGCGTGGCATGCGGGCAGGTGTCCCAGATCTGCTGGAAGTGCACGGGCCGTGCGAGCCGGACGGCGTTGTGGTCCTCGTCGTTACGGAGGCCCCACCCGTCGAGGATGATGAGGGCCACTGGAGCGGTTGGTGCGGTCATGGAGCTTCACACGAGCAGCGAAATGGGCGGCCGCGACGCGGAGACGCGGGCCGGGGCCGAGCGGACACGAGGGGAGGACGGCAGCGCGGGATAGCCTCCCGTCCTCCCGTCCTCCGGTCCTCCGTTCCTTGGTTCCTTGGTTCCTTCGTTCCTTCGTTCGTTCGTTGCTTCTACTCCCTGAGATGGGCGATGGCGTTCCGGCCGGCGTACTCGGCGGCCGAGCCGAGGGCCGCTTCGATGCGCAGCAGCTGGTTGTACTTGGCGGTGCGGTCGCTGCGGCTGGCCGAGCCGGTCTTGATCTGGCCGGCACGGGTGCCGACGGCGAGGTCGGCGATGGTGGCGTCTTCGGTCTCGCCCGACCGGTGCGACATGATGGTGGTGTAGCCGGCCTTCCACGCCATGGCCATGGCCTCGAGCGTCTCGGTGACGGTGCCGATCTGGTTGACCTTCACGAGCAGGCCGTTGGCGATGCCCTTCTCGATGCCCTGCGAGAGGATCGCCGGGTTGGTCACGAACACGTCGTCGCCCACGAGTTGCACCTTGGTGCCGATCGCGTCGGTGAGCAGCTTCCAGCCGTCCCAGTCGCCTTCGGCCAGGCCGTCCTCGATCGAGCAGATGGGGTACTGCCGCACCCAGTCGGTGTAGAGCTCCACCATCTCGGCGCTCGAGCGCGTGCGGTCGCCCGACTTCGAGAAGACGTACTGGCCGTCCTTGTAGAGTTCACTGGCGGCCACGTCGAGGGCGATGTACACCTGGCTGCCGGCGCTGAGACCGGCCTTGGCGATGGCCTCGAGCACGACGTCCACGGCCTGCTGGTTCGACGAGAGGCTCGGGGCGAAGCCGCCCTCGTCGCCGACGCCGGTCGAGAGGCCCTGCTTCTTGAGGATGCTGCGCAGCGCGTGGAAGATCTCGGTGCCCCAGCGGAGGCCTTCCGAGAAGCTGGGCGCGCCGAGCGGCATCACCATGAACTCCTGGAAGTCCACGCTGCTGTCGGCATGTGCGCCGCCGTTGAGGATGTTCATCATCGGCGCGGGGAGCAGGGTGGCGTGCCCGCCGCCGGCGAGCGCGTGCCGCAGGGCGCCGACGTATTCGTAGAGCGGCACTTCTTTTTCGGCGGCTCCGGCGTGCAGCGCGGCCATCGACACGCCCAGCAGCGCGTTGGCGCCCAGGCGGCTCTTGAAGTCGGTGCCGTCGAGCGCCAGCAGCGCGGCATCGAGCGACGCCTGGTCGTGTTCCTGTCCGACGAGGGCGGTGGCGATCTCGCCGTTGACGTGACTGACCGCCTTCAGCACGCCCTTGCCGAGATACCGGCCCTTGTCGCCGTCGCGCAGTTCCAGGGCTTCACGTTCGCCGGTCGAGGCGCCCGAGGGCACCGCGGCACGGCCGAAGGCGCCGCTCTCGAGCGTCACATCCACTTCCACCGTCGGGTTGCCGCGTGAGTCCAGAATTTCGCGGCCGATGACTTTGCTGATCTTCACGGATGACTCCTGTTGAACCTCGTTACACCCCGGCTCGGCGAGGCGGGGCGGTCTGCCGACAAGGGTTGGCCGGCGGCTGTGCGGGGGCGGCCTCTCCGGGCCGTGCATCGCGGTCCACGCCGGTCCTGTCCGACGCGAGGCGCCAGGCAGGGGTGACGAGACCGCTCAGACCCGCGCCGCTCCCCGGCTGTCGGCTTCCTGCTCCAACTGCCGGACGGTCTCCTCGGGTGACTGGATGAACGGCTCGTCCTGGGTGGTGACCACGACCACGCCCCGGTCGGTCACCGCGTGACGCTTGCGATCCTCTTCGGCGTCGTACCCGATCACGGCTCCCCTGGGGATGAACACGTCGCGGTCGATGATCGCGTTGCGGATGCGCGCGTGGCGTCCGACCCGGACGCCGGGCATAAGGATACTCTGCTCGATGGTGCAGTAGCTGTGCACGCGCACGTTGGGGCAGAGGATGCTGCCCTGCACGCGGCTGCCCGAGACGATGACGCCGTTCGAGATGATCGAGTCGATGGCGTGGCCGCAGCGCCGGCCCTCGTCGGCGAAGACGAACTTGGCCGGAGGCGCCTGCGGCTGGTGGGTGCGGATGGGCCAGTCGGGGTCGTACAGGTTGAACTCGGGGTTCACCTGCACGAGGTCCATGTTGGCCTCGAAGTAGGCATCGAGCGTGCCGATGTCACGCCAGTACTTGGCCGCTTTCTTGTTCTCGTCCGAGAACCGGTACGAGTAGACCGGGACCTGGTCGAGGAGGGCCGGCAGGATGTCCTTGCCGAAGTCGTGGTTCGTGTCGCGGCGCGCGTCCTCCTCGAGCGCGCGTACCAGCACGTCGGCCTCGAAGACGTAGATCCCCATCGAGCCGAGCGCCATGTCCGGCTGCCCCGGAATCGGCTTGGGCTGGGCGGGTTTCTCCTCGAAGCCGACGACGCGCTCGTCCTCGTCCACCTGGATGACGCCGAAGCGGGTGGCATCGGCCACCGGCACCTCGTAGGTGGCGAGCGTCACGGCGGCACCGCGTTCCTTGTGCCACCGGAGCATCTTGCCGTAGTCCATCTTGTAGACGTGGTCGCCCGACAGGACCACGACCTGGCGAGGCCCTTCGCGCACGATCGAGTACAGGTTCTGGTAGACGGCATCGGCCGTGCCCAGGTACCAGTTGTCGCTCACCCGCTTCTGGGGCGGCAGAATCTCGATGAACTCGCCAAGCTCTTCGGCGACGACGTTCCAGGCGAGCCTGATGTGGCGGTTGAGCGACAGGCTCTTGTACTGGGTGGCGATGAAGATGCGGCGCAGGCCGGAGTTGATGCAGTTGCTGAGGGTGAAGTCGATGATCCGGTACGGTCCGCCGAAGTAGACCGCCGGTTTGGCGCGGTCCTTGGTCAACGGCGACAGGCGTTCGCCCACGCCTCCGGCAAGGACGATGACGAGCGTATCGAGCGACATGGGCTGATGATATCCTGTCCGTTGACTCGATGGGGGCGCGGCCCCCGTACCCAGACCCTCCTCCCGGAGTTTCGTGTACATGGCCAAGATCTCGCGTTCGATGACCTGGTCGGCCGCCGCGCTCGCCGTGGCCGTTGCCGTGTGGCCCGTGGAAGCGCAGCGGAAGCCCGACGACAAGGCGCCAGCGGCCGACCCCAGGCAGGACCTCATCGGATCGCTGGTGTCGGCCACCAACGAGGCCATGGCGGCCGAACCCGGCGTGCACGTGTACACGTTCGACCCCGCCGCCGAGACGACCGTCGTGGCCGATCCGTCCACCACGGCGACGATCGACATGAAGGTCGACTTCCTCAAGGCCTCCGACCAGAAGATCTACGCGCCGTTCACCGTGATGGTGGAGCCTGGCGTCCTCGGGGCCTCGACGAGCCTCGCGGCATATCTGCGCCTTGCCCCGGTCGGCACGCCAGCGCCGGAAGCCGCCCCGGCGGCTGCCGAGAGCAAGGACCGGAAGCGCAACGACAGGAAGAAGCGCGGTAAGGAGGCCCAGGATCTCGCGGGCACGGCCGTGTCGGGGGTCGAGTACCCCTGGGAAGATCTGTACGAGCTGTCCGCGCAGGCCTCGACACCGGGTGGACCGCTGACCTTCAGCCGTCCCTTCAGCGTGCCCGCCGGCGAGTACGACGTCTATCTCGCCGTGCGCACGGCCGATCCCACGACACCCAAGAAGGTGGCGGTGTTGAAGAAGACGCTCACCGTGCCCGACTACTGGGGGTCGGAGTTCACGACGAGCAGCGTCTTCCTGTCGAGCCAGGTGACGCCGCTCGAGGCCGTGCCGACGGGCGACGAGCAGAAGACCAAGCCCTACGTCATCGGCAACCTCGAGCTGAAGCCGAACTTCGATGGCAAGTTCGCCTCCACCGACGAGCTGGCGGTGTTCTTCATCATCTACAACCCGCAGCTCAACGCCGCGCGCAAGCCGAACGTCACGATCGAATGGCAGCCGTACAAGAAGGGCCCCCTCGGCGAGTCGAAGTTCCGCTCGGTCGAGCCGCAGCAACTGACGCCAGACACGCTGCCGGCCGGCTTCGATGTGGATCAGGGGCACCAGCTCGTCGGTAGTCTGAACCTTCCGGTCTCGGCTTTCGAACCCGGGGACTACCGCCTGGCCGTCAAAGTGACGGACAATACGAGCGGCAAGACACTCGAGCACGATGTGAACTTCGTCGTGGCGCCCTGAGCGCCGCTGCGAAGCCGCCGCTGTGGCGGCATGGGTCTGGAGTATGCAGATGAACCGGACGATGACGCTTGCGGCGGTCTCGGTCGGCTTGAGCCTGGTGACGGCGGCTCACGCCCAGCCCCTGCTCCGCGCGCAAGCCTCGTCCTCGCCCGTGCAGTCGGCGGGCCTGGTGTCCGGTCGCATCGAGGGGATGGTCACCGACGATCAGGGGATACCCCTTGCCGGCGTGGCCGTGTCGGCCGTGGGCCCCGATTCGTTGTTCGGCGTCACCGACAAGGACGGCCGGTTCGTGTTTGCCGCCATCCCGGTGGGCACCTACCTGATTCGCGCCCAGCGCGCCGGATTCAAGGCCTCGAGGCGCGACTTCCTCGACGTGGCGGCCGACGAGGCCGCGCTGCACGCCTTTGCGCTCGAGCCCACGGCGCCGCGGGGCGGCCCTGAACCGGCCGACGCCGAGCAGGTGGTCATTGCCGCCGGGTTCGGCCCGGCCAGCAGCCCCACCATGAGTTCCGCGCCTCCTCCCGACGCCGAGGTCGAGTCGGGCGATCACGGTCATACCCCCCGTCTCTGGCGCCTTCGGCATCTGAAGCGTTCGGTGCTGCGCGACCTCGACACGATGGTCGTGCTCGACTCGCTGGCCGACGAGTTGTCCTGGGTCGAAGACCGGGCCGCGCGGCACGTGCCGATGCAGACCTCGGCGCGCGCCACGACCAACGTGCTCGGCGACGCGTCGCTGTCCGGCCAGGTGCAGCTGCTCACGAGCACCGCGTTCGATGGCGCCGCTGACGGCAGCGGCATGACCTGGGAGCGGGTCCCCAGCGGGGTCGCCTACGCGACGGTCGGCGCGCCGCTCGGTGGCAGCGGGCAGTGGTCGGTGCGCGGTGCGCTCAGCCGGGGCGACCTGTCCTCGTGGATCGTCGCCGGGTCGTTCACGCGAGACGCCGAGACCCAGCACGCGCTCGATGTCGGCGCTTCGTTCGCGCTGCAGAGCTATTCCAACCAGACCCCCGCGGCGCTCGTGAGCGTCAGCGAGCAGCGTCGGTCGGCGGGCACGATTCACGCCTTCGACACGTA
>JAEZDP010000131.1 GCA_023418055.1 Acidobacteriota bacterium
TTGTGTTCGTCACGACCTGCGTGGCCCGCACCTGCCCATCAGGAAGGCGTCGCCAGGTGCGGACGCCGCCGTCGGGGTGCTGCACGCGCAGCCAGGCGTCGTCGGGCCAGTCCTCTTCGGCCAGCACGCGGCCGTCGCCGACCGCCTGTTGTTCGGAGCTCGGCACCACCGCCGGCTGCGGCGACACCGTGAAGCCCCGCTGCAGGATGAGCCCCGTGAGCAGCAGGCAGAAGGCGACGAGCAGGCCACCCTTGATGAACTGCACCCACGTCGTCGACACCATGCCGGCCGTCACGACCACCACGGTGACGACGATGCCGACGAGCAGCACGCCGGTGGCGTGCGAGAAGCCGAGCAGCGGCTTGATGAGCACGCCGGCGCCCACCATCTGCGGGATCAGGTAGAAGAGGCTGACGACCAGCGTGCTCACCGCCGCGGCCAGCTTGATGCCGCGCGACTGGAACTTCGCATCGAGCGCATCGGCGAAGGTGTAGCGCCCGAGCCGCTTGAGCGGTTCGGCCACCACGAACAGCGCGACGATCCACCCGGCCAGGTACCCGATGGCATAGAGGAAGCCGTCGTAGCCGTAGAAGGCGATCATCCCGCAGATGCCGAGGAACGAGGCCGCCGACAGGTAGTCGCCGGCGAACGCGATGCCGTTGACGAACCAGTGAATCTGCCCGTGCGCCGCGTAATAGCCACTGGCCGACTGCTTGCGGCGTCCGAGCCACCAGCTCAGGCCGAGCACGGCGACGATGAAACACACGAAGACGGCGACCGCCAGGGGAGAGGTGACGTAGACCATGGGTCAGCGGGTCACGCGAAGGTAGAGGCCGGCGAGCACAAAGGCCAAGCCGATGAGGAAGAACCCGTAGAGCAGCGACAGCGGCAACCCGCCCAGCGGCGTGGCCGCCATCCACTGCGGCGCAAACGCGCTCACGGCCATGAAGCCGAGGTACACGGCCAGGTAGATGGCAAACAGGAGCAGGGCAATACGAGGAATGGTCATGACGAGTGTGGCCTACTCTGGCAAATCTCGGAGGCAGCGTCCAGCATCGGTCTACCGGTCCACGGTCCACGGTCCACGGTGTACGGCTCACCGGACTCCCGTCCTTCGCTCCTTCACTCCTTCGCTCCTTCGTTCCTTCACTCCTTCGCTCCTTCGTTCCTTCGCTCCTTCGCTCCTCCGCTCCTTCGTTCCTTCGTTCCTCCTATCCTCTTCTCTCCGGCCGCCAGGCGAGTCCGTAGTTCAGGATGCGCTGCAGCAGTTGTTCGTAGGACAGCCCGGCCGCTTCGGCCGACTCGGCGAAGTCTTCGCCGTAGGCGATTTGCGGGTTGGGGTTCGCCTCGAGCACGTACACGCGCCCGTCGTCGGCCAGGCGGAGATCGATGCGGGCGTAGCCACTCAGGTCGAGGGTGCGGTAGACGCGGCGACAAAGACGTTGGATGCGGTCGACGACCGGCGCCGGCAGGTCGGTGGCCGGCCCGCTCATGATGTCGTGCTTCTTCTGGTAGCTCGCGCTCCACTTGACCCGCTCGGTGGCAATCCGCCAGCTCTCGCGCGGCAGGCGTCCGAGGTTCAGCTCCCAGACCGGGAACACCTTCAGCGACAGGTTGCCGACGATGCCGACATACAACTCGCGCCCGTCGATGTAACGCTCGACGATCGCGTCGGTGCCGACGCTGTGGTGAATGAAGTGCACGCGCTCGCGCAGGCGCTCGTCGTTCTCGACGACCGACGCCTGCGAGATGCCAATCGAGGCCTCCTGCGTCAGCGACTTCACGATGAGCGGAAAGGTGAGCCGCTTGGGGCGCTGCACGGCGCGGCCGACGCGGAAGACCGCGAAGTCCGGGACGGGAATACGGTGGTAGGCCAGCAGCGTCTTGGAGAGGGCCTTGTCGCGCGACAGCATCAGGCCGCGAGGGTTGCACCCCGTGTAGGGCACCTTCAGCAACTCGAGGTAGCTGACGATGTTCTGGTCGAACACGCCCACCTCGGTGAAGTTCTCCATCAGGTTGAAGACGATGTGCGGGGACAGGTCCTTGATGGCCGTACGCAGCACGCCGAGATCGTCGGCGACGCCGACGGTGTGCACGTCATGGCCGCTCACCTCGAGCGTGTTCTTGACATCGAATTCGGTCTTCCACGAGACCGAGGTGTCGTAGGTGCTGTCGTCCTCGGGGGGCACGAGGTAGTCGTGCATCAGGCAGAGCACGCGAAGCCGCCGCATGCGCAAGAGTGTAGCTCGGCGCCATCCGCGATCCCCGATCCCCGATCCCCGATCCCCGATCCGCGATCCGCGATCCGCGATCCGCGATCCCCGATCCCCGATCACCCGATCTGGCGCAGGGCGGCCAGCAGGTCGGGTGCCGAGGTGGCGCTGTCCTGCGCGAGCAGCGACCACCCCCAGGCGCCAGCGTAGCCGGCCGCGCGCGACGCGGCGAGGATCTCGAGCGGTGCGCGTCGGCTGCCTGCCGAGGGGAACTCGCCGAGCACCATCGGGCGGCTGGAGGACGCCACGGCCGGGCAGGGGGTGAGGGGCGACCGCCGGTCGTGTCGGTCGTACCAGAGCACCTGCCAGACGTCGAGGTCCAGCGTCTCCACGAGGCGGAGCCCTTGCGCGGAGGCGAGGCCCACCGTGACCGGGTGCGGACTCAGGCGCCTGACCTCGCTGAGCAGGTCACCCAGCCATCGTCGCAACGTGCGGCGGCCGACGCGGCCGCCGAGCGCCCACCGGGGGCGGGCCATCCACTCGGGCTCGTTGCAGAGGTCCCACAGCGCGATGCGCGGGTCGTGCCCGACAGCGGCCAGCAGCGGCTTCACGCCGTGTGCGACGAGGGCGAGGCGCGCCTGCGGGTCGCGCAGCATCCACCCGCGGCCGCCGAGTTGCACGCCGTTGACGACGCTCCGGGTCGCGGCCCAGTGGAAGTCGAACAGGACCGGCACGAGGCGGAGGCCGGCCTGGCCGACGATGTCGAGCGCCCGGGCCATGTCGTCGAACACGGCGGGCTGCAGTCGGGCGGGGAGTCCCGCCGCGTCGTAGTCGAGGCCGGCCCGGCCGTCGCAGAAGACGAACCAGCGCACGATGTCGGCCCCGGCCTCGCGGGCCGTGTCCAGGGCGCGGCGGACGGCGGCGTTGTCGTGCACGGCCAGTCCGCCGATGCGCCAGGCGTTGCTGCCGAAGTCGCAGCCATAGCGTTTCCACGGCAGGTTGACACCGAGCGAGAAGGGGGCGGGCATCGGCTGAGGGAACCTCGAGGCGTCAGCGATCGTCGCAAGTGAGCGCTTGCTTCGCGGGGACGGTGGTGGTCGCCCAGGCGACGGGACGTCGGCCCTGCCCGGAGCTTGTGAAGGGTGCGAACAATGTCGTGGCCGCCATCGTCTCTAGCACGGGGCGATGGCGCCGCTTTCGAACAGTCAAGCGAACACAAGCAAGTGATTGCTTGCATGTGTTGTGCCCTCGTGGTACAAGCATCCGTTGTCCGTCTCGCGACCGCCCTGTCGATCCGGCCCCCGCCGATCCGACAAGTCTCGAGAGCTTCAAGCCTTCCCCAGAGGACCAGACCTGCTCATGGATGTGCGTGCCCAACTGCTCGACGCTGCCGTCAACGTCTTTGCCGAGCTCGGCTTCCGCGGCGCCACCACCCGGCGAATCGCTCAGGTGGCCGGCGTCAATGAAGTCACCCTCTTTCGCCACTTTGGCTCCAAAGAAGGCCTCATCATGGAGGCCATCTACCGCTCCCTCGAGGCGCTGCACACCGAAGTGCGACTGCCTGACGAGCCGGTGTCCCCACGCGACGAACTGCTCGAGTGGACCCGTAAACATTACCAGTTCATCCTCCAGCACCAGCGCCTCATCAAGGCCGCGATGGCCGAAGCGCAGACGCGTCCGGACATGACGTGCGTCGGCAAGCGCGTGGCCGAAAGCGTGGACGTGCCCCTGCAGGGGTATCTGGCCAGGCTGCAGGCGCGCGGCTGGTGTGATGCCGACGTCGACGCCGCCACGGCCGCCGGCACGCTGAGCGGCGTCCTCTTCGCCGATGCCATGGGCCGGGAAATCCAGCCGCAGTGTTATCGGTTCTCCGAAGCCGAGGCGCCGCAGCGTTACCTCGACTTCTTCCTGCGGGCGCTGCGACTTCGTGCG
>JAEZDP010000253.1 GCA_023418055.1 Acidobacteriota bacterium
ACCTCTGGCGCAGCGGCCGGTGCGGTGTGGGTCCGCGACGCCTTCACCAGACGCGGGGGCGGCAGCGGTGGCGCCTTCGGCGCTTCGGGAGCAGCGGCCTTGCCGCCCTTCTTCGCGGGCCGTGCCGCAGCCGCGTCGCTGAACATCTGGCTGGGCGAGGAGGGCAGCGCGATGTTGCGCTTCCGGGCGTGGCGCTCGACGAATTGGCGCGCCACGACCTCCTCGATCGTGCTCGAGGCGCTCTTCACCTCGATGCCAGCCTCACGGCGCAGCAGGTCCACCACCTCCTGGCTCGAGACGTTCAGCAGTTCCGCGACCTTGTAAATCCGGACGGTTGACAACGTGGCCCCTTCGTCTAGTCGTTCTTGTCTTCGGCGACGGGTTCCGCGTCGCCTTCGCCCTGCGCCGGCGCTTCGGCCGGGGTCTCGGCGGCCGCACCTTCGGCTGCCGACGCACTGGCCGTCTGGTCATCTGGTGTGGGCACGGTGGCCTCGGCCTCCGCGGCAACGGTCTCCGTAGCGACGGCCTCTCCCCCGACGGCCTCCGCCTCGACGGCCTCCGCCGAACCCGGCGACGCCTCTCCAGCGTCCGTGGCCGCGGCTGGCGCAAGGCCCTCGTTGGCGGCCTCGATGGCCGCATCCCAGTCGAAGCCGTCGAACTGGGCCTCCACCTCGGCCCGCTTCTCTTCTTCGTTCTTGATGTCGATTTTCCAGCCCGTCAACTTGGCGGCGAGCCGGACGTTCTGGCCCTTCTTGCCGATGGCCAGCGACAACTGCTTGTCTTCGACCACCACCTCGACGATGCGGTTGACGTCGTCGACAATCGTCACGCGCTGCACGCGTGCGGGGCTGATGGCGTGGGTCACGAACTCGAGCGGGTCCTCCGAGAACTCGACGATGTCGATCTTCTCGCCGCGCAGTTCGCGGATGATCGCCTGCACACGGGTGCCCTTCATGCCGACGCACGCGCCAACCGGATCGACGTCGCGCTCGCGGCTGAACACCGCCACCTTCGCGCGATCGCCGGCTTCACGGACCGCGCCGCGAATCATCACGGTGCCGTCGTAGATCTCGGGCACCTCCTGCTCGAACAGCTTGATGAGCAGGGCGGGGTCGGTGCGCGACAGGATGACCTGCGGTCCCTTGAGGTTCTCGTTGACGCTCTTGATGATGGCGCGCACGCGATCGCCGATCGAGTAATTCTCGGCGCGCGACTGCTCCTTGCGAGGGAGGCTGGCCTCGACGCGCCCGAGTTCGACGATGATGTCGCCCTGCTCGAACCGCTTGACGACGCCGGTGACGACGTCGCCGACCCGCGAGCTGAACTCCTCGTAGACGTTCCGGCGCTCGGCCTCGCGGACCTTCTGGAAGATCACCTGCTTGGCGGTCTGGGCCGCGATGCGTCCGAGCTTCTCCTTCGACTTCGAGAACTCGATCTCGTCGTCGAGCTCGATGCCATCGGCGTACTCGTCGCCGTAGACGCGGTAGATGTCCTTGGCATCCGCGAGTGAGATCTCGGTGGCCGGGTCGGCCACGTCGGCCACGACCTTCTTCACCGCCAGCAACTCGACTTCGCCGGTCTCCTGGTTCAGACGCGCCTTGAGGTTCTCTCCATCCTTGCCATAGGACTTGCGTGAAGCCGTGAGCACGGCCTCCTCGATCGCGTTGATCACGATCGTGGGGTCGATGCCACGCTCCTTGGCCAGCGTTTCGATCGACAACACCAGCGGATTGGTACTCATCGCGTCAGAACTCCACCTCGAGCCTCGCCTTGGTCACCTCACCAAGCGGGATGCATTTCACCTTGTTACGGCCCACCTCGAGCCGCACCGTGTCGTCTTCGACGCCGACGATGCGGCCCTCGAAATGTGTCTGGCCCTCCACCCCTGCCGGCACGACGAGCTTGGCGAGGCGTCCCGTGAACCGCCGGTAGTCGTCGGCCTCGCGCAACGGCCGGTCGAGCCCGGGGGACGAGACCTCCAGCGTGTAGGCATGGTCGAGCGCGTCCTCCACGTCGAGAATCGCACTCAGATCCGTGCTCACCTGCTGGCACTCGTCGATGCCGATGGCATGTTCCGGCGTGTCGACCTCGACACGTCCGTCGCCATCGCGTCGCAGCGGCCGGTCGATGACCACTCGCAACACCCAGCCACCGGTCTCGCGACGCAGCTGCACGTCGAAGACGTCCAGCCCGACGGACCCGGCCACGCGCTCAGCCGCCGCGCGTACACGCTCCAGAGGGACACCAGAGGCCACAGATGATCGGTTCGGGCGCCCTAAACAGAAAAAGTGGGCAAAAGGCCCACTCCACCGGGGTTAGCCTGAACTCCAACTCAAGACTGTAGCACGGAGGGGTGGGGTGGGCAACGCCCCGGCCGGTACCCGCCGCCGGCTACCGGTCGAGAGGGCGGACGACGACGTCGTAGCCGCGCGTGTCGACGACGACCGCCCGGACGAGGTCGCCGGGGAGCAGGTCGGTCGGATCGCAGTCGGTGAAATAGGCGACCGGATCGATATCCGGCGCCTGTCCCTCCAGCCGACCCTGGACGACCAGTTCGTGCTCGGGCGAGGGACCGTCCACGAGCACGTCCACCTCCTGCCCCAGACGTGCGGCGAGGCGCCTGGCCACGATCGTCTGTTGCAGCTGCATCAGGCGGCGCTGGCGGGCGGCCTTGGTGCGGGCCGGGACGTCATCGGGAAGGTCGGCGGCGGCGGTGCCTTCCTCCTCCGAGTACCTGAAGACCCCCACGTGGTCGAACTCGACCGTACGCAGGAACCCCTCGAGTTCGCGAACGTCCGCCTCGGTCTCGCCGGGGAACCCCGTGATGAGGGTCGTCCGCAGCGTGACGTCGGGAATGCGCTCGCGCAGGCCGGTCAGCAGGGCTTCGTAGCTGCGGCGCGAGCCCGGACGCCGCATGCGCTTGAGCACCGCATCCGAGGCGTGCTGCAGGGGCAGGTCGATGTAGCTGGCCACCTTCTCGCACTCGGCGATGGCGTCGATGGTCGGCGCGGTGATGGTGGTGGGGTAGAGGTAGAGCAGCCGAATCCACCGGAGGCCGTCGATGGCATTCAGCGCGCGCAGCAGTTGCGCGAGGGCGTGCCGCTCCTTGCGGTCCACCCCGTAGAACGTCGTGTCCTGCGACACGAGCAGCAGTTCCTTCACACCGCGGTCGGCAAGGCGCTTCGCTTCCTCGACGACCGACGCGATGCTGCGGCTGCGATACGGCCCACGCAGCCGCGGGATGATGCAGAAGGCACAGTTGTAGTCACAGCCTTCCGCAATCTTGACGTAGGCGTAGTGGCCCGGCGTGGTCAGGCGGCGAGGCGTGGCGGCATCGTACAGATACGTGGGCAGCGGATGGGTCGCGTCGCGATGGCGTGCCGAGAGCGCCCCGCGTTCGACCACCGCGCCCGATGTGTGGCGCGCAAACAGCGTCACGGGCGTCGCCCGCGGCTCCGCCGCCGCGCCCTCGACGGCCGAGACGATCGCCTCGACGTCGCCCGTGCCGAGCACGGCGTCGATTTCCGGGATCTGCTCCTGCAACTCGTCGCGGTACCGCTCGGCGAGGCAGCCCGTCACCACCAGCCGGCGGCAGTTCCCGCCCTGCTTGTGCTGCGCCATCTCGAGGATGGTGTCGATGGACTCCTGCTTCGCGCGATCGATGAAGGCACACGTGTTCACGATGAGCACGTCCGCCTCGCTCGCATCCGCCGTGATGGCGTGCCCGGCCTGCTCGGTCAGGCCCAGCATCACCTCCGAGTCCACGAGGTTCTTGGGGCAGCCGAGCGATACAACGCCAATCTTCATCGGTCTACAGTCCACAGTCCAGGGTCAAACAGTCCACAGTCCACAGTCCACGGTCCACGGGTGCCCGCCAGCGTCAGGCATCAAGCATGAGGCATGAGACATGAGGCATTAAGCATTAGGCATTACTTACGGGTACATCCTGTACAGCATCCGTGGATAGGGAATCGTCTCGCGGACGTGTTCGAGCCCGCAGATCCACGCGACGACCCGCTCGATGCCCATGCCGAAGCCCGCGTGGGGCACCGACCCGAACCGGCGCAGGTCCAGATACCAGTCGAACGCCTCCTTCGGCAGGCCGTGCTCCTGAATGCGCTGCAGCAGCAGGTCGTGGTCGTCGAGCCGCTGCCCGCCGCCGATGATCTCGCCGTAGCCTTCGGGCGCCAGGACGTCCACACAGAGCGCCAGGTCGGCACGCTCCGGGTCGGGCTTCATGTAGAAGGCCTTCACCTGCGAGGGGTAGCGATGCACCATCACGGGCCGGTCGAACTGCGCCGACAGCACCGTCTCGTCGGTGCCGCCGAAGTCTCCGCCCCACTCGACGGGCTGGCCCGCCTCGTTCAGGCGTGCAATGGCCTCGTCGTAGCTGATGCGCGGGAAGGGCGTGGTCACGGCCTCGAGCTTCGCCGTGTCGCGCTCGAGCTGCTGGAGTTCCGCCTTGCGCACGTCGAGCACCCGCGCCACCACCGACTCCACCAGTTTCTCGGCCAGGTCCATCGTGTCGTCGAGATCGGCATAGGCCATCTCGGGCTCGACCATCCAGAACTCGGTGAGGTGTCGGCGCGTCTTGCTCTTCTCGGCCCTGAAGGTGGGACCGAAGCAGTACACGCGGCCCAGCGCCATGGCATTGGCTTCGTTGTACAACTGCCCGCTCTGCGTCAGATACGCCGTCGTGTCCTCGAAGTACTGCACGGGAAACAGCGTCGTCGTGCCCTCGCAGGCCGAGGGCGTGAAGATGGGCGTGTCGGCCAGGATGAAGCCGCGGCTGTTGAAGAAGTCGCGCACGGCATTGATCACCTCGTGGCGCACACGCAGAATCGCATGCTGCCGCTGCGAGCGAATCCACAGGTGCCGGCGGTCCATCAGGAAGTCCACGCCGTGCTCCTTGGGCGTGATCGGGTACTCCTGCGTCTCGTGCACCACCTCGAGATCCGATGCGATGATCTCGTACCCGCCGCGCGCCCGCGCATCGGCACGCACCAGGCCGGTGACGACGAGCGCCGACTCCTGGCCGAGATGGTCGGCTCGCGCAAACAGCTCCTCTCCCACGTCGGCCTTGGACAACACCGCCTGGATGAAGCCGGTGCCGTCACGGAGCGTCAGGAAGTGAATCTTGCCGCTCGACCGCCGGTTGTGCAGCCAGCCGCGGATGGTCACCTGCTGGCCGTCGTAGCGCGCGATGTTCTCGATGTAGGCCATGTCTCCTCGTCAGAACGACAACTCGTCGCCGAGCACCGTTTCCATCCGACGCCGCACCGCGGCGGCACGTGCCAGGGTCGGGGCGGGGCCATCGGGCGCGGCCGCCAATTCCAGCATCAGCGTGCCTGCGTAGCCCACCTTCTGGAACGCCATCAGCGTGGACGGCCAGTCGATCACGCCCTCGAAGGGCAACAGGTGATCGTCGGCGCGTCCCCGGTTGTCGTGCACGTGCGTCGTCACCAGGTAGCCGGCCACCGCTTCGATGGCATCGACGACGTCGCCCTGAAGGCGGGCGTGGCCGACGTCGAGGCAGATGCCGACGTCGGACAGGTCGTGCTCCTCGATGAGCCGCACCAGTTCGGTCGCCGTGGACAGGCGGTTGGGAATGACCTCCACGGCGAGTTGCACGCCCGTGCCCTCGGCCGCCGCCCGCAATGCGTCGAGGCTGCGCAGCACCGACTCACGGTGGTTGTCGCCCGAGGCCGGCGCGTACGCGTCGGGCACTCCGAGATGCAGCACGAGGTAGTCGAACGGCGCTTCGGCCGCCACCTGCAGCGCGAGCCGGCACTCATCGATGGCCCGGTCACGAGCCACGGCCTGTGCGGCCCCCGTCGAGATGGCCGGTCCCCAGGTCGTCCCGCGCAGGAACTCGGCAATCGGCGCGTGAACGCTGTGCAGCCTCAGGCCTGCGTCACGACACCACCCGGCCAGCGCCCGTGCGTGACGGACGTCGTGGTACTCGAAGTGTGAGCGGGTGGCAAACACCTCGACCGCGCCGAACCCCTGCGCGGCGATCGCGTCGAGGTGGGCTGCGCCGAGACGTTCGGCGTGAAACAGGTGGGTCGAGATGCCAAAGTCCACAGGATCGGTCGGGCCGGCCACGCAAGTGCCGACTGACCATTGTACCTGCCCCGCTGTGGGCGGCCTGGCGGGCCGCTATCGCAGTTCGTCGACGTGGGCCGCCAGCAGGTCGTGCAGCCGCCCCATCGCGGAGTAGCGCTGCAGGTTCGTGCGCACGTAGCGCAGCGTGCGCGGCATGTACTGGATGTACACCGGATTGCGCTTGGCGATGGTCTGGTAGCCGAACGTGCCGAGGGCTTTGAGATTGCGCTGCAGCGACATCAGGTCGAACCGCTCGCGGAACGAGTGCTCGAGGTGCGCCTTGCCCTTGAGGGCCAGGAAGTACGCGATGAGCCAGTCCACCATCGAATCGGTGAGGTCCACGTACGAATCGCGCAGCAGCGACACGAGGTCGTAGGTGTCCGGCCCCAGGCGCGCGTCCTGATAGTCGATGATGTAGAGCCGCTCGCGGTGCAGCATCAGGTTGCGGCTGTGGTAGTCGCGGTGGCACAACACCCGCGGCTCGGCGGCCAGACGTTCCACGAGCTTCGCCAGTTCGGCCTGAATCGCCACGCGCGCCGCGTCGCTCAGCGCCGCGCCCTTGTAGCCCGCGACGAAGTGGCGCAGGAAGAAGTCCATCTCCCAGGTCAGCTTGTCGACGTCGAAGGCGACGCCGTAGGGGAGGTACTCGTCGGAGGTCAGCTCTTCGCCGCGAGTCTGGAGGGCCGCGATGAGACGTACGGCCTCGCGATAGAGCCGGCTGTGCGCTTCTGGCGAGGTACCGAGATGCGCCTGCAGCGTGACGTCGCCCAGGTCTTCGAGCAGCAGCAGCCCGAGGTCAGGCGCCTCGTCGAGAATCTCGGGCACCGGCACCGGCATCGCCGCCAGCAGCCGCGTGACGTTCAGAAACGGCAGCGTCTCGTCGAAGGCTTCCGGGTAGGCGGCCGCCACCATCGTCGAGCCCGTCGGCGCAATCAGCCGGTAGTAGCGACGGTCCGACGCGTCACTCGTGAGCGGCACCACCTGCACGCCACGCGCGCGGTGTCCGCTGCGATCGAGGTACTGCTCCACGCGTTGTTGAAAAGACTCGGCCACTGCCGCCCTCCGGCGCTCGAGGACGTCCCGACCGCGGCTGTGATCCTAACAGGAGGCCGACGAAAAAATTTCGTCGGTGGCCACCGTCCCCGGAGCCACCACAGCCGTGTCGGTGACCACACACCGCGTCAGGCGGCACGCGGCGCCGACCTGCGCGCCGGGCCAGACGATGGTCTCGCGCAGGTGGGCGTCGGGGGCGACCCGGGCCGTGCTGGCGATGGTATTGCCGTCGGCGTCGGATGCCACGGCCGCACAGGTCGCCCGGTAGTCGTCGACCGTGCCGACGTCCAGCCAGCGTGCCTCGCACACGTGTCCGCGCACCGCCTCGGGGCTGGTCCGCATCAGCGCCGGGTAGAGACGGCCGATCGACTCGGCGGGCTCGTCGTCGGGGAGGTGTGCGAAGACATCACGCTGCACCACCTGAATTCCCGGGAAGTGCCAGGATGGCTCGGCGGCATCGCGGCGCGTGAAACCAGCGACCCGTCCGTTGGCCGTCACCTGCACGCCTCCGTACTTGCCGGCCACCGGATGCGGCATCAGCCCCAATGTCACGGCCGCGTGCCTGTCGAAGTGGGCTTCGACCAGTGCACGCACGGGGAGATCGCACAGCGAGTCGCCGTTCACCACGAGCAGCGTCTCGCCCTCGATGAGCGGAAGGGCATGCCGGATGCCGCCGGCCGATCCGAGCACCCGTGGCTGCTCCCACGTGTACCGCACCCGGAGGCCGGTACCCGTCCCGTCGCCGACGGCGCGCGCAACGCTCTCGGGCTTGTAGTGAAGATTCAGCACCGCGTCCCGGACGCCTTGTGCCGCCAGGCCCCGCAGGATGTGGACGATGAGCGGGTCGTCACCCACCGGCAGCGCCGGCTTTGCCCGGAGGAAGGTGAGGGGACGCAGGCGCGTGCCGAGACCCGCGGTGAGCACGAGGGCCGGCACCGGCCACGCGCTCATGCCGGAAACACCATGTGGTCGCTGTCGGCAAGCCCCCACGCGTCGCGGCGGGCGAAGAAGAGGCTGGCGTACGAGGCCGTGAGGTAGTGCGGCTCATCGCGGCCGAGGGCCTCGGCGGCCGTGCGGATGGCGTCCGCCTCGCCCTCGAGTTCCACGAAC
>JAEZDP010000342.1 GCA_023418055.1 Acidobacteriota bacterium
CGGATGTGACGGGCGTGGCGAAGCTGCCCGAGGGCGTCGAGATGGTGATGCCGGGCGACAACGTGACGATGGAGATCGAGCTCATCGGGCCGGTGGCGCTGGAGAAGGGCCTGCGGTTTGCCATCCGGGAGGGTGGGCGCACGGTGGGCGCGGGCACGATCACGGAAATTTTGGCCTAGGCAGGCTTCGGGCCGCTGGCTGCAGGCCTCGGGCCTGTAGCCCGTAGCCCGTAGCCCGAGGTGGGTGGACCAATGAGAGACATCGTTCATCTGGCGTGCGGCGAGTGCAAGCGACGCAACTACAGCACGACGCGCAACAAGAAGAAGACGACCGAGCGGCTGGCGATGAAGAAGTTCTGCCGGTTCTGCAAGTCGCACACCGACCACAAAGAGAGCAAGTAGGCGCGTGACACAGGCCAGTAGCTCAATTGGTAGAGCACCGGTCTCCAAAACCGGGGGTTGGGGGTTCGAGTCCCTCCTGGCCTGCCAGACTTCCGGCCGTCCGGCCGTGGGTAAGGACACGTGAACACGACGATGGTGGACAACGGCAAGGACGGGCAGGTCGCGCGTCGGGAGGTCGGTGCGGCGGGGGTGACGAGTTGGTGGCCCCGCGCCAAGGACTTCCTCACGAAGGTGCGCGAGGAGATGGCCAAGGTGACCTGGCCGTCGCAACGCGAGGTGCAGGCCACGACGATCGTGGTCATCATCTTCTCGATCTTCATGGGGTTGTACCTGTTTGCCATCGACGCGGCGTTCAACAAGCTCGTGGAGTGGATCTTCCGCACGTTCGGGGGCGCGGCATGAGTGAGGCACAGACCGAGGCGCCCGGCAAGCACTGGTACATCGTCCACACCTATTCCGGCTTCGAGAAGAAGGTGAAGGAGTCGCTCGAGCAGCGCGTGCAGGCCTACGGCCTCGACGACAAGTTCGGCGAGGTCCTGGTGCCGCAGGAAACCGTGATGGAGATGCGGGGAGGCCGGAAGTACGAGGCACAGAAGCGCATCTTTCCCGGGTATCTGTTCGTCGAGATGACGATGACCGACGATGCCTGGCACGTGGTGAAAAACACGCCGAAGGTCACCGGGTTCGTGGGGGCTGGCACCAAGCCCACGCCGCTGACGCGCGACGAGGTCGACAACATCCTCAACCAGGTGCGCGAGAGCGCCGAGAAGCCCAAGCCGAAGTACAGCTTCGAGAAGGGCGACCTGGTCCGGATCAACGAAGGGCCGTTCACCAGCTTCAACGGCACGGTGGACGAGGTCAATGTCGAGCGCAGCACGCTCAAGGTGATGGTCACGATCTTCGGGCGCGCCACGCCCGTCGAGCTGGACTTTCTCCAGGTCGAGAAACTCTAGGGAGGGCGGCTCGACGAGCCGTCCGCGGACGCCGGCCCGGTGGCGGGTCGGGCTCCAAGGGCACAGAGACGTTCAATGGCTAAGAAGGTCACAGCACAGGTGAAGCTCCAGATTGCGGCGGGCAAGGCCACGCCGGCGCCCCCGGTGGGCACCGCGCTCGGTCCGCACGGCGTCAACATCATGGACTTCTGCAAGAACTTCAACGCGAAGACGGCCGGCCAGGACGGCCTGATCATCCCTGCGGTGGTCACGGTCTACGCCGACCGGTCCTACACCTTCATCACCAAGACGCCTCCGGCGCCGGTGTTGCTCAAGCGCGCCGCCAAGGTGGAGCGCGGCTCGGCCGAACCCAACAAGAACAAGGTGGGCACGGTGACGGCGGCGCAGGTGGAGGAGATCGCGCGTATCAAGCTGCCCGACCTCAACTGCGAGAGCCTCGACGCGGCCATTCGCAGCGTGTCGGGGACGGCCCGCTCGATGGGCCTCGACGTCGTGCAATAAGGACGGCTCGCCGAGCCGTCCGCAGACAGTGGGAGGCCTCACGGCCGTTGGCACCACGGAGACATCTATGGCAAAGAGCGGCAAGAAGTACACCGCGGCGCGTGCGCAGGTCGAAGAGCGCGCCTACACGCTCGACGAGGCGATTCCGCTCGTCCAGCAGTTGAAGTTCGCGAAGTTCGACGAGACCGTCGAAGTCGCGCTGCGTCTGGGCGTCGACCCGAAACACGCGGACCAGATGGTGCGCGGCACCGTCGTCCTGCCGCACGGGCTCGGCCGGACCAAGCGGGTCCTGGTCGTGGCCAACGCCGAGAAGCAGAAGGAAGCTGAGCAGGCCGGGGCCGACCACGTCGGCGGGGAAGAACTGGTCGAGAAGATCGCCGGCGGCTGGACCGACTTCGACGCCGTCGTGGCCACGCCCGACATGATGCGCGCGGTGGGCCGGCTCGGCAAGGTGCTCGGCCCGCGCGGGCTGATGCCCAACCCGAAGACGGGGACGGTGACGGCCGACATCGCCAAGGCCGTGCAGGAAATCAAGGCCGGCAAGGTGGAGTTCCGCGTCGACAAGACCGGCATCGTCCACGCGCCGATCGGGAAGGTGTCGTTTCCGTCGGCGAACCTGTTGGCCAACGCGCACGCGCTGGTCGACAGCGTGATCAAGGCCAAGCCGTCGGCCGCCAAGGGCAAGTATCTCAAGAGCCTCACGATCAGCTCGACCATGGGACCTGGTGTCCTCGTGGACGCGGCGCAGGTCGAGACGCTCTCCAAGTAAGGCGGAATCGACATGGCTGTATCACGCGCGGACAAGGAACAGGAACTCGGGGCGCTGAGCGAAGCGTTCGGCCGCACCGACAGCGTCATCCTCATGGAGTTCAGTGGCCTCAAGGTGCCCGAGGTCACGGAGTTGCGTCGCCAGGTGCGGGCGGCGTCGGGCGAGTATCGCGTCGTCAAGAACACGCTGGCCCGCCGGGCGACGGAAGGCACGCCGTTTGCGGGCCTCTCGTCGCACTTCGTCGGGACGACGGCGGTGGCCTTCAGCGCCGACGACCCGATTGCGCTCGCCAAGGTGTTGACCAACTTCGCCAAGACGACCCCCGCCCTCGTGCTGAAGGCGGCCATCGTGCAGGGCGATGTCGTGGAAGGGCCCGCGGTGGCCGACCTGGCGACGATGCCGGGCAAGCCGGAGCTGTACGCGAAGCTGCTGTACCTGCTCCAGGCCCCGATGGTGCAGATCGTGAGCGTGCTCAGTGCCGCGCCGCGTGACCTGCTCACGGTGCTGACGCAGGTGGAGAAGAAGAAGAGCGAGCCGTAGGGGCCGCATTGATGCGGCCCGCGGGGCCGACAGCCGAAGGGGCGCCCGCACTTCGCGGCCCTCGAAGATCGACAGAAGGAGACAGGTGATGGCCGACGTGACGCAGGACCAGGTAGTGGATTACATCAAGAACATCTCGGTGATGGAGCTCTCGAAGCTCGTCAAGACGCTCGAAGAGGAGCTCGGCGTCTCGGCAGCCGCGGCGGCCCCGGTGGTCGTGGCTGGCGGTGCGCCGGCGGCGGCTGCGGCGGCCGTCGAGGAGAAGACCGAGTTCGACGTCGTGCTGACCGACGTGGGCGCCAACAAGATCAACGTGATCAAGGCCGTCCGCGAAGTCACCAGCCTCGGGCTGAAGGAAGCCAAGGATCTGGTGGAAGCCGCGCCGAAGGCCATCAAGGAAGCCGTGGCCAAGGACGAGGCCGAGAGCATCAAGAAGAAGTTCGAAGAAGCCGGCGCGAAGGTCGAGATCAAGTAGGTTCGGCACCGCAGCGAGCCGCGTGCGCTCCCGCCTTCGCGCCCTCCGGGCGTACGGGCGGGGCCGCGCGGCTTTCGCCGTTGATGTGTTGGCCCCGGCGCGACCCCCGCGCAGACGGGCGCCCTGGCGACGATCACCCAAGGAACCGTGAAGTATGAGCAGCAGCCTGCCGAACAACGTCTACCGCGAGCGCATCGACTTTTCCAAGATCCGGACGACGGTTCCGATTCCCAACCTGATCGAGATCCAGAAGAAGTCCTACGATCGCTTCCTGCAGATGTACACGCTGCCGGCCGACCGCGAGGACATCGGCCTGCAGGCCGTCTTCAAGTCGGTCTTCCCGATTAGCGACTTCCGCGAGAACTCGTCGCTCGAGTTCATCGAGTACTCGATCGGCAACTGGGACGAGTGCGGCTGGGGTGACGAGGCCCGCGGCCAGGTGCACGAGATCGGTGGGCGCCGCATGGCGCTCAACCTCAAGTACGACATCAACGAGTGCCTCGAGCGGGGGATGACCTATGCCATCCCGCTGAAGGTGACCATCCGCCTGGTGGTGTGGAACAAGGACCCCGAGACGGGGGCCAAGACCATCCGCGACATCAAGGAGCAGGAGGTCTACTTCGGCGACATCCCGCTGATGACCGACAACGGGACGTTCATCATCAACGGCACCGAGCGTGTGATCGTCTCGCAGCTGCACCGGTCGCCGGGCGCCTTCTTCCACACCGAAGACAAGTCGCTCTTCATCGGCCAGCTCATTCCGTATCGCGGCTCGTGGGTCGAGTTCGAGTACGACAGCAAGAACCTGCTGTACGTGCGCATCGACCGCAAGCGCAAGTTCCTCGGCACGGTGTTCCTGCGCGCCCTCGGGCTGCGCGGCGCCGACGAGATTCTGCGCTCGTTCTACAACGTCGATCAGCTGCACCTGAAGAACGACCGGGTGCTGTGGACGGTCAACGACAGCGCGGTGGACTGGAAGGCCGGGGAGGACATGAGCATCCCCGGCAGCGAGGTGGCCCTGACGCGCGGCAAGCGGCTGACCAAGGCCGCCATTCGCGCGCTGCGGGCCGGCGGCGTGACCGAAGTGCCCGTGGACATCAGCCAGCTCGAAGGCGAGCAGCCGTTCACCGCCGCCGACATCGTGGACCCGTCGTCGGGCGAGGTGCTGCTCGAGGCCAACGAGGAGCTGTCGGCCCGCGTCATCGCGATGGCGCAGGAGAAGGGCATCGACCGCATCGACATCTTCTTCCCCGAGAAGGACGAAGTCGGTCCGGTGCTGTCGACGACCCTCAAGAAGGACCCGGTCAAGACGCATGAGGAAGCGCTCATCGAGATCTACCGGCGCCTGCGTCCCGGC
>JAEZDP010000439.1 GCA_023418055.1 Acidobacteriota bacterium
CCTACGCACTCGAGGGCCAGAACCTGGAAAGCCATGTGGGCCGGGTGGTCTCGATCACCGGCGCGGTCGCCGACGGTGACGATGTCGAGGTGGAGGAGAGCCGGGAGCAGACGGCGCCACCGACCACTGTGGACGGCGAGACGGTGACACCCACCGTGGAGGTCGAAGAGAAGGCGGTCATCGACGTCCGACGGATGCGCGTGGACAGCGTGCAGCCCACGGGTGAGGCGTGCACGGCTGCGCAGATGGCGCCGGCGACTCCCATCCCCTGACCGCTGCCCCCCCTTCCGCAGTCGCCCAGCGAGACCCCCTGATGGCGTGCCGATGATGCGGCTTGCGCCGTACCGACGACCGCCCAGGGGGGGCACCCTGCCTCCACGTCCCGAGCACGGTCGAGGTCGTGCGGGGTGTAGTGCTCGCGGGCGGCACCAACGTCACCTCCCACATCAGCCACCGGCCAAACGCAGGGTCCAGCCTGGCCAGCAAGTCGATGCCGAGCTTCATCATCGTCGCGGGATGCAGATACGCGCTCACTGGGGTGGGCGCGGCCATGGCCCCAGGCAACCAGAAGTGGAAAGGCCGCTGCGCCGACTTCGTGAAGGCGCCGATGAAGAGGCACAGCAGCGCCTGCCGCGCCGCACGCCGACTGGTGTCCGATTCGTGCGAGTGCCCCACCAACAGGAACGACGTGAGGCTCGTGAGTTCCCAGAAACAGAACAGTGCAGCATGTTGTCGACGGTGACGCATCCCACCATCGCGCCCATGAGCGCCAGCAACAGGACGTAGAGGCGCACTCGGTGACGGTCAGCGGACATGTAGGCGGCCGCCTACACGAAGACGAGCGTCCCGACGCCGGTGATGAGCAGCAGGAACTGCAGGGCCAGGCCGTCGACGTTGAGGTCCAGCGACACGCCGACCGCCGGAACCCAGGGCAGCGAGACCGTCCATGGCAGTGGCCCGCTGACGAGCAATGTGACGCAGAACAGCCCGAGCGCCAGTGGCACCACCGCCAGCGCCATGAGCCTGGACGGCCTCGACGTGCCGTGCGACGCATCATGCGTGGACGCCATTCAAGCCCCGTACACCATCGCGCCGTCGCGCAGCGAATCACCCGAGGCGGTGTCGGGCTCGTCGGGTGAGAGGTCGCTCAGCGTCGGTCTTCCGAGCCCTCTTCGCGGCTCTTCTCGCGGGGCTTCACCGTCGAACGGACGACCATGATCTTGTTGAGGATGTCGAACCAGAACGGCGCACCGAACGACAGGGCGAACGCCGTCAGCATCCAGCCCAGCAGGTGGCTGGCGAGCTGGTCGCGCCACAGGTCGATCCATCGAGCCTCGGGCGCGCCACTCCAGGTCGGCCAGATGCGGTTGTTGACGCGATATGTCCGCTCGCCGAGTTCGCGTGTCGCCGCCTTGTCGATCGCAACGTAGTAGCGCCAGCCGACGGGCAGGCCAAGCGCGCCGAGCTGAGAACTCACGGCCTGCACGCTGCCGCGGACATCGCGGGTCACGTCGTCGAGGCGCGGCGCATTCCCGGTCTGCGCCGACGGGTCTCGTTCGGCGTCCTCAGCCGGAGGCCGCGTCTGCTCGCGGGCGTACGTCTCTGCTGCCGAGACGACCGCCGATCGCACGGTGGCGTCGTTGGACAACGTGGTGATGATCCAGAGCGTGTCGGCATTGACGACCACCGCTACGGTCGTGCCGATGACGAGCAACACGAACTGCGCACGGCGCTTGTACCAGCCCGCGACCCGGTCCATCGAGCCGTTGAACCAGGCCTCCACGTTGCGTTTGACCGCCTCCATGTCGTCGCCCGCGTCCGTGATGAGGGTGCGCAGCGCCTGCTTGAGCGGCGCGGGCAACGTCGCGTTCGCCTGGATGTTCAACAGCAACTGCGATGCTGCATTCACGGGCGGCACTGCCGGGATGCCCTGGTTGCCCACCGGCACCGGCGCCCCCGGTGCCCCGCCCGGAGAGGAGGGCGTGCTGCCGCCGACGATGTCGAGCAGGGCGAGGACGAACTGCCGCGACGGGATGTACGCCGGCCCGGACGCACGGGCGAATCGCCCTTCCAGCCTGGATGGGGTGTAGAGGGACTTCACGAGCGGATGGGCGTAGAGCTTCTCACGCAGCGTGCTGTCACCAGCGAGCAGGAGCCTCTCGATGCCCTGCTTCAGGTAGTCGGCGCGGTAGTGGAAGAAGTGCTCGAGCGCCTCTGCGAGCGCACTCGCGAGGAGGCTCAGCACCAGGTAGACGAACACAAGACCAAGCGCTACATCGAGCATCACCATGGGCCACCTCCTGCCTATCTTCCGAACACGAACACCTCGGCGTCGTCGCCCTTGCCCACCGTGATGGACGTGGATCGGGTGACGTGCGCAAGGACTGCTGCATCCCGCGCCACGCCAAGCAGGTAGGCGCCAAGGCTCTGCACGTGATGCCCCTGCGCCCAGAAGCTCTCCATGTCGTCGAAGACACGTGCGATGACTCCGTGATCGGGTGCCGTGCTGAGCGTGTCGGCATGCAGCCGGCGCACCGCGTTCAGGAAGTCGTGGCACTGCTGCAGGGTGCGTGTGTTCAGATCGATGAGTCCGCAGAACAGGCGGTCGTCGTGAGGCCTGCTTGGTGTGACCTCGTAGAGACGCTCCATCGCCGCCAGGTGGGGCAGTCCTTGTTGCTGGAGGTGCTGCCGTGCCATCGGCGCGAAGTCGCGGCCACGGCGCTGCACGTGGTCGCGGTCAGACAGATAGTGCGTCCACAGCGGCCCGTACAACGTCCGGCGGATCACCGGAGAACGACGTCCCGGAAGGTCCATCCACGGCATCGCCGCGCCGAGGGCCGGGCCAAGTGCCGCCGCGTCGGCCCTGGCAACCAGTGGGCGCATCAGCGCAAACGCGTCGTGCGGGAAGATGAGTTGTGCGACGAGCGTGCACGGCTGTTTGAGTGCGGATGTGAGTTGCTCCTGCCAGTGCGACGTCTCGTCGTCGGTGATGACGCCCCACAATGCCGCGAGGTCGAGCCACCCCGCCAGCGTGTCCTTGTCGAGCTTCTTCGGCGGCTCGAACCAGTTGAGAGCCAGGCCGGTGTCGAACTCGGACACGAGTGGCACGGCCGCGCGCGAGTAGCCCGCCATGGACACCGAAAGGTCCGCACTCCATCGGTCGTGCTTGTCGCCTTCGTTGCGGTAGCCACGGCTGCCGACGTACGAGCGCTGAATGGCGCCGTCCACGTTGTGTCGATCCACCCTGGTCAGCGTCTCCCGATCCTTGCTGCCCAGCGCCAGCCACTTCCCGATGGACAGCGAGAATCCCCAGCTGTGTTCGCTGCGCACGGTCTTCTGGTACAGGTAGTGCTCGAGATGCAGGCCCGCGGCACCGCCAGCCGCGTCCGCGAACAGCGACCCGACCTGCCCCCGTACCAGAC
>JAEZDP010000074.1 GCA_023418055.1 Acidobacteriota bacterium
CGCCCATCCGCTCGACGGGCGTGGGGCGGGTCACGAAGGACGCCAGAAGGCCCATGTCCTTCCAAGCGACGCCCTGCAGATTGGCGTGGTCCACTGGCACGACTTCCAGGAAGTCTTCGAGGAGGCCGCCGAGGCCTTCGCGCCGATGTCGATCGCGGCGCTGGCCCGACAGGCCGCCCAGGAGATGGGTCGCCTCGAACGTGCGGCGCTGTCGGACCTGCGTGCCGACATGGCCAAGGTGGTCGCCTGACCTTCGTCACGGCGGCCCCTCAGGTCCCGGACCGTCGTGCACCACCGCTGCGCCATGGCCACGCGGCAGCGGATATGTGTCGTCGTCTGCACCGGCCGTTGTCGGACCGGCTGGTGCAGGCAGCGACACGACGGAGCGGGTGGCGTCGCCGTAGGCCAGGTACGACTGGAGTGTGTGGTAGCTGATGTCCAGCAGCCGGCAGGCCTCCCGCTTGTTGCCGTTGGTCCTCGCCAGCACCATGCGGGCGTAGCGTGCCCCCCACGCCCGCATACTCTGGTCGACGTCCCCTGGCGCCTGCGTGGTCACCTCACGGTACCGGCCCGTGACGCTGTCGGGCAGGTCGTCGATGTCGATGAGATCGCCTGATGCCAGCGTGACGGCCCGCTCGACGACACGTTCGAGTTCACGGACGTTACCCGGCCACTCGTGCACCAGGAGCGCATCGAGCGCGCGCGCCGACAGCCGGTACGGCTGCTCCTGCCTGTAGCGCTGCAGCAGCGTGGTCACGAGCAGCGGGATGTCCTCACGCCTCGCCCGCAGCGGCGGAACCGTAATCTCGATCGCATTCAACCGGTAGAACAAGTCGCGGCGGAAGTGTCCCGTGGCCACCGCACCCTCGAGCGGCCGATTGGTCGCGGCGATGATGCGGACGTTGAGTTTCCGCATCATCTGGCTGCCCACGCGTTCCACGGCCAGGTCCTGAATCGCCCGCAACAGCTTGGCCTGCGCAGAGGATGAGAGATCGGACACCTCGTCGAGAAACAGCGTGCCCCCGTCGGCCTGTTCGAACTTCCCCCGCCGGCCTCGCACGCCTGTCGCGGTGCGCTCCTCGATGCCGAACAGCTCAGCCTCGAGCAGCGATTCGACGATCGCGGCGCAGTTGACGGCCACGAAGGGCCCGCGCCGTCGTGCGCTGATGGCATGCACGTGACGTGCGACCAGCTCCTTCCCTACACCGCTCTCGCCTTCGATGAGCACGCTGAACGTACACCGCGCCACCCGGGCGATACGTTCGTGCAGGACGCGCATGACGCCGCTCTGCCCCACGAGGCCGCCGCACCGAGACCAATCGTCGGCAGTGCCTGCCGCGAGAGGCGCTGCCGCCCGCCGCTGCAGCCGGGGGACGAACCTCGCCGCCAGCCGAAGCGCCTGCTGCACATCGGCAGTTGCGAGCCGCTCAGGCGGCCACGCGTGGAACCTCACGCCGTTGTCCGTGCGGATGACGACGACCGGACGGTCGCCCTTGGCCTCGTCTTCCGGTTCGTCTGGCGTGAGGATGTGCACGTAGTCGAGATGACAGGAGGCCGCCAGCGCGCTCTCGACCTGGTCGAGACCATCAGGGGCGTCGCTCGTGGCAAGCGTCAACATCATATCGAGCAGCCGCTCGCGATACGCCTGGCCGGCGGATGTCTGCTCGAGCATGACCGTGGGCAGGTCCGTCATTGCGTCCTCCAGGAGGTCAGCACATTCCTCACATGAGGAGCCATTCCAAGTCCGATGCCGCACGCGCGAGGCCGTGACAGGCGCCCGGAGGTAGCAAAACGGCGCCTCGTGCACGTGGCGTGCGAACCCAGTACACGGGGGTGCGTAGTTGCTACGCACCCCCCGGCCTGCTACGACGATGGGGTCAGCCGCAGCGCGGCCTCGAAGGTCACGCCCGCACGGCCGAGTCTCTGTACCCAGCAGCGCAGGATCAGGCCGACAAGCGCCTGCTCGGGCCGCTGCGCGTCTTCACGCCGCCGGAGGACCAGGGTGCGCCCTGGTCGTAGCGGCACGCTCGTGCGCAGCCGCACCCCCGAGGCCGAGGCATCGACGATGTCCGTCACGCGGAGGCCGGGTGCGACGATGAGAAACGTGGGTGGCAGGGCGTGCCCGCTGGTGCGGGGCTCCTGGCGCCGTTCGCCGAGCACGAAATCGTCCATCTCAGCATCCCTCCCACACCATCGCGCGCGTCTCGAGACACAGGAGACGGAGGCGGCCGGTGGTCCCCAGCACGCGGATGGCGTACTGCGCGCCCGTAGGCCCTGCCACGTAGATCGACCCCGAGGTTCCAGTGCGGTGCGCACTGAAGCTGATGAACGGCGTCACCCCGAACCGGACCGGCGCACTGCCGGCCGCCAGCGTGCCCCCATGGTCCGTCGTGGGCACGTCTCGGACGATGGCCAGGAGGGCGGGTGCCTGGGTGAAGGCGTGACGTGGCGGCCCAGTCGGCCGATCGATGCCGCCAGCGATGTCGACGGCACGCACGCCATTGCCATTCCCGTCGACGAACACCTCGAGCGTCGGCGGCGAGGCGGTGGTGAGGCGAGCGGCATGGGTGGTGCCGCTGCGCCGAGCGGCGTAGGCGATGGCCTGCAAGTCGTGCATCAGCTGCCGCGCGGCTTCGCGGCCTCCCCGCTCGGCGGCGATGTCGCGAAAGGCACTCAGCCCGATGGCGCTGCCGACGAGGGTGAGCGCAAGTACGACCACCAGCTCCAGCACAGAGATGCCGGCCGTCCCGCGCGACCGACCTGCTGGCGTGTCGCGACGGTCCACGGGCCGGGGTGGTGCTGCCACCCCGGCTCCGCGCACCAGTGTCACGGCTGCGTAGGAGCCGGGGATGCCGGCCCACCGATTGTGAGCTGAGGACGCAGGCGGAGGAACGCCTTCTCGCCGATGCCCTTCACGTTCATGATGTCTTCGAGCTTCTTGAAGGGGCCGTTCTTCTCGCGATACTCGAGGATGCGTTTGGCCGTGGCAGGCCCGATGCCGGGCAACGACTCGAGCGCCGAGGCGTCGGCCGTGTTGAGGTTGACCAGACCGGCGGCGGCCTTGGCCGGTGGTGCCGGTCGTTCCTGGGCCACGGCCAGCGGCGCCGCGGCGACAGGGCCCGTGGGCGCAAATGCGCCGGCAAACAGCGAGACAATGATCAGACTCTTCATCGTGTCCTCCTTCATTGGGGTGACACGGCGGCGACTCAGGCCGGGATGTCGGCTCGTCCTCTGACTGCCTGGACGCGAGCCGCGCCGTGCACCAATCTCCAAGAGCAAGGACCGGGCCGCCATGGCGGCCGGCATGGCGTCGGTTGCGTAAGCATCGCTGCAACAACGATTTCGCTCGCCAAGCGCACGCGAAGGTCGGCCTCCGAAGGCCGGGGCGAAGCCTGCCGGGGCGACAACGCTGGTTGACGCGACGCAACCGCCGTGGCGGGGCTGGAGTACCCGCGCGGAGTGTGGAAGAAGGCGAGGCATGGCCGACGACGTCGGAAGGGCATCGCGGTCGAGGGCGGGCTGAGCGTCGGACGTGACGGCCCGCGGCGGGTGCAGGGCTCGTGCGGCGGCGGGGACGTCAGTGGGCAGGGGTCAGCGAGGGCGGCGCCGGTAGAGGCCGGAGGAACTCGCCCGTCGAACAGACGTCAGGGCACCGGCGCCGCCGCCGCACCTCGGAGCAAGGCGCGCGCCAGCACCCGCGCGCGGCGGGGGGTATCTGTAAGCAGCTGCTGACAAAGCCATTGCGTGACGCGCGTGACGCGAGCGCCGTGCAGGGCGCGGCGGCGAGCCGTCAGCTGGCGTTCCCCGCGCGCAACCGGCGTTGCCCCGGATCAGGCGCGGCCGTCGGCCGCAAACCACTCGAGCGTGGACTTGAGGCCGGTCTCGAGATCGACGACAGGCCGATAGCCGAGCAGGCGTTCGGCCTTCGAGATGTCGGCAAGCGAGTCGCGGACATCGCCCGCCCGCGGCGCCCCGTAGGTTGGCGTGAGCGCACTGCCGGTGATGCGCTGCAGCGTGCGCCAGAGGTCGTTGAGCGAGATGCGGTGTCCCGTGGCGACGTTGATGACCTGGCCGCTGGCCTCTGCCGGAGCGGTGGCCGCACGCAGCGCGCCATCCACCACATTGGCCACGTAGGTGAAGTCGCGCGTCTGCTCGCCGTCGCCGTGGATGGTGGGCGCCCGCCCCTCGAGGGCGTGGCGGACAAACAGCGAGATCACGCCGGAGTAGGGTGAGGACGGATCCTGCCTGGGCCCGAAGACGTTGAAGTAGCGGATGGTCACGGTCGAGAGGCCGTACAGCGTGGTGAACATCTGCATGTACTGCTCGGCGACCAGCTTCTGCAGCGCGTAGGGCGACAGTGGCGCCGTCGGCATGTCTTCGCGCTTGGGCAGCGTGGCGCTGTTGCCGTACGCCGAGGAACTGCCGGCGTAGACCACGCGCTTCACGCCGGCATCGCGCGCCGCCACGAGCACGTTCAACGCGGCGTCGATGTTGGCGCGATTGGACGTGACCGGATCTTCGATCGAGCGTGGCACCGAGGGAATGGCCGCCTGGTGCAGCACGTACTCGATGCCGTCCATCGCGCGCCGCGCGACCTCGAGGTCCGCCAGATCACCCTCGATGAACTCGACCTCGTCGATGTGCGCGAGGTTGTGGCGGTGGCCGGTGACGAGGTTGTCGACCACGCGGACACGATCGCCCCTGCGGCGGAGCGCTTCGACCATGTGCGAGCCGATGAAGCCGGCTCCTCCTGTGACGAGATAGTTGGGCATGCGAGGCGAAGTAACGGGCCGCTCCATGGCGGCGGGAGAAAGCGACAGTCGACCGATAAGCCGAATTCTGTCCCCGTCCCCGTCTGACGACAGGGCCGGAGTGACGATCATTCCTCTGGGACCGGCATTGCTGACGGCCTCGAGCAACCTACCCGGAGGCTTCGGACGGGCCGTCCTCGAGCGCCTCCCTATTTGGTCTTGCTCCGTGCGGGGTTTTGCCTGCCACGTCCGTTACCGGCCGCGCGGTGCGCTCTTAC
>JAEZDP010000296.1 GCA_023418055.1 Acidobacteriota bacterium
TCTGCTCGAGCATCTGGTTGAAGCCGGTCACCAGGTCGCCCACCTCGTCGTCGCTCGTCCTGGCGACCCGCACGGCGTAGTTGCGGTCGCGCGACACGTCGGCGGCGGCGCGTGCCAGCCGCAGCACGGGACCGGAGACCAGGCGCTGCAGGCGCGCCGTGATGAGGAAGGCCACCAGCCACGAGGCGACGATGATGGCGGCGGCGATACCGGCGAAACGGCGGATGCGCGCAAACTGCGCGTCGCGCGAGGCGCGCAGGACGATGGTGCCGATGCGCTCGCCGGCCAGCGTGATGGGCTGCACGACCTCGATGTACGTCCACGTGACGTCGTGCCCATGGCTGGGGACATCCACCTGGTCGACCCGCGTGACGGCCGGCGACCGCCGCACGTACTGGGCAAACAGGGTGCCGTCGGCCGCGTGCACCCGTGCGGACGTCACGTTCGCATGCGCGCTCAGGGTCTCGAGCGACTCGCGGGCGGTATGTGCATCGTCGAAGCTCAGCGCCGCCATGCTGCCGGCCCCGATCGTGGTGCCGAGTGTCTCGAGCGCACGGACTTCGGCGTCGCGGAAGTTGACGTAGTCGTCAGCCAGGAAAAGCAGGCACGCGAGCAGCAGCGCGGCGGTCGTCGCGGCCATGCTGACGAGCGTCAGCTTCTGCTTGATGGAGTGCCGAGTCATCCGCACACCTCGACGGTGCACGAAATGTGCCGATCAAAAGTGGCCCGGAACCTGCAATCTCGAACGCGCCGACGCCCCCATGCGGCGTGTGCGCCTCCGACGAGTGCCGGTCCGCCGACGATATCGTCGGTAGGCCGTCGCTTTGTGTCACGATGCGGCATGCCCCGAGACGAGCCCCGGCATCTCTCGTTGCTGCGGTCGTACACGCCGGCCGACGCGTTGACCATCGGCAATGCCGCCTGCGGGACGCTGGCGATCTTCCTCTGCCTCGAGTCGATGGCCACCGGCCGCCCCGACCTGCTGTGGTGGTCCTGTGGGCTGCTCGTCCTGGCCCTGGTGTGCGACGTCCTCGACGGCTACGTGGCGCGCCTCAGCCGGTCCCGCCAGTCGAGGCTCGGCGCCGATCTCGACTCGCTGGCCGACGTCATCTCCTTCGGCGTGGCCCCCGCCGTGCTCGGCTACACGCTCGGCCTGCGAGGGGGCTGGGACATGGTGGTTCTCACGTACTTCGTGGCGTGCGGCGTGAGTCGCCTGGCGCGGTTCAACGTGACGGCCGACGCGCTGGCCGACCAGGCCACCGGCAAGGTCACGCACTTCGAGGGCACGCCCATCCCCACGAGCATCCTCCTCGTGGCACTGCTGGCGGTGCTGCTCTGGACGGGCAGGACGGGCGATGACATCTGGCTCGGCACGCTGCGCCTCGGGCCGGCTGCCCTCCACCCGCTGGTGCTGGTCTACGCGGCCAGCGGCAGCGCGATGATCAGCGCGACGCTGCGCATTCCCAAGCCGTGAGCCCGGCGGGGGAGCGGGGGCGCCGCCGTGCGGAGGGTCGACCCGCGTCAGCGCCGACAGTAGACTGGGCCTGCTCATGC
The DNA here is from genome assembly GCA_023418055.1 of Acidobacteriota bacterium. GTDB lineage: Bacteria > Acidobacteriota > Vicinamibacteria > Vicinamibacterales > Vicinamibacteraceae > JAEZDP01. The sequence goes on from JAEZDP010000296.1 coordinate 1,555, forward strand.
GCATCACGGCCATCCACTCCGACGTGGTTCCCATCGCGTCCAGCATCCGCAACGCCTACATCGACTTCTCGAAGATGACCGTCAGCGTCGTCGCGCTGGTCACCGACGTCGTCCGCGACGGCCGGCACGTGGTGGGCTACGGCTTCCACTCGAACGGCCGCTACGCGCAACCCGGCCTGCTGGCCGAACGGTTCGTGCCGCGGGTGCTCGAGGCCGCCCCGGCATCGCTGCTCGACGACAGTGGCACCAACTTCGACCCCCATCGCGTCTGGGCGGCGATGTTTGCCAACGAAAAGCCCGGCGGCCACGGGGAACGTTCGGTGGCCATCGGCACGCTGGACATGGCGGTCTGGGATGCGGTGGCCAAGATTGCGGGCCAACCGCTCTACCGCCTGCTGGCCGACCGCTATCGGGGCGGCACGGCCGACGCGCGGGTCTTCGTCTACGCGGCGGGCGGCTACTACCACCCGGGCAAGGGGCTGGAAGCGCTCCAGGACGAGATGCGGCGCTACCTCGACCTGGGCTACACGGTCGTCAAGATGAAGATCGGTGGCGCGTCACTGGCCGAGGACCTGGCCCGCATCGAAGCGGTCCTGGCCGTGGTCGGCGAAGGGCGGCGGCTGGCCGTGGATGCCAACGGGCGTTTCGACCTGCCGACCGCGCTGGCCTACGCGCGGGCGCTCGAACCTTACGGCCTGTTCTGGTACGAGGAGGCCGGCGATCCGCTCGACTACGCACTCCAGGCCGAACTGTCGGCGCACTACGCGGCGCCCATGGCCACGGGCGAGAACTTGTTCTCGATGCAGGATGCCCGCAACCTGATCCGGTACGGCGGGATGCGTCCAGACCGCGACTGGCTGCAGTTCGACTGTGCCCTGTCGTATGGCCTGGTCGAGTACCTCCGCATCCTGGCGATGCTCGACGAGCACGGCTGGTCGGCGCGCCGATGCATTCCCCACGGCGGCCTTCAGATGTCGCTCAACATCGCCGCGGGCCTCGGGCTGGGCGGCAACGAGTCGTATCCGGGTGTCTTCGAGCCGTTCGGCGGCTTTGCCGACGACACGCCCGTCATCGATGGGCACGTGCACCTGCCAGACCTGCCAGGCGTCGGCATCGAGGGCAAGGCGGCCCTCATCGACGTGATGCGGCGCCTGCACTGACGCACTATCATCCTGCGCGTGACCCTCTCCTCGGCCCGCCTTTCGTGACGACCGACCCAACACCTCTCCCGCCGTCGCCTGCGGACACGCACGCTCCGGAGGCCCCGCGTGATCGTCGGCAGCTCGTGGGGCTGGCACTCGGGCTGGCCGCGCTGCTCGCCACGCTCGTGTGGCCGCCGCCCGAGGGCCTCAGCCCCGAAGGCTGGCGTACGGCCGGCGTCGGGCTGCTCATGGCGATCTTCTGGATCACCGAACCGCTGCCCATCCCGGTGACGGCGCTGCTGCCGCTGGTGCTCTTTCCGCTGCTCGGCCTCGGCGACATCCGCACGACGACGGCGCCTTACGCCAACCCGATCATCTTCCTGTTCCTCGGCGGCTTCCTCATCGCGATGGCCATGCAGCGCTGGGGGCTGCATCGGCGCATCGCGATTGCGCTGGTCGGCCGTCTCGGCACCCGGCCCACGGCGATCATCGGCGGGTTCCTGCTGGCTTCCGGTCTCATCAGCATGTGGGTGAGCAACACGGCGACCGCGCTGATGATGCTGCCGATTGCGATGTCGGTGGTGCAGTTGTGCCCGGCGCGCGGGCCCGGCGATCGAGAGCAGCGAGATTTCGCCCTGGCGCTGATGCTGTCGGTGGCCTACGGGGCGACGACCGGCGGGATGGCCACGCTCATCGGCACGCCCCCAAACGCGCTGCTGGCCGCGTACCTGAGTGAGGTCTACCAGATCACCATCGGCTTCGGTCAGTGGATGCTGCTCGGCGTGCCGGTGGCGGCGGTGTCGCTGGTCTTCGTCTACCTCGTCCTCACGCGGGTGATGTTCACGCTGGGGGCATCAGAGTTGCCGGGCATGGCGGCGCTCATCGCCGAAGAGCGGACGCGGCTCGGACGCGTCGGGCGTGGCGAGCGCGTCGCCGGTATCGTCTTCGTGCTGACGGCCGCCGGCTGGGTGTTCCAACCGCTGCTGGCGCGTGTCGTCCCGCTGGTGTCGGACACATCGATCGCCATTGCCGGGGCCCTGGTGCTGTTTCTCGTCCCTGTCGATCGCGCGCGGGGGGAGTACGTCATGAGTTGGGAGGCGGCGCGCGACCTCCCCTGGGGCGTGCTGCTGCTGTTTGGTGGGGGGCTCAGCCTGGCCGGCAACATCGAGACGCACGGCCTCGCGGCGTACCTCGGAAGCCTCGCCAGTGCGCTCGACGCGTTGCCCACAGTGGCCGTCCTCGCCGTGGTGAGCTTCGGCATCCTGCTGTTGACCGAGCTGACCAGCAACACCGCGACGGCCGCGACGTTCCTGCCGATTGCCGGGGCCCTCGCGCTGAGCCTGGGCGAGAACCCGCTGCTGTTCCTCGTGCCCACCGCGCTTGCGGCCAACTGCTCGTACATGCTGCCAGTCGGCACCCCACCCAACGCGATCGTGTACGGCAGCGGGGTGGTGCCGCTGTCACAGATGATTCGGGCGGGGTTTCTGTTGAACGTGGTGCTGGTGCCGATTGTCGTCGGGCTGCTGCTCTTGCTCGGGCCGTTTGTCTTCGATCTCGAGATGGGGGTCGTACCCCCCTGGGCGAAGTAGGCGTCAGGCGGCGTCGTGACTGCCCGACGCGACATCCACCTAGGAAGGCCGTGCGAGCAGCGCCAGCACCTCGTCGGCATCCACGGGCTTGGTGAGATGGTGGTCGAAGCCCGCCTCCTGCGACTGGCGCCGGTCCTCGTCCTGCCCCCAGCCGGTCACCGCCACGAGTGTGATGGCGCCGTGGCGCGCGTCCTCCCGGATGCGCCGCGCCAGCTCGTAGCCGCTCATGCCGGGCATGCCGATGTCGAGGAGGCCGACGTCCGCTGGGAAATCGGCAAGCACGGCCAATGCTTCGGTGCCGGTGAAGGCGGTGCGGACGTCGTGGCCCGATAGCGTCAGCAGCGTGGCCACCATGGTGGCCGCGTCGGCATTGTCGTCGACCACCAGCACGCGGCGCCCCCTGACACCCGTGTCGCCCGGGACGGGCGTCGTCACGCGCGACGCGTCCGCCACGGCCGGGACGGCCGCGCGAGGCAGGCGGATGACGAAGGTGCTGCCGCGCCCTTCGCCCTCGCTCTCGGCCCAGGCACGGCCGCCATGCAGTTCGACGAGCCGGCGCACCAGCGTGAGGCCGATGCCGAGGCCCTGCTGGTTGCGAGTGCGGCTGTCGC
>JAEZDP010000164.1 GCA_023418055.1 Acidobacteriota bacterium
GGAACACGCCGCTGTCGTGGTACGACGCGGACTACCAGTGGTACGGCACGCGGCACTGGTTCCCCATCGTGAACGGGTTCTCGCGCTTTTCGCCGCCCGACTACCACGTCCGCATGGCGGCGGTGGCCACGTTCCCGTCGGACGGGGCGCTCGACGCGCTGTGCGCGGTCGGCACGCGGTACGTGGTGGCCCATGCGCAACGGCCGTTCCTGGATTTCCGCCCGGCGATCGCCGTGGCGCAGGACCACCCTCGACTGCGTGTGCTGACGCGCGACGGCGAGGACGTGCTCTGGGAACTCGCCTGCCTGCCAGGTCGCCGGTGACCGGGCCGGGTGAAGGGCCGCAGGCGTCCGGCGGGCGTCGGTGTGTCGTTGACCGTCTGCGGTCGTGTAGCATGCTGCCCTGTGATGAACGTGCCGCTGCTCGACCTGGCCGCCCAGTACGCGCCGATTCGTGACGAGGTCGTCGAGGCCGTCACGCGCATCGTCGACACGCAGCAGTTCATCCTGGGGGCGGAGGTCGAGGCGTTCGAAGCGGAAGTCGCCGCTTACCTTGGTGCCGCGCATGCCATTGGCGTCTCGTCGGGCACCGACGCCCTGCTGGTGGCGATGATGGCGCTGGAACTGGGCCCCGGCGACGAGGTCATCGTGCCCACCTACTCTTTCTTCGCCACGGCGGGCTGTGTGCAGCGCGTGGGGGCCCGGCCCGTGTTCGTGGACATCGACCCGGTCACCTTCAACCTCGATGTCGCGAAGGCGGAGGCCGCCATCACGGAACGGACGAAGGCGATCGTCCCCGTGCACCTGTTCGGTCAGGCGGCGGCGATGGACGAGGTGCTGGCGCTCGCGACGCGTGCCGGGTTGACCGTGATCGAGGACGCGGCTCAGGCCATCGGCGCCACCTGGCACGATGCGGCGCTGGGCACGCTGGGGCAGGTGGGCTGTTTTTCGTTCTACCCGAGCAAGAACCTGGGCGCTGCCGGTGATGCCGGACTCGTCACGGTGCAGGACGAGGCGCTTGCGGCGCGCATCCGGCTGCTGCGGGTGCATGGCGCCCAGCGGACGTACCACCACGAGCGCATCGGTGGGAACTTCCGCATGGCGGCCATCCAGGCCGCGGTCCTGCGCGTCAAGCTGCGGTATCTGGCCGGTTGGACCGAGGCGCGGCGGCGCAACGCCGACCGGTACCGGCGCCTGTTTGCTGATCTCGCGGCCGATGTGCCGGTCGTCATGCCGTCCGAACTGCCGGGCCGTCGCCACATCTACAACCAGTTCGTGGTGCGCGCCGAGCGGCGGGATGCGCTCAAGGCGTGGCTGCAGGAGCACGGCGTGGGCTGCGAGGTCTACTATCCCGTCCCGTTCCACCTGCAGCCCTGTTTCGCGGACCTCGGCGGGGCTCCAGGCCAGTATCCGGTGGCCGAGCAGGCGGCCGCCGAGACGCTGGCGCTGCCGATTTACAGTGAGCTCACCGAGGCGCAGCAACGGCATGTGGTTGAGGCGGGCGCGGCCTTCTACCGGCAGGTCTGACCCCACGAGCGCCGATTGCAGACCTGACCCCACGACCGACACGCCGCAGACCTGACCCCATGCCGAGTCTCACCATCCAGATCTTCATCGGGCTCGGGCTCGGCGTGCTGCTCGGGGCCGTGGCCCCGGAGCTGGCCACCAGCATCAAGCCGCTGGCCGACATCTTCCTGCGCATGATCAAGATGATCATCGCGCCGCTGCTGTTCTCGACGCTGGTCGTCGGCATCGCCGGCACCGGCGACGTCCGGTCGATGGGCCGCATCGGCCTGAAGGCGATGGTCTACTTCCAGATCGGCGCCGTCATCTCGCTCGTCCTCGGGCTCGCGCTCGTCAATGTCTTCCAGCCCGGAGCGGGCGTGCAGGTGGCAGCCGACGCCGCTCCCAACCTGTCGGCCATGGCCCAGCGCCAGCAGAGCGGCTGGGACATCGTGCTGCACATGTTCCCGACGTCGGTCTTCGACGCGATGGCGCGCGGCGACATCCTCCAGGTGGTGGTCTTTGCCACGTTTTTCGGCGTGGCGCTGGCGACACTCGGCGAACGCGGCCGCGCCGTCACCGAGTTCCTCGATGGCGTCGCGCAGGTGATGTTCCGCTTCACCGCACTCGTCATGCGCTTTGCGCCTGTCGGTGTCTTTGCCGCCATGGCGGCCACCGTGGGCGGCAAGGGCCTCGCCATCCTGCTGACGCTCGGCAAGCTGGTGCTGGTGATGTACCTCGGCCTCGTGATCTTCCTGTTCATCGTGATCGGCGGCGTCGCGCTCATCATCCGCGTGCCGTTCTTCACGTTCCTGAAGGCCATCCGCGAGCCCTTCGTCATCGCCTTCACCACGGCCAGTTCCGAGGCCGCCCTGCCCAAAGCCCTCGAGGTGATGGAGCGCTTCGGGGTCCCCCGCAACATCGTCGGATTCGTGCTGCCGACCGGCTACAGCTTCAACCTCGACGGCTCGACGCTGTACCTGTCGATCGCGAGTATCTTCGTCGCGCAACTGGCGGGCATCGATCTGACGCTGGGCCAGCAGGTCCTGATGATGGTCACGCTGATGCTCACGAGCAAAGGCGTGGCCGGTGTGCCGCGCGGCGCGCTCGTCGTGCTGACCGCGGCGCTCACCACCTTCGGCCTGCCGCTCGAGGGCGCAGCGATCCTGCTCGGCATCGATCAGGTGCTCGACATGGGCCGCACCGCCGTCAACGTCACGGGCAACTGCCTCGCGACGGCCGTCGTGGCGCGCTGGGAGGGTGTGCTCGACGACACGAAGATCGAGGCGTTCCGATGAGATGGCTGGTGCTGGGTGCGCACGGACAACTGGGCAGCGCCTTCGTGGACGCCGTCGGCGCGGAAGAGGTCGTCGGACTCGGACGCAGGGACGTCGATGTCACCGACGCCGACGCGCTCGCGCGGACGGTGGTGTCACACGCGCCCGACGTGATCGTCAACTGCACGGCCTACAACAACGTGGCCGGGGCGGAAGACGACCCGGAGCCGGCCCTGCAGGTGAATGCACTCGCAGTGCGTGCGATGGCGCGGGCGGCGCGGGAGAGCTCCGCGGTGCTCGTCCACTACAGCACCGACTTCGTGTTCGATGGCGAGGCGCACGAGCCCTATACCGAGACGGACCGCGCACGTCCCGTCGGCGTGTACGGCATGTCGAAGTTGCTCGGCGAGTGGTTTGCGCTCGACGCGCCCAGGACGTACGTCCTGCGGGTCGAGAGCCTGTTTGGCGGACCGGCGGCACGCAGCAGCGTCGACCGCATCGTCCAGGCGCTGCGCGAGGGACGTCAGGCGCCGGTGTTCACCGACCGCGTCGTCTCGCCCAGCTACGTGGCGGATGTGGTGCAGGCCACGCGCGACCTGCTGGCTCGCACGGCCGCTCCAGGGCTGTATCACTGCGTCAATGCGGGCCTCGGCAGTTGGTCCGACGTGGGACGCGAGGCGGCCGACGCGCTCGGCGTGTCACACGACCTGCTCCGGTTGACCTCGGTGCACGACGTCACGATGCGCGCCAGGCGCCCCGTGTACTGTGCCCTGTCCAATGCGAGGCTCGAAGCGGCGCTCGGTCGCCCCATGCC